>NZ_JAEUOL010000128.1 GCF_016789985.1 Accumulibacter sp.
TTCGCGCACCATCAGCCACGGCACACGCTCTGAAGAGGGGTCCCGTGCCTTCGCTTTCCTCGCCAGCCTCATCGAAACCTGTCGCCGTCGCGGAGCATCCGCCTGGCAATACCTCGGCACCGTCATCGCCGCCGCTCGCAAGGGTTTGCCGCTTCCCACGATTCCCGCCATCTCGGCAAACGTGTAGGGGAGTGAACGATTACGAAGGGGTGAGATGAATCCAAGAACCGAGAGATACCCATCCGAAACCTTTCGCGTGCTCAAGAACAACGAGACGCGGGAATTCGGGGAGTACCACACGGCGCGGCATACACTGGCGGCACGGAACAAGCTGGAGGAAAACAAGAATGGCTGAATATCAGGGAATGCGCTGGCTCAAGTGCGACTTCCAGGTTCAAACACCTGAAGACAACGCCCATTGGCTCGACGACGATCTGCGGCTTGGGAATCCGCGCCGGCCGATCGTCGATGGCGTTCCCGACGAAAGCGGCATACAGAACAAGGCGCGCGTTTTCCTTCGGCGCTGCCATGCCCTTGGGTTGGAGATCGTAGGCATTACCGACCACAATTTTTCCGAGAAGGCCGAGCCGCGAGATTGGTTCCTGACGCATCTGGTCGAACAGAATGCCAGCGTGGCGCAGGATCTTGATTTACCGCCGCTCCATATTCTGCCGGGATTCGAAGTCGACATTGGCTTTCATGCGCTATGCCTCTTTTCACCCGCCAGGAAGATGCGGGACCTCAGGCGGGTGAGCATGATTTTGACCAAGCTGGGATTGGCGGACAACCAGCGATTCAGGAACAACAGACCGGAGCCGCTGCGCTACAACGATCAGACGGTGAGCCTCAAGCGCCTTCTCGAAATGGTGCAGCGGGAACATGGCGGTATCGTCATCGCCGCCCACGCTGACGAGAAGGACGGGATTCTCCACGACGCCCGACACATCAAGGACTATCAGTTATCCGATTTGCTCGCCATCGAAGTCACCGCGAACCCGCTACAGCACAAGTATCTCGATATTCTGGAGGGACGGAATCATGATTGGGCTCGCCGTGGCAGCCAGCCGGCCTATGTCATGTCTTCGGACGCAAAATCGTTGAAGGTTGATCAAGACGGCAAGCCGCTGGCGAATGCGCTGGGCTATCGTTTCACGTGGGTGAAGATGTCGAAGCAGTCGGTGGAGGCATTGCGACAGGCATTTCTCGATCCCGAATCACGGATTTGTCTTCAGCCCGATCGTCCGTCGGATAGACAGACCCACCCGCGGATTCGAGGGGTGCGAGTGACCGGCCTGGAATTCCTTGCCGACCAGGAGCTTGTCCTTTCCGAAAATCTGAACACCGTCATCGGCGGCCGGGGTAGCGGCAAGTCAACGCTGCTCGAATGCCTGCGCTTTGCCTTCGGGCGGGAGAAGGATGCAGGCCTGTTGGCGCCGATCCGCGCCAAGGTGGACAGGATCGCAGGCACCTTCACCCAGGAGACGGAAATTCTGGTCGATTGGGAGGGAGTTCCCGGGCAGGTGGATACGATTGCCTTGCAGCCGCGGCGCGGTAAGCATGAACTGATCGCCGGGGAAGCCGCGGATTTTTCGACCTACCTGCGCCATATCCCCATCCAGTTTTTCAGCCAGCAGCAGCTCACGGACCTTGCTTCTCCCGGAAAGAACAGCCTGCTGTTGATGCTCGACGATGCCTGCGGGCCGGAACTGCAAGGGCTCAAGGCGAAGGAAATCACGTCGCGCACCGAGATCGCGCAGTTGTTCGCGGCGAAGGATCGCCTCGACGCGGTACGAGCCGACATTGCGCGCCTGAATCAGGAAATCGGCGAACTCAACCGGCAGTGGCAGGCGCGCAAGGACGTGCAGCAGGAAGCCGTCAAGCAACAGCGTGCCCAGGCCGCTCGACGCTATCTGGATCAGGTTCGCAACAGAATGACAGAAGAATCGGCTCGGATCAGGGGGCTGGCCGATGACATCGTGGAATCCCACGCGCCGTTGGGTTCCGAGGCCGACAACTGGCCCCATCCCGAATGGTTCAAGCGCTTCGATGCACGGAGCGAAAAGCTGAACGCGAATATCCATGCGGCGCTGCTGCGCGCGGCAGATGACTTTGAGCGTAGTGTCCACGCTCTGTTCGAGGGTGACCGCGACTGGCCGCAGGTGAGCGGCGATCTGGATGCAGCGCAGGCCCGTTTCGCCGATGCCTGCCGCGAGCGCGGGCTGAATCCGCAGGACGTCGCCCGCATGCAGGAGATCGATAAGCAACGGCAGGCCAAGCAGGCCGAGCTGGCGGGGCAGGGCAGGCAGGAGAAGCTGCTTGGCGAGCAGGTCGGAAAGCTGGATGCCAAGCTGGAAGGTCTGTTCGATTTGTGGCGACTGCAACACAAGGTCAGGGCCGATTTGGCCGCGACCATCAACCGGAGAGTACGGAACACCATTGTGGTACTGGTGGACTACATGGGCGACATATCCTCATTTGCGGCTGCCTGGGGATCGCTAGCGCCGGATGGACGTTCCCGACTTGGAAAATATTGGGCTGATCTGGGAGAAAAGCTGTTCCATGCTTTCCGAGTGCAGGAGGAATACGTTACCCCATGGGAGTACATTAGAGCGATTGCAAGGCAGATAGAAGCGTGCGAACTGGATATCGCAGAATACGCCGAAGACATGGCGAATCACTTGCAAGGCAATATGAAGAAATGGCGCGATGTGCGCCTGACGCGGGTCGCCGATCTGGTCGATATCGAGCTGCGCAGGGTCGAAGGCGGTATAGTGGGCCGCATCAGCGACGGCAAGTTGTCGGAAGGCCAGCGCAATACGGCCGTGCTCAACCTGCTGCTGGCGCATGGCGACGGGCCGATTGTCATCGACCAGCCGGAGGATGAGCTGGATTCGAATTTCATCTATCAGGACCTGGTGCCCCTGTTGCGCAAGGTGAAGTCCGAGCGGCAGTTGATCATGGCGACCCACAACGCCAACCTGCCGGTCAACGGCGACGCCGATCTGATTTACGCGCTTGAGGCGACTGAGGGCCACGGACGGGTACGTACGCAGGGGGGGCTCGATCGTGCCGACGTTGCTCGAGCGGTGCTCGATATCATGGAGGGTTCCGCGGAGGCGTTCCGCCGTCGCCGCGAGAAGTACCATTTTTGAGGATGCAGCATGTATGACGAAATTGCCGATCTGCTGAGCGAAATCGCTGCCGGCGAAGATACCTATCTGGAATTCAAGGAAGCCAGATTTCATGGCAATCAGGTGCGTTTCGCCTCCGAGGAGGGGCGAGCGGCCGCGACCATTGCCGAGGTATTCGTGTCGATGGCGAATACCGAGGGTGGCGTCGTCCTATTCGGTGTGAACAAGGAGCGTGCCGTAATCGGGGTTGATGCCGGAAATCAGGATGTGCTCGAACAGTTCGTCGTGAATTGTGCAGTCAACAACTGCGTACCCGAAATCGACCCGCGTCTCGATTGGGTGATGCTGCCGGATGAAGGAGGGGTGCAGCGGCTTTGCCTGAAGGTGGATATCCCGAAAGCTCGCTTCTACGTTCATCAGACGACGGACGGGCGGTTCGTCAAGCGGGTTGGAAGTCATCGACACCCGATTCCAGCCGAACAACTGGGGCGCATGCTGACCTTGCGCAGGCTCCTGATTCCTTTCGAGGAGCGGCCAGCCTTTTCAGCACGGCTGGACGATTTCGACACCGGCCGCTTCGATGCCTATTACCGCGAACGTTTCGGCAGGCCGCTTGCCGAATCCGGCCTGGCTCTGGAGCGCTTGCTGTCCAACCTGAAACTGGCTATCGATGTGGATGGCGAATGGCGCTTGACCAATCTGGGTGTATTGCTGTTTACCGACCAGCCCACCCGGTTTCTCGCTGGCGCATTTGTCGATCTGGCCGTTTATGACCATGCTGTAGCGGATGGCAATACGGCGGATTCCCGCAAGATTACGGGCACTCTCCCGGATCAGATCGACAGAACGCTGACCTAC
>NZ_JAEUOL010000147.1 GCF_016789985.1 Accumulibacter sp.
TCTTCGGCGTAGGTCTTGCTGCCGAAGCCGGCGTCGTAGCCCAGTTCCTTGGCCAGTTCGTGACTGATGCGCGGACCGCCGACGATCAGGATCACCTGGTCGCGCAGGCCCTCGGCTTCGAGCAGGTCGGCCAGCCTGGTCAGGTTGTCGAGGTGAATGTTCTTTTGTGTCACGACCTGTGACACCAGAATCACGTCGGCCTTCTCCGCGATCGCCCGGGCGATCAGATCCTCCGAGTCGACCTGGGCACCGAGGTTGATGGCGCGCATCTCGTGGTAGCTCTCCAGACCCTTGTGTCCGTTGCAGCCCTTCATGTTCATGATCGCGTCGATGCCGACGGTGTGGGCGTCGGTCTCGATGCAGGCCCCGAGCACGACCATCTTGCGGCCCATTTTCTCGGCGATCAGATGATTGATGACTTCCTTGTCGAGCGTCGCGAATTCCGGCCTGGAAACCTTGAGTTTCGACAGGTCCACCTGATGCCGGCACTGACCATAGACGATGAAGAAGCTGAAGTCCTGACCCATGTCCTCGGCGTGCACCACGGCGGGTTCTTCAAGACCCATCAGCAGCGCCAGTTGCCGGGCACCTTCGCGGGCGGTTTCATCGAGCGTCACGGGCAGGGTGAAGGAAAGCTGGACGCGACCGTCGTCGAGCGTGTCGCCGTAGGGCTTGATCAATTGTTCAGTCATCTCGGTCATCTCCTTGCAGCATCAGCTTCGGGAAGGGGTTGAAGTAGTCGGCGGACTTGGCAAGCACGCCATCCAGTCCCTTGCCGCCGTCCGGCTGGCGAGAGATCTCGGCGAAAGTGCCCTGGCTGATCGCAGCCGGCAGGCCGATTCTCTCGATCTCGGCGAGAATCTGCTCGGTCTCGGAGAGAACCCTTTGCGCACGCTGCTCGATCTGGCCATCGCGCCTGAATTCGACTTCCGAGTGCAGGTCGCGCATGGTGTTGAAAACGTATTTTGCGTTCTGCACGGCAAGAAAACGGTCCTGAATGAATGGCGTGTGGATGGCTTCGGTCATCATGCCGAGCAGGTGAATGTTCTGTTGCGTCAGCGTGCTGACGATGTTGAACAGGGCATCCTGGACATGACCCTTGAAGATGTTGCCGGTCATGTGTCTGGTCGGCGGCATGTATTTCAGCGAAGCCTCGGGGAAGACCTGGCGGACCAGTTGCGCGTGGGCGATCTCCCAGAGGAAGCCGTTCTCGAGTTCCGGATCGATTTCGAAGGCGTGGCCGAGTCCCATCTGCTCGGGGGCAAGACCCGACAGACAGGCGAACTGCTCGTTGATCAGTTGTGAAGCAAGCACGGTATGCGCCGCTTCGCAGGCATCGGCGGTGGTCAGGTAGTTGTCCTCGCCGGTGTTGATGATGATTCCGGCGTAGGCATTGACCATGCGCGAGAAGAACTGGTCGATGAAGGTGCGCTGCATGTTGATGTCGCGGAAGATGATGCCGTACATCGAGTCGTTGAGCATCATGTCGAGCCGTTCCATGGCGCCCATGGCAGCGATCTCGGGCATGCACAGACCCGAGCAGTAATTGGTCAGGCGGATGTAGCGGCCGACCTTGCTGCCGGCCTCGTCGAGTGCGGCGCGCATCAGGCGGAAGTTTTCCTGTGTTGCGTAGGTGCCGCCGAAGCCTTCGGTGGTGGCACCGTAGGGCACGTAGTCCAGGAGGCTCTGGCCGGTCGAACGGATCACCGCGATGATGTCGGCGCCCTGTTCGGCGGCGGCGCGGGCCTGAATCACGTCTTCGTGGATGTTGCCGGTGGCGACGATCAGATAGAGCCAGGGCGTGCGGCTTTCGCCGCACGATCCGATCCCGGCGTCGCGCCGTGCGCGCTGCCGGGCAATGTGCGCGCACATCCGGCGCGCCTCGGCGGCGGCCGCGGCGCGGGCGGCCGTTTCGTCACGCGGGCGGTCCAGCACCAGTCTGCCGGCAACGACTGCTTCGGCCACCTGCCGTGCCGTCCAGTTGTGGTCGCTCATCGCACCGGCGACGACGGCGGCGGCGCCGTGTGACAACAGCTTCTGCTCCTGCAGATGGCTGACCAGCCGGTTGGGCAGGGGTACCATGTTCTCATCGACGCCGTCGACCCCCAGCAGGCGCAGTGTTGCGCGCTCGACCGTGGTCGTCGTGAATCGGTTCATTTGCTCGAAGACCCTGCGTGCGATGCGGCGCGCCGAGTTGCGGGCGCGGTCGATTTGTGCCTGATCCAGATGCAGTTGCGCCATCAGGAAACTCCTGTTGTGGTGAATGCGTGCTCGAGCATCACGTCGGTCACCGGGTAGGCGGGAAAGGCCCGGCGAGCTGCGTCGAGCAGCTCTTCGGCGACGAAATGACCACCCAGCGGCGAAAAGGGATTCAGCGTGATGCCGACGATGTTGATGCGCCGATAGGCCAGCAGCTTGCCGCCACGTTGGCGGAAGGCTGCGACATCGGCCTGTTCGATGAACAGCTTGGTGCCGTCGGCGACCACCAGGGTCAGACCGGGGTGTCGTTCGAGCAGTGTGCCGATCGCCCGCCAGAGGGCTTTGCCCACCGCGCCGCTGACGGCCAGTGTGCCGAATTGCCGGTCGGCCAGGCCCAGGAGCGTCGAGGCGGCGTTGAGCGTCGCCATTTCGGCGCGGAAAACGGCAACCCCGGCGTGATCCCAGATGCCGACGCCCCCCTTGGCGAAAACTTCGCTGCACAGTCTTACGATCGCGGTGTCGGCCGCCGGGATGCCGAGAATCGCCAGCCGGTCGCGCGTCTTGCGGATGACGTCGTGAACGCCGCCACCGAGCGCGGCGCCGGTGGCCAGGACCATCCCGTCGGCGAGGGCAGGCGAGGCGTGGTGGCTGCGACCAAGCGCACCGTCCAGCAGGACCAGGGCACAGCCGAACTGCTGCAGGTGCGCGATGATCTGTTGCTGGTCGGAACCGCGTGAGGCACCGGCAATCTCCATCGCGCCGTGCTGCAGCGCGCGGACGATGAGGATCTCGCCCATCGGGCTGTCGACGCCGGTCTGAGCGAGCAGCTTCCAGCCCACACGGGAGCGCAGCAGCGTGTCGCGGGCAGTGGCAACCACGCTTCCGGAGCGGACCAGCACCGGCGGTTTGGCAATGAAGAACACCTGATCGTGCTCTTCGCCATCGCGGCCGACCGAGGTCACGCCGGTATCGACGCCGGCCTGTGCGGCACAGGCCAGGAGGTGATTCAAGGCCACCGTCTTGCCGGTGTTCTTGGTCATCCCGATGACCGCCAGCGTTTTCATCCGGCGCCGGCGCACCTGCTCCCAGAGGGTGCCCGGGATCATCGCGTCGGTTTTGCTTCTGGACAAGGGATTCGGCCGCATCGACACTCAGACGTACCGCTCTTCGAACAGCCGGCGCAGTCTGGGACTTTCGCGCAGCAGGGACAGCGCGTAAAGCGCGTGGTCCCTGGCGTAACCATTGCCGACGATCATGTCCACATCCTTGCCGACCCCTTCGGCGCCGAGCGCTGCGGCGGTGAAGCTGGTCGCCATCGAGAAGAAATAGATCCGGCCCCGGTCGCGGGTGGCCAGGATGCTGCCCATTTCAGTATTCGGGATGTTCACGCAGTTGATCACGACGTCGGCCAGACGGCCATCAGTCACCTCCGAGATGGCTTCCAGCATGGCCAGTGCGTCGGTCGCATCGACCTGCACGGCGTGATCGACCCAGCCGAGTTCGCGCATCCGTTCGCAGTCTCTGGCGAGCGGCGACACGCCGATCACGCAGCCCGCCGGGCCGGCGCGTTTCCTGGCTTCGTAGACGCAGAGCGTGCCCGATTTGCCGCCAGCACCGACGATCACCACGCGGTCGCCCGGAGCGACGAGGCGGGCCGTCTGGGCCGGCGCGCCGGCGACGTCGAGCATCGCCAACGCGACCTTCTCGGGAATGTCGTCGGGCAGCCTGGCGTGGAGGCCGCTCTCGAACAGGATGGCCTGACCTTCGATTTCGATCTGCTCACGGTCGAGGTGAATCTTCCTGATCGTGGCGATTTGTAAGGGCGTCAGGGAGAGCGACACCAGTGTCGCAATGCGGTCGCCAGGCTTCAGTTCCAGCCTGCCCGCCAGTGCCGGGCCGATCCTGGCGACCTGGCCGATCAGCATGCCGCCCGAACCGGTGACCGGATTGTGGTGCTTGCCGCGCTGCTCGACGATGCCGCGCACGATGGCTTCGATCCTTCCCGGATCGCCCGCCGCCTCCTGCTTGATCTGAGTGAAGCTCGCTGCGTCGATGTTCAAGGCGGCAACGTCGATCAGGATCTCGTTGTCGTAGATCTCCATCGTGTTGTCGATCTTCCACGCGCCTTGTGGCAGCACGCCTTGCGGTTCGAGCACGCGATGCGTGCCGTAGGGAGAGCCATGTTTCATGTTGTCGGGTCTGCCAGTATCTCGAAAAGGTGGGAGTCGCCAGGCAGGTCCGGCCGGGCCGGATCTGCGAAGTATCAGTTGCTGTGCGTCGGCAGCGCGTAATCGCGGCCCAGACCCGGCATTTCGACCGTCTTGCCGGCGTAGTTGCGACACTGGACCGTGGTGCCCGATCCATCCGGCAGCTCCACTTCCTTGACGTAGCTCGGGATGATCGGCAGCTTGCCGAGGCCGCCCAGACCATCGACGATGAAGGTCGGCACCGCCGGGCCGCTGATCCAGCCGCGCAGACCTTCGTACAGTTCCAGCATGCGCTGATGCGGGACGATGAAGTGATGGGCGCCTTCGACCATGTCGGTGGAGTAGACGTAGTAGGGACGGATACCCATTTCGATCGCCTGCAGGAAAAGTTCGCGCATCACTTCGACGTCGTCGTTGACACCCTTCAGGCAGACGGTTTGCAACCCCATCATGATGCCGGCCTTCTGCAGCATCTTGACGCGCTCGCGCAGCAGCGGGGTGATCTCCTTCGGGTGGTTGATGTGCGTATTGACCATCTGCAGGCGGTGTTTTTCGAGCACGGCACAGAGTTCCGGCGTGATCCGGGTCGGCAGTTGCACGAGCATGCGTGATCCCATGCGCAGGAAGCGAACGTGCGGCGCGCGCCGGCGGATCTCGCCGAGGATGGTGTCGAGCCGGTCGTCGGTGAAGGTCAGCGGGTCGCCGCCCGACAGCAATACATCCTGAATCCGGGTGTTGGCGGCGATGTAGTCGATCGAACGCTCGATTTCATCCCGGTGCACCGATCCGGCGGGTTGCGACACCATCCGCTTGCGGGTACAGAAGCGGCAGAGTGTGGCGCAGGTGTTGGAAACCAGGAACAGCACACGACGCGGATAACGATGCACGATGCTCGTGCCCGGGACGGTGTCGCCTTCCTCGCCGAGCTGATCGAGCATCGTCGCGAAGCCGGGTCTGGTTTCCTCGGCGAAGGTCGGCAGGTATTGCAGACGGATCGGGCACTGCGGATCATCGCGATCCATCAGTTGGGCCATGTAAGGCGTGATCGATACCGCAAACTTCCGGTAAACGGTGTCATCGACGTTTTCGACGTGGTTGAGGAGGCCGTTCAGTTCGCAGTGGTGCGTGTAGCGACGGGAAAACTGTTTCTGCCAGGATTCGGCTGCGGGATCGTAAGCGTCCAGTGCTTCGCGGGTGAGCAGCTTGTTCTGGGTATTGAATTCGACTGTCTGCAACATCTTGTTTTCCTCCTTCGGTGCGATTGACTGCTGGTCGTTCAAGGTGACGACAGGGACGCAGTCTAGGGATGAGTTGCGCCGACAAAAACCTGCAGAGTGGATGAAATCGTGGCAGCGGATCAGTCATAATGACTGAGTTCCGGTCAATCTGGAGGAATTCGAATGGCAGCCACCCTTGATTCTCTCGATCAGCGGCTGATCGCGCTGCTGAAAGTCAATGCCCGTCTGCCGGTCGTCGCACTGGCGAAATCCCTCGGTTGTGCGAGAAGTACCGTGCAGCTACGCCTGAAAGCCCTCGAAGATAAAGGCGTCATTACCGGTTACACGGTGAGCGCCAAGGCGTCGCAACAAGATTCGACCATTCGGGCGATGGTACTGATCTCGAGCGATTCCAAGACTGAATACGATGTCATCAACGGACTGAGGCGGCGGCACGAAATCGTCAAGCTCTACTCGATCAGTGGCCGCTACGATCTGTGTGCCATCCTGACCACCGAATCGACGCATGAACTGGACGCGGTGATCGACAAGATCCGGGCGATCAAGGGGGTGCTCGACACCTTCTCGACCATCGTCCTGTCGACCAAGCTGGATCGTCCGGAATGAGCGGCGGGAAGATGGGGCGAACCAGGCCGATGTCCCGCCGCGAAGTTGCGCACCGGCGGCGCCACCGCGTCGGAGCGCGCGATCGACCGGAATGCGTGCATACTGCACTGCCGATCGGGATCACCGATGAGTGAAGAATCGCCGCACGGTGATCGAGGAGCAACCACAACAGAGGAGACCTTGATGAAACCGATGATTCGCCTGAGTGTCATGCTCTTCGCCATGGCCCTGCTCACTCCCGCCGCCTGTGCGCAGACCCTGACCGGTGTGCGGGCGCAGAAGTCGCCGCAGGCCGACGCTTTTCTCGCTTACGAGAAGGCGCTGATCGCCGGCGGTCTCGATGCCGCGCGTCCGTACATGACCGCCGAGAAGGTCGACGATCTGCAAGGCATGGCCAGAACCTTTGGCGAGGCAGGTTTCCAGGAGTTTCTCGACCGCATGCGCAGCGGAGCGCAGGGCGAGGCGCGTCGCCGGCAGATCGAGAAGGTCGAGGTGAACGGCGACACTGCCGTGCTGGAGGCGCGTGATGACCCCCACTCGGTCACCGTCCAGTATCTGGCCAGAACCAGGGACGGCTGGAAGGTCGGCGTTCGGCGCTGAGGCCGCTGCGACATGGCCACTGCAGCCTGCCGGGGCGAGAGGGAGACCAGAAAAGTTTCTCCCGGACCTGACCTCAGCGGGAGGGACTGCCGACCTGCGGGCTGTCCATGCGTCGTGCGGCGACCTTCGGCCAGCTGTTGCCGGTGAGGCCCAGGCGGGCCGCCATGTCGGCGGCCTGATCCAGCAAGCTTGCCCGGCGCGAGACGATTCCCGGCCAGCCAAGCGGGTCGGGTCCCCAATCGGGCGCATAGGGGTTCCAGCGCAAGGTTCCGTAGATCTCCATGCGCAGAGTTGGACGTGGCGACGGGGTACGTGCATGGAACCCGTGCGTGTCGGCCACCACCAGGGTGTTGGCGGGCACCGCGAGCCTGACCGCCGGCCCCAGGCCGAGCCGGTCGAGATCGTCCTTGCCCGCACGGAACGAACCACGGGCATGGTAGACGTTGCGGGCTGACGCAGCCGTCAGGGATTGCTGGTACTCCCAGGCCAGTCGCTTGTCGTCCAGCCGGTGCGACCCGGGGACATAGGCCAGTGGACCGTCGTCCTCGCCGACGTCCTGCAGAAACAGCCACGCCTTGGCGATCGAATGAAAGGTATCGAGATGCAGTGCCGTCTGCGGATCCTGTGCGCCGCGTTCGGGGTCAACGATGATGATCTGCAGGTACATCAGCGGCGTCACATCGTGTGAGGCGACATAACGCATCAGATGGGCGAGGCGCGGGTCGTTGGCCGCAACCACGCAGTGGGGAAGTTGCCGTGCGTCGACCGGATCGAGGGTCACCCGCCGGGTGACTGTCCGGCCCTGACGCATCTCGCGCGCTTCCGCGAGGTGCGCATGCGCTTCGTCGCGCACCCGACCGAAGACCTCGGATGGCAGGAAGTCGCGCTTGATGATCAGGCCGTCGCGTGCGTAAGCCTGAACATCATCGGCGGAAAGCTGCCTGGCCAGACGGCAGCGGCGAGACCAGGCCATGCGGTCGGCCAGGGCGATACGGTAGCGATGCAGGCCCCAGCGATTGAAGCGCGGCGACCCGATGATCGGGTTATCGGCAAAGGACTTTGCCCGACTGGCCAGTGAGAGCAGGTGCAGGGGAGCCTTGAGGAGGTCGATCGGTTTCATGGTGACCGGCAAGAATGCCGCGTAGTTCTCCAGACCTGCCGCCGGTGGCTGGGGCGGGTCGGTCTGGTTGGGCGTCTGGTCATCGACTTGACACGTAATGCTTCAATATACGACGGATTGCTTCTTGCGGCGCGTCGTCGCGAGTCGAATTCTGACCTCCTGCCGGGTTCGCCGGATCGCCCCCCGGCAAGATCACCGACCCGCATGGGCTGCACCACCCCGCTGGTCGGTCGGGGCGGGTTTGGTCTGGTCGATCGGCACCCCGTGGGCAGGAAGCGATCGCCGGCAGGCTGCAGGAGTAGTCTGTTTCCTGATCATCCTAAATTCCTCTGTTAGCCCATTGCGGCAGCCAGACCAGGAGGGGCCAGGGCCGTGTGCCGCGGCATCTTGGGTTTGACTGCGATGATTTTGTCGACGATGTAGCGAACCAGTGCAGGCCAGCGGGCGGCTTTCGGCA
>NZ_JAEUOL010000160.1 GCF_016789985.1 Accumulibacter sp.
CACCTGCCGTATGCCGAGCCACAGGCATTCGAAGCTCACCTCGCACAGGCGCCGCGCCTGGAGGGAGGTTTCACCAACCAGGAACATGCGGCTGCTGTCGCCGTGATAGCCGTCGCTGATCACCGTCACGTCCAGATTGACGATGTCGCCATTGCGCAGCTGCCGGTCACCCGGAACGCCATGGCAGACCTGGTGATTGATCGATGTGCAGATCGAATTCGGGTAGGGTCGGTAACCCGGGGGCGCGTAATTGAGCGGTGCCGGGATGCAACCCTGGACATCCACGATGTAGTCATGACAGAGTCGGTCGAGTTCGCTGGTCGTGATTCCTGCCCTGACATGAGGTGTGATGTAGTCGAGCACCTCCGCCGTGAGGCGACCGGCGACACGCATCCTGGCGATTTCCTGCGGAGTTTTGAGGGTGATGCTCATGCTGTGATGTCGGCCACCGAGTGAGGAGGAGCGAAGGATAAAGGAAGCGTGAAAGTTAGGCAATTTGCCGTGGCGACAACGAATTGCCGCCCGGGCTGGTGAAAATCGAGCTGCCGGGCGGCAAGCGAATTGAAATATTGCTGCGCTTGATGGTAACATCGCCGACTTTTGCTGGCTTGCGTCAGCGGAAACGAACGGTGCGTCATTCCGGCACACCGGGGCTGCCGACAAAGCATGCCCTACTACGCACATTCGCCTGTTCAAGGGTGCCTGCCACGATGACACGGCAGGCTGTAGGTGGGCGGATGGTGGTCCAACCCTGATATTGAAAGTCAAGACCCATGTCTACAACGATGCGACAAATGCTCGAGGCCGGTGTTCATTTCGGCCATCAGACGCGATTCTGGAACCCCAAGATGGCGCCTTACATCTTTGGCGCCCGCAACAAGATTCACATCGTCAACCTCGAGCAGACGCTTGCCAAGTACAACGAGGCGATGAGCTTCGTCCGCAAGCTTTCGGCCAACAAGGGCACCATCCTGTTTGTCGGCACCAAGCGCCAGGCGCGCGAGATCATGGCCGAGGAGGCAAACCGCTGCGCCTCGCCGTTCGTCGATCAGCGCTGGCTCGGCGGCATGCTGACCAACTTCAAGACGATCAAGCAATCGCTCAAGCGTCTCAAGGAGATGGAGGCCATGTGTGAAGATGGCTCGCTCGATCGACTGGGCAAGAAAGAGGCGTTGATGCTGACGCGCGAACTCGACAAGATGCACAAGTCGATCGGTGGTATCAAGGAAATGGGTTCGCTGCCCGATGCGCTGTTTGTGATTGACGTCGGCTACCACAAGATTGCCATCACCGAAGCGGCCAAGCTGGGCATTCCGGTGGTCGCGGTGGTCGATACCAACCATTCGCCCGATGGCGTCGATTACGTCATTCCGGGTAATGACGACTCGTCGCGGGCGATCCGCCTCTACGCGCGAGGTGTCGCTGACGCTGTGCTCGAGGGACGCAGCCAGTTCGTCGAGGAGATCCTCGATGCGGTTTCCGGCGACGAGTTCATCGAAGAAGCCGCCGACGACTGACCTCCCGGCAGTCCTGGTGACGGATGCTGTGCCAGGTATCGCATTTGTCTTGAACGTATTGCATGCAGGGCAGGCGCCGGTCGGCGTCGTGTCTGCGAGTGGAGAATGAAATGGTGGAAATCACCGCAAGTATGGTCAAAGAACTGCGCGAAAGAACCGACGCGCCGATGATGGAGTGCAAGAGGGCCTTGACCGAGGCCGCCGGTGACCTGGGCAAGGCCGAGGAGATCCTGCGCGTCAAGCTTGGTTCCAAGGCCAGCAAGGCGGCCAGCCGGATCACGGCCGAAGGTGTCGTGGCGATTCATCGCGCGAACGATGACAAGCTCGGCGCGATCATCGAGATCAACTGCGAGACGGACTTTGTCGGCAAGAACGAGGAGTTTCTGAAGCTGGCCGCCGATTGTGCCGCTCTGGTTGCGCAGCAGGGGCCGGCCGACGTCGCTGCCTTGTCGGCCCTGCCCCTGGGCGAGAGCACGGTAGACGCGACGCGCACCGCGCTGGTCGGCAAGATCGGCGAGAACATGTCGATCCGCCGCTTCGTGCGCATCGCAGCCAAAGGCAGGCTTGCTTCCTATATTCACGGGGGTGCCAAGATCGGCGTCGTGGTTGATTACCAGGGAGGCGACGAGCAACTGGGCAAGGATCTGGCCATGCACATTGCCGCTGCCAAGCCAAGGGCGCTCGACGCATCCGGCATCGACAGCGAACTGATCGACTGCGAGCGCCGGATTGCCAGCGAAAAGGCGCGGGAAGCCGGCAAGCCCGAAGCGATGATCGAGAAAATCGTCGATGGCTCGGTGCAGAAATTCCTCAACGAGGTGACGCTGCTCGGCCAGGTCTTTGTCAAGGCGGAAGACGGCAAGCAGACCATCGCCCAGCTGCTCAAGAGCAAGGGCGCTGCGGTTATCGGGTTCACCCTGTTCGTGGTTGGCGAGGGTCTTGCCAAACGATCGAACGACTTCGCTGCCGAGGTTGCGGCACAGGCGGCAGCTGCCGCCCAGAAATAGGTAGCGACGCTTGCCCGAGTTGACCTGACCGAAGGAGCCAGACGCCGATGTCCGCCCAGACGCCGAGATACCGCCGCATCCTGCTCAAGCTCTCCGGGGAGGCGCTCATGGGTGCCGATGCCTACGGCATCAACCGGCAAACGATCACCGGCATCGTTGCTGAGATCAAGGCAATTGTCGACATGGGTGTGCAGGTTGGGGTGGTGATCGGCGGGGGCAACATCTTTCGCGGTGTGGCTCCTGCCGCGCGCGGCATGGATCGTGCGCAGGCCGATTACATGGGAATGCTGGCGACGGTGATGAATGGTCTGGCCTTGCACGACGCCATGCGCTCGGCCGGGATGGTTTCGCGGGTTCAGTCGGCGCTCAATATTGAACAGGTGGTGGAACCGTACATTCGGGCCAAGGCGATCCGCTATCTGGAGCAGGGACGGACGGTGATCTTTTCGGGGGGTACGGGCAACCCGTTCTTCACCACCGACACCGCCGCCGCCTTGCGCGGTGCGGAGATCGGCGCCGAAATCGTGCTCAAGGCAACCAAGGTCGACGGCATCTACTCGGCTGACCCGAAAAAGGATCCGCATGCCAGCCGTTACGATCAGATCAGCTTCGATGATGCGATTGCCCGTAACCTGGCGGTGATGGATGCGACCGCGTTCGCACTGTGCCGTGACCAGAAGCTGCCGATCAATGTCTTCTCGATCTTCAAACCCGCTGCCCTGCAGCGGGTGACGCTGGGCGAGAACGAAGGCACCCTGGTCTATTGTTGACGGGAGATCAAAATGTCCATAGCCGAAGTGAAGAAAACGGCCGAGCACAAGATGCTGAGGTCCGTGGAGGCACTCAAGACCGACCTGGCCAAGGTGCGTACCGGGCGTGCCCACACCGGCCTGCTCGACCATGTGCATGTCGAGTACTACGGTTCATCGGTGCCGATCAATACGGTGGCCAATGTCACGCTGATCGATGCGCGCACCCTCGGTGTCCAGCCCTGGGAGAAAGGAATGGCGGCGAAGGTCGAGAAAGCCATCAGGGACTGTGACCTGGGACTCAATCCCTCGGCGCAGGGTGATCTGATCCGCGTGCCGATGCCGCCACTGACCGAGGAGCGACGCCGCGACCTGATCAAGGTGGTGAAGGGGGAGGGAGAAGCCGCCAAGGTTGCGGTGCGCAATTTGCGCCGCGACGCCATCGCCACGCTCAAGGACATGCTGAAGAACAAGGAGTGCTCCGAGGACGATGAGCACCGCGCTCAGGACGAGGTCCAGAAACTCACGGACCGCTACGTGGCGGAGATCGACAAGCAACTGGGTCACAAGGAAACCGAGTTGATGGCAATCTGACGATTGCCGACGAGCCCACCAAGATGCAGCGCTTTGCCAGCTCAACCCGGGATGTCCCGCCCGCGCCGTCGATTCCGCGGCATGTGGCGATCATCATGGACGGCAATGGCCGTTGGGCGAAGAAGCGCCTGTTGCCCCGCGTGGCGGGCCATCATCGTGGCCTGGAGACGGTGCGGGTGATGGTCCGCGCCTGCCTCGAACGCGGCATCGAGTACCTCACGCTCTTCGCCTTCAGCTCGGAGAACTGGCGGCGTCCGCAGGACGAAGTGTCCCTCCTGATGCAACTCTTCGTGCGCGCGCTCAAGGAGGAGGTCAAGAAGCTCGATCGCAACGGCGTACGTCTGAGAGTGATCGGTGACCTGTCCCGTTTCGAGCCCGACCTGCAGGCACTGATCGAAGCCTCGGAGCAAAGGACGGCGGCCAACAACCGACTCGTCCTGACGATTGCTGCCAATTACGGTGGCCGCTGGGACATTCTACAGGCGCTCCGCCGCATGCTGCTCAACAATCCGGGGTACAGCGGCGACTGGAGCGAAACCGACCTGGCTCCCCATCTGGCGATGAACTACGCGCCCGAGCCGGATCTCTTCATCCGCACGGGCGGCGAGCAGCGGATCAGCAATTTCCTCCTCTGGCAGCTTGCCTATTCGGAGCTGTACTTCACCGAGGTACTCTGGCCCGAGTTTGACTCGGCAGCCCTGGATATGGCGCTCACCTCCTATCGGCAGCGCGAACGCCGTTTCGGACGTACCAGCGAACAACTGGCCGCCGGCGCCCTCCCGCCGGGCCCACCGACCGGTTCGCGAATAGATGCTTAGGACGCGGGTGATCACCGCGGTCGTCCTGTTTGCCGCTTTCTTCCTCGCGCTCTTCTACCTGCCACCGCTTGGCTGGCTACTCTTCGTCAGCGCCGTGGCTGTGGTCGCGGCCTGGGAGTGGGGGGCTCTGATGCGTCTCGCGGAGAGGGCGCGGCTTGGCCTGGGCGTCGTGTTGGCCATCGTCTGTGCTCTGGTGGCGATCGTCGCGCCGGCGGCGGTGGGTCTGGCAGATGGCTTTGGCCAGGCGGCATGGCGCTTGGGGGCGTTTTTCTATCTGCCTGCTGCGGCTTTCTGGCTGTTCCTGGTGCCGATCTGGTTACGGCGCCGCTGGTCTCTGTCCAGCCGCGCTCTTGCCTTGTTGACGGGCGCGGTGGTCGTCCTGCCGGTCTGGCTGGCGCTGCTCCAGCTTCGGCAGGCGGGGCCGCTGAGCGTGCTGGCGATCATGACCGTCGTCTGGCTGGCGGACATCGGTGCCTATTTTGCCGGGCGCCGCTTTGGCCAGCACAAACTGGCGCCCGGGATCAGCCCCGGCAAGACCTGGGAAGGTGCGATCGGTGGTGCACTGGCCGTTCTCGCCTATGGTTTCCTGCTCTCAGCCAAGCTGCCGGCGGCGCTCGCCGGGAACTTTCCGTTGCTGATCGGCGTGCTGATCGTGTTGACCGCGATCAGCGTGCTGGGTGATCTGTTCGAGTCGCTGCTCAAGCGCCAAGCCGGCCTCAAGGACAGCAGCAACGTCTTGCCGGGTCATGGCGGGGTGCTCGACCGGATCGACAGCCTGACCTCGACCCTGCCGCTGGTCGCCCTGGTCTGGCTGCTGACACAGCCCTGATGGTGTCCGACGTGGCGATCCAGCAACTCACCATCCTTGGCTCGACCGGTTCCATCGGGGTCAACACGCTCGATGTCGTGCGTCGTCACCCGAACCTTTACCGCGTTGTTGCGCTCTGCGCGCATCGGCAGGCCGACCGCCTTTTCGAGCAATGCCTCGAGTTCCGGCCAGGGCATGCAGTGGTCGGCGACCCGGCGTTGGCCGCCGAGCTGGCTGCGCGCCTCGCCGCTGCCGGGTGCACTACCGAGGTCTGGCATGGGCCGGCGGCGCTGGTGCGCATGGCGCAACTACCGGAGGTCGATGCGGTGATGGCGGCGATCGTCGGTGCAGCCGGTCTGCCGCCGACCTTGGCAGCCGCCGTCGCCGGCAAGAAGATCCTGCTCGCCAACAAGGAAGCACTGGTCATGGCCGGCCCGGTGTTCATGCGTGCCGTACGGGAAAACGGAGCCATCCTGTTACCGATCGACAGCGAACATAATGCGATTTTTCAATCTCTGCCGAGCGATTACTCGGGCAATCTGACAGAAAGCGGTGTGCTCGGGCTTTTCCTGACGGCTTCGGGCGGCCCATTTCGCGGTCGGGAGCTTGCCGATCTCGAGTCCGTCGGGCCGGAAGAGGCCTGCTCGCACCCAAACTGGGTCATGGGCCGAAAGATATCGGTCGATTCTGCGACAATGATGAACAAGGGCTTGGAAGTGATCGAGGCTCACTGGCTGTTCAACGTTCCTGCCGACAGGATTCGGGTGGTCATTCATCCGCAAAGCGTGGTGCATTCGCTCGTCCAGTACAGTGATGGTTCGGTGATCGCGGAACTTGGGAATCCCGACATGCGTACCCCGATAGCACACGCCCTGGCCTATCCACAGCGAATTGCGGCCGGCGTCGCGCCGCTCGACCTGTGCGAGGTGGCCGCGCTGCACTTCGAGAGGCCCGACATCGAGCGTTTCCCTTGCCTGGCACTGGCTTACCGGGCGCTCAGCGCCGGCGGCTGTGCGTCAACCACGCTCAATGCGGCCAACGAAGTGGCGGTCGAGGCCTTTCTGGAGCGCCGGATCGGCTTCAATGCGATCGCCCGCCTGATCGGGGAGGTGATGGACCAGGTGCCGGCCGGACGGGAACCCGGCTCCCTCGCCGAGGTGCTGGCGGCCGACCGTGCGGCACGCGAGGTGGCGCAGCGCTGTCTTGTCACCCGGGTCTGCGCATGAACGGTTTTCTCTACTATCTGGTGGCGTTTGCGGTGGTTATTGGCATTCTCGTCATCGTCCATGAGTTTGGTCATTACCTGGCCGCGCGTTGGGCGGGCGTCAAGGTGTTGCGCTTTTCGGTCGGCTTTGGCCGGCCGCTATGGGCGCGGCGCTGGGGCCGGGACCGTACCGAATGGACCATTGCCACCTTCCCGCTCGGCGGCTATGTCAAGATGCTGGACGAGCGCGAAGGCGAGGTGGCAGCCGAAGACCTGCCACGCAGCTTCAACCGGCAGTCGGTCTATCGACGGATGGTGATCGTCGCGGCGGGACCGGCGGCCAACTTCCTGCTGGCCATCGTGCTCTATTGGGGGCTGTTCTGGTATGGCAGTGCCGAGTTCAAGCCGATCCTCGGCGCACCGGTGGTTGCCAGTCCGGCCGCCATGGCCGGCATCGAGGACGGTGAACTGGTGCTCCAGGTCGGAGGCGAGAAGGTGCTGACCTGGCAGGAGATGCGTTGGGTCTTGCTGCAACGCGCGGTCGATCAGGAGCAGATCGACCTCGAAGTGATCAACCCGCGCCAGGAAATTTCGATTCGCCGCCTGGATGTTTCGGTGGTTCGCCAGTCGGGATGGGAGGGCGATGCCCTGGACAAACTCGGATTTCGCATGTATCGCCCGCGCTTGCCGGCGGTGATCGGCCGGATCGCCGCGGACAGTGCTGCCGATGCGGCAGGGCTGCGGGCGGGGGACGAGATCCTGGAGATTGATGGGCAGGATGTCGCTAGCTGGGCCGACGTGGTCAACGCCGTGCGCGAGTCGCCGGGCAGGACGCTGCAACTGGAGGTTCTCCGTCAAGGGGCGCGCCTCTTCCTCGCAGTGACGCCGGTCGAGGTCGTGGAACAGGGGCGCTCCATCGGTCGTATCGGTGCAGCGGTCAGCGATGACGGTCACGCGCGGGCAGAGCTGATGATCACCGTTCGCTATGGCCCCTGGTCAGCGCTTGGCAAGGCGTTCACCGAGACTTGGGACAAATCCAGCTTCACGCTGCTGATGATCGGCAAGATGATCAGCGGTGAGGTTTCGTGGCGCAACCTCAGCGGGCCGGTGACGATTGCGGACTACGCCGGGCAGTCGGCGAAACTGGGCATCGACTACTACCTCAAGTTTCTGGCCCTGGTGAGCATCAGTCTCGGGGTGCTCAATCTGCTGCCCATCCCGATTCTGGATGGGGGACATTTGCTGTATTATCTGGTGGAAATCATCAAGCGTGGGCCCGTTTCCGAGCGAACAATGGAAATCGGTCAGCAGATCGGTCTGACCTTGCTGCTCATGCTCATGGCGTTCGCTTTCTACAACGACATCAATCGATTGTTCTCCGGCTGAGCTTATGAAGAAAAACCTGCTTGCAGGTCTGATGGCCGTTCTTTTTGCCTCCGGCGCCGCGGCGATGGAACCGTTTACGGTTCAGGATATCCGTGTCGAGGGGATTCAGCGCGTCGAAGCCGGCACCGTCTTCAGCTATCTGTCGATCAAGGTCGGCGACACGATGACCGATGAGATGGCTGCGCAAGCCATCAAGACGCTGTTTGCGACCGGTTTTTTCAAGGACGTGCGGATCGAGGTCGAGCGCGGCGTGGTGATCATCGTTCTCGAAGAGCGCCCGGCCATCGCGCAGATCGATTTTGTCGGTCTCAAGGAGTTCGACAAGGAGCAGTTGACCAAGGGTCTGAAGGAAGTCGGCGTCGCCGTGGCGCGCACCTTCGACCGTGCGACGCTCGACAAGGCGGAACAGGAGTTGAAGCGCCAGTACCTGTCGCGCGGCAGGTACGCGGTAACCATCACGACCACCATCACGCCGCTCGAGCGCAACCGGGTGGCGATCAACTTCAACATCGACGAGGGTGAGGCAGCCAGCATCCGGCAGATCAACATCGTCGGTGCAAACGCCTTCCGCGAGAAGGATCTGCTCGGCGTGATGCAGCAGAAGACGCCGAGCTGGATCAGTTGGTACACCAAATCGGACCAGTACTCGAAGCAGAAGCTTTCCGCGGACCTCGAAACACTGCGTTCGTATTATCTCGATCGAGGCTATCTGGAGTTCAGCATCGAGTCGACCCAGGTGTCGATCACCCCCGACAAGAAGGAGATCTTCATCACCATCAGCATCAACGAAGGAGAGCGCTACCTCGTCTCGTCGGTGAAGCTGGCCGGTGACCTGACGCTTTCCGAGGAAGAGTTCCGCAAGGTGGTCAAGATCAGGCCGGGCGAAGTGTTCTCTCGCGAGAAGCTGAACGAGAGCACCAAGGCGATCTCCGACAAACTCGGCGCCCAGGGCTATGCGTTTGCCAATGTCAACGCTGCACCCGAACTTGACAAGGAGAAACGCCAGGTCGCGTTCACCATCTTTGTCGATCCTGGGAAGCGCACCTACGTCCGCCGGGTCAACGTTACCGGCAATACCAAGACGCGTGACGAGGTGATTCGTCAGGAGATGCGTCAGATGGAGGGCGCCTGGTACGACGCCGATCGCGTTGCGGCGTCGCGCGAGCGAATTGATCGCACCAACTACTTCTCCGAAGTGACCGTCGAAACGCCACCCGTACCCGGAACGATCGACCAGGTTGACGTCAATGTCAATGTCGGCGAGAAGTCCACCGGCAACATTTCGATCGGTGCCGGTTATTCGAGCGCGGAAAGCGTCATCCTCTCCGGTTCGATCTCGCAGTCCAACATCTTCGGCAGCGGCAAGTTCGTGGCGCTGCAGGTGAACACGGGCAAGTTGAACCGCACCCTCGGGGTCAACTACACCAACCCCTATTTCACGGTCGATGGCATCAGTCAGGGTTTCGACATCTACTACAAGACGCTCAACCCGACATCGCTCGGCTATGCCTTCCAGTCACAGTCATGGGGCGGCGGCATCCGCTTCGGTTTCCCGCTCGACGAGAAGGACATGCTCAACGTCGGCCTGGCGATCGATCAGACGACGATCGACATCACGCCGATCACCATTGCGACGCCGATCCAGTACATCCAGTTTCAAAGGGAGCATGGCGATTCGAACATCACGCTGCCAGCGACCATATCGTGGACCCGTGATACCCGGAACAGCGCGATCTACACGACGAGCGGGGGCATCCAGAAGGCGGGGCTGGAGGTGGCGATTCCCGGCGTGGACCTGTCCTTTTATCGCCTGACCTACCAGAATCAGCAATACTTCTCTCTGACCAAGGACTTGGTGTTGATGCTCAGCGGCGAACTGGGCTATGCAGACGGTCTGCAGGGGCAGACCGTTCCGTTCTACAAGAACTTCTACGCTGGCGGTATTGGTTCGGTGCGTGGCTACGAGACCGCCAGCCTCGGCCCGGTGGACCCCCTTTATCCCGATACCCGGCTGGGCGGCACGCGCAAGGTGGTGTTCAACGCCGAGCTGCTGATGCCATTCCCCGGTTTCGACAAGTCCTTGCGTCTTGGACCGTTCTTCGACGCCGGCAATGTTTTCAACGACAGCAACTACACCTTCTCCGAGGATGGATTGCGGATGTCGGTCGGCATGACTGCCGCCTGGATTTCGCCGTTGGGACCGTTGAAATTCAGTATTGGTCAGCCGATCAACGAGAAAAGCAATGATAAAATCCAACGGTTCCAGTTTCAGATGGGCACGACTTTCTAATCCAGGAGAATTAGCTTGAAAAGAACGATTGCCACGTTGCTGGTGGCGTTGCTGGCTTCGCTACCGATGTCATACGTCGCGGCAGCCGATACACTGAAGGTTGGTTACGTCAATACGCAACGACTTTTCCGGGATGCCCCGGCAGCGGTGAAGGCTGCCAAGAAAATCGAACAGGAGTTCTCCAAGCGCGACCAGGATTTGCAGCGTCTGGCCAAGCAGGTGCAGGGGTTGCAGGAGTCGCTGGAGAAAGGCGGCCTGACCATGGCTGAGTCCGAGCGTCGTGCCAAGGAGAAGGATCTGGCCGAATTGTCGCGCGAATTCCAGCGCAAGCAACGCGAGTTCCGCGAGGATCTCAATCTGCGCCAGAATGAAGAGAATGCGGCGATCATCGAGAAGGCAAACAAGGCGATCAAGCAACTGGCCGACAGCGAGAAGTATGACCTGATCGTGCAGGATGTGGTCTGGGTCAGTCCGCGGCTGGACATTACCGACAAGGTCATCAAGGCGCTCTCCGATTCCCGGGAAGCGGCGAAGTAAGCCTCGCCAACGAGACGGAGTCCAGGTGTCAGGAGGTTTGCGACTCGACGAGATCGTCGCGCGTCTCGGTGGAGTGATGCAAGGCGACGGATCGGTGGTGGTGGCGCAGGTGGGAAGCTTGCTGTCGGCGCAAGCGGGGCAGATCGCCTTTCTCGTCAATCCGAAATTGCGGACACAACTGCAGACGACACGGGCATCGGCGGTGATCGTCCCGCCGCAGTTTGCCGGCGATACCGATCTGCCGCGGATCGTCCATCCGGACGCCTACACTTATTATGCCCGCGTCGTGGCTCTGCTCAATCCACCGGCCGGTCGTCAGCCAGGCCTTCATCAGGGTGCGGTCGTGCGTTCGGCCATGCCGCCGTCGGCGAGCATTGGCGAGAATGTGGTGGTCGGCGAAGGCGTCAGCTTCGGCGAGAACGTCACTCTGCTGCCGGGATGCGTGATCGGCGATCGCGTGACGATCGGTGACGATTCGCTGCTTTACCCGAACGTGGTTGTCTACCACGACTGTGTGATTGGCCAGCGGGCGATCATTCATTCCGGCGCCGTGATCGGCGCCGATGGCTTCGGTTTCGCCAGGGATGGCGAGTGCTGGATCAAGATCCCGCAGATCGGTCGCGTGGTTATCGGCAACGATGTCGAGATCGGGGCCAATACTTCGATCGATCGTGGTGCGCTGGACGATACGCTGATCGGTGACGGCGTCAAGCTCGACAACCAGATCCAGATCGGCCACAACTGCAGCATTGGCGAGCACACCGCCATGGCGGGTTGCGTCGGTATGGCGGGCAGTACGCGAGTCGGTCGTCGCTGTACGATCGGAGGCGCTGGAATGATCAGCGGTCACCTGGAACTGGCGGACGATGTTCACATCTCCGGCGGTACCCTGGTCGCCAAGAGCCTGCTCAAGCCGGGCCAGTACACCGGAGTCTTCCCGCTCTCCGGTCACCCCGAATGGTTGCACAATGCGGCGCAGATCAGGCGCTTGGCCAAGCTGGCGGAGCGTGTTGCCGAACTTGAGAAAAAAATCGAACGATTGGAGAAAACGTCTTGACTGCAATGGATATCAAGGAAATTCTGGAGCATCTGCCGCATCGCTATCCCTTTTTGCTGGTCGATCGCGTGCTCGAATGCGAGCCCGGAAAATCGATCCATGCCTACAAGAACGTGACGATCAACGAGCCGTTTTTTGTCGGCCATTTCCCGCATCACCCGGTGATGCCGGGCGTGCTGATCACCGAGGCGCTGGCGCAGGCGGCAGGCATCCTCTCGTTCCGGACCCTTGGCGAGAAGCCCGACCTCGAGTCGCTGTTCTTCTTCGTCGGCATTGACAAAGCGCGCTTCAAGAAGACGGTGACCGCCGGCGATCAGTTGCACCTGCATGTTCGAATCCAGCGTCAGTTTCGCAACATCTGGAAGTTCGAGGCGGTGGCTTCGGTCGACGGAGAGACCGTGGCCGAGGCCGAACTGATGTGCGCCAAGAGCAATATCGTCTGATAGTCGGGGTATGGCGGCCATGATCCACCCAACTGCGATCGTCCATCCGGGCGCGCAACTCGGCGAGAACGTTTCCGTTGGCGCCTATTCGATCATCGGCGAGCATGTGGCGATCGGCGACAACACGGTGATTGGTCCGCATGCCGTGATTATCGGACGAACACGCATCGGTTGCGACAATCGCATCTACCAGTTCGTTTCTCTGGGCGAAGTGCCGCAGGACAAGAAGTATGGCGGCGAACCCACCTGCCTCGAGATCGGCGATCGCAACACGATTCGCGAATTCTGCACCTTCAATCTCGGCACCGCGCAGGATGTGGGGATTACCCGCATCGGTGACGACAACTGGATCATGGCCTACGTCCATGTCGCGCATGATTGCCAGGTCGGCAACCGGACGGTGTTTGCCAACAATGCGCAGTTGGCCGGCCATGTGCACATCGACGACTGGGCGATCCTCGGTGGCTTTTCCGGGGTGCATCAGTTCTGCCGGGTCGGGGCGCACACCATGACGGCGGCTGGCGCGGTGGTCGTACAGGATGTCCCCCCTTATGTGATGGCAGCCGGCAACACCGCCAGCCCCTACGGCATCAACGCCGAAGGACTCAAGCGACGAGGGTTTTCACCGGAGGCCCTGCTCGTTCTGAAACGCGCCTACCGAACCATCTACAAGTCCGGCTTGATGCTCGACGAGGCACGTGCCAGGCTTCAGGAGGAAGTGGTGGCTCATCCGGAGATCCAGCCGCTGCTCGACTTTCTTGCAGTGTCCAGGCGCGGCATCATACGATGACCGCAGGCGTGGTCCGGATCGCCCTGGTTGCCGGCGAGGCATCGGGTGACCTCCTGGCCAGCCAACTGATCCAGGCACTGCGCGAGCGCTTGCCGAACGCCGTCTTCTTTGGCATTGGTGGGCCGCGCATGCTGGGCAAGGGTTTCGACGCCTGGTATCCGCTCGAGAAACTGGCGGTGCGCGGCTATGCCGAGGTTCTCCGCCATTTTCGTGAGATTCTCGCCATCCGTCGCGGCCTCCAGCGTCGCCTGCTGGCCGATCCGCCCGATGTCTTCATCGGGGTCGATGCGCCGGATTTCAACTTCGGTCTGGAGCGGGTACTCAAGCGGCGCGGCATTCCCACCGTCCACTACGTCAGTCCGTCGATCTGGGCATGGCGCGGCGGACGCATCCACAAGATCGGCGCATCCGTTTCGCGGATGCTCGCCCTCTTTCCCTTCGAACCGGCCATTTACGAGAAGCAGGGCATACCGGTCAGCTATGTCGGCCATCCGTTGGCCGACATGCTGCCGGTCGAAGACGGGCGCAGTGCGACACGGGCGCTGTTCGACCTCACCGAGCAACAGGCGGTGTTCGCCCTCCTGCCGGGCAGTCGACAGTCGGAGCTGCAGTATATGGCCGACACCTTCATCGAGACCGCACGCCGTATCCACCGCGAGATCGGTGAGCGGGTCGACGTGCTGTTCATCGTTCCGCTGGCGACGCGCGAGACGCGCGAACTGTTCGAGACGGCACTGCACCGCTGTCAGGCGGAGCAGTTGCCGATCCGCCTGCTTTTCGGGCACGCGCATCAGGCAATGATGGCGGCCGATGTGGTTCTGGTGGCAAGCGGCACGGCGACGCTCGAAGCCGCGCTGCTCAAGCGCCCGATGGTCATCGTGTACAAGATGGCACCGTTCTCCTACTGGCTGATGCGGCGCATCGGCGGCTATCTGCCCTACGTTGGTCTGCCCAATGTCCTTGCCGGCAGATTCGTCGTTCCGGAATTCATCCAGGACGACGCGACGCCCGAGAACCTGGCGCAGGCCCTGCTCAATCTGTACGCCGACCGGACCGTATGCGCGGGACTCAAGGAGATGTTCCGGGCCTTGCATCTGCAACTGCGGCAGAATGCCGCCGGGCAGGCGGCGACCGCCGTGCTTGGCTGTCTGCCCGCTGCCGTAGGTGATCATGCCGGATCTGCTGCAGCCTGAAGGCGTGATCTGCGGTGTCGATGAGGCCGGCCGCGGTCCGCTGGCGGGACCGGTCGTGGCGGCTGCGGTGATCCTCGATCCGGCGCGGCCGATCGCCGGGCTGGACGATTCGAAAAAGCTTTCACCCGGCCGGCGGCTGACCCTGGCCGCCACGATCCGTCACCAGGCGCTGGCCTGGGCAGTGGCCGAGGCCAGCGTCGAGGAAATCGACCGTTTGAACATCCTGCAGGCCACCCTGCTGGCCATGCAGCGGGCCGTCAACGAACTCGCCAGCGGCCGCCACGGACTGCGACCGACGCAGGTCCTGGTCGACGGCAATCGTTGCCCGCGGCTCGCCTGGCCCGTCGCGGCGATCGTCGGTGGCGACGGCCGGATCGCGGCGATTGCCGCGGCATCGATCCTCGCCAAGACGGTGCGCGATGCCGGCATGTGCGAACTGCACGTCGCTTACCCGCAGTACGGTTTTGACCGCCACATGGGTTATCCGACCGCGCTTCATCTGCATGCTCTGGCCGAACATGGCGCCAGCCCGCAGCATCGCCGCAGCTTCGCGCCGGTTGCCCGCCTGGTCAACAGATGAAGCGCATCAGCGGGCGCGACAACCCGCATTACAAGGCACTCAAGCGACTGCACGAGAGCGGCCGCGAGCGGCGCAGGAGTGGCCACCTGCTGCTCGACGGCATGCACCTGATCGCCGCCCATGCGGCGCACGGCGGCATCCCTGAAGAACTCCTGGTCAGCGACAGCGGCCTGGTCCGGCCGGAGATCGCTGCCTGCCTGGCAAACCATTCCGCCGGCACCCCGATCACCATCCTGTCCGATGCGCTGTTTGCCGGTCTGGCGCAGGTCGACACGCCGAGTGGCATCATCGGCGTCATCGTCTGGCCGCAGCCGGTGCACGCAATCGACCACGCGGCGGATACGGTGGCGCTCGATGGCATTCAGGATCCGGGAAATGTCGGTTCGATCCTGCGCAGCGCCGCGGCGGCAGGGTTTCGTCAGGTCCTGCTGTCGGCAGACTGCGCGCAGGCCTGGTCGCCAAAGACCCTGCGCGCCGCGATGGGCGCGCATTTCCAACTCGACCTGCACGAGGGCAGCGATCTGCCGAGCTTTCTCGGCGCCTATCGCGGGCAGGCGGTCGCCACCTCGCCGACTGCGCCGGACAGTCTCTATGGACTCGATCTGGCCGCACCGGTGGCCTGGGTCTTCGGCAGCGAAGGGCAGGGTCTGCATGACTCGGTGTTGGCCGTCACCCGCCGTCAGGTACGCATCCCGATGCCTGGCGCCAGCGAGTCGCTGAACGTCGCTGCGGCGGCAGCGGTCTGTCTTTTCGAGACGGTGCGGCGCCGGCTATGATTCGCCCGGCACCGACTGCCCGACGGTCATCGCTGCTACAGACACCCCTGCTGCTGAAAGCGACGACCGTTTCCCTCACCCCCGGCTTTTCTCCCGCCAGCGAGCGAGGAGAGTTTACCGAGTCGCTGGCGCGACTTTGACCATAAGGACCGCTTCCGGAATGCGATCACTGCTCAACATCCTCTCTGCCATTCTTCTCCTGCTTGACCCGGGCAGCCTCCTGGCTGCCGACGGAGATCCATACACCGCCGATCGCCAGGCGTTGATCAGGCTGTTCCGCGAGATGGAAGCGGCGATCAATGCCCAGGATGTCGAGCGGATGGTCGCCCAGATGCACCCGCAGGTGACGGTCACCTGGCTCAACGGCGAGGTCTCGCGCGGGCACGACGAGGTCAGGGCCTATTACCAGAAAATGGTCAAGGGCGAGCAGCGCATCCTCGAGCGCTACCTCACCACCGCCAAACTCGGCGCACCAGCGCGCTTCTTCGGCAACGGAGAGGTGGCGGTTGCAGACGGAACGATGCTCGACCAGTTCTTTCCCGTTGCCCGCGGACCGTTCACCCTCGACTCCAACTGGACCTCGAGTTCGGCGAAGATCGACGGGCAGTGGAAGGTGGTGGCGCTGCATTTGTCCGCCAACGTGTTTACCAACTCGCTGATCGGCGAGGCGAAACAGGCGATCTGGTATGCCGGCGCCGGTGCCGGCATCGGCGGCCTTCTGCTCGGCTGGCTGCTTGGCCGGCGGCGCAGGTAACCCCGCTTCCCGGTCAGGATGCCCAGCCGAAACGCAGCAGATAATAGAAGGCCGGGGCCGAGAAACAGAGCGAGTCCAGGCGGTCGAGCATCCCGCCGTGGCCGGGCAGCAGGGTGCCCCAGTCCTTGATGCCGCGCCGCCGCTTGGCGGCCGACATGGCCAGACCGCCGAGAAAGCCGAGCAGCGCCAGCAGCAGTGAAATGGCCGTCGCCTCGCCCGTCGTGAAGGGCGTGATCGGCGCCAGCCAGGCACCCAGTGCGCAGGCGCTCAGCAGGCCGCCCAGCGTTCCCTCGACGGTCTTCGCCGGAGACAGGCGCGGCGCGATCGGGTGGCGACCGGCGAGCTTTCCCCACAGGTACTGCAGCACATCGCCGAGCTGCACGACGAGCAGAAGGAAGACCAGCAGGTAGGCAGCCTGGGCGCCGTCGCGGCCGCTGACCGGCAGGGTCAATAGTGCCGGGAGGTACGAGATGCCGCAGACGCAGACCAGCAGCCCGACCTGCAGCCGTTGCGTGCGCTGCACGAACGTGCGCCACCCACCCGATGCCAGAACCCGCAGCGGCAACAGCAGAAGCAGGCAGAGCGGCAGCAGGCTGCCGTACGGCGCGAAGCTGCCGGTCCACACCAGCGCGTACTGCAGCGGCAGCACGAGCAGGAAGCTGCCCAGCAGCAGCGCGCGTGGCGGTTTCGCGTCGCCTTCGCCAGCAACGAATTCGCGCAGCGCCGCCGCCGAGGCCAGTCCGAAAAGCAGCGTCACGGCGCCATGCCCGGCGAGCAGGGACAGCCCGACGAGCAGGGCGATGATCCACCAAGCGTTGATCCGGCTGTTCAGATTGTCGATCAGCGGGTGCGGCTGCGCGCGGGCCAGGGTGATCTTGAGCAGGTGACCGAGCAGCGACGCGCCCAGCAGCAGCGCCGCGATGCCGGCGGCCAGACGCCAGGCTTCGGGTTGCACGGCAGGGAAAGGGTCAGGAGGCATCCCGGCAGACCGCTGCTCGGTGCTCGTCCGTCGGCCGCGCCGGGCGTCGCGGGTATTCTTGCTGCCACTGCCGCAGCCGGGCGACCTGTGCTTTGCCGATGACCACCGCCGGGCGCGCCCGCCGCACCTGCGCCACCGCCTCTTCGACCGAGCTTGCCAGTCCGGCACGCAACAGCCAGGCCGCGGCGACCAGCGCGCTGCGCGCCAGACCGAGCGCGCAGCAGAGCAGCACCGGACCGGCCGGCCGCGCCGCGGCAAGCTCTGTCACGGCCTGTTCGAGCTGATCGCTGTCGGGCGTCAGCAGGTCGAGCATGGGCACGCTGGCATGGCGCAGGCCGCGCGTCGTACAGGGCAGCTCGGCGCAGACATCGACCAGCGCGGTGATCTGCAGGCGGCGGAGGTCGCCATCGCCGGGCAGTCGCCCGAGCAGCACGCCCGGCGCCAGTGTATCTGCCACAGGAAGCTGGCGCGTCCAGCAGCGGGAGTTCAGCCAGGCGCCGAGCAGATAGGGGCCGAACAGGCAGCGCACGGCGACCGGCATCGATCCATCCGCCTGCTTGCCGAAGGCTTCGCCGTCGAGCAGCAGGTAGATCACGCCGACCAGAACCAGCGCAGCGGCCGGCCAGAGCAGCCATAGCCAGACACCACCGCCTGCCGTCGCCAGACCGACCAGTCCCAGTCCGGCCGTGGCGTAGAGCAGGGCCAGACGCCGTCGCCCCGGTGCGCGCCGCAGTCGCGCCCGGCAGAGTAGTGGCCCGGTCTCTTCGGGGAACAGCCAGACGGCGAAGCAACCCAGCCACCAGCCGGTCGGAACGTCGAAGAAATGGTGCTGCCAGGTGGTCAGCACCGAGACGGCGATCAACAGCGCGACGGCGTAAACGACGCCATGCCAGGCGCGCGGCACGGCGTGCAGGTAGGGTTCGAGCAGCACGACGAGCAGCGCGATGTGCAGCGACGGTGCCTGGTTGAACGGCTGGTCGAAGCTCATCAGCAGACCGAACAGCCAGCCGAAGACGCCGCTCACTTCGCCGCGCTCGAAGGTGCAGCGCAGCGGAAAGAGGAGGAAGCAGGTCACCGCGATCAGTTGCGTGGCCAGCAGGCGGTGGGCGTGTGCGTCGAGCTGCCGCCGGCCGCGGCAGATGAAGAGCGAAACGCCGTAGAGCAGGTCGATCAGCCAGTACGGCACGATCGTCCACGGCAGCAGTGGGATGTGGCGCTCCCAGTCGAACATGATGGCGCCGACCGTCGGGCGCTGGCTGCTCACCCAGGTGGCGAAGCCATAGCTGGCGAAGAAGAAGGGGCCGAGCAGCAGCAGCCAGGCCGTCGCCCGGTGCCACGGGCGACCCGTGCCAGCCGGTGCGGGAGAACCAGGCGCTTCCGGCAAGCTCAGATCCGGCGGGCCAGCGAAACGGTGAACATGCCCCACTCGTCGATCCACTGCTCGATCTTGGCGAAGCCTGCTGCCCGCACCAGTTCGTCCATTTCGGCCTGGGTCCTGCGGCGCATCACCCACGCCTGCTGGCCGCGATGGCTGGTCAGCGTGCGTGCGATCAGTTCGAGTTGCGGATGCCAGGGCTGGCCGGTGTAGATCAGATAGCCGCCCGGGTCGATCGCCTGCGCCAGGCCGCGCAGCGAACGTGCCACCAGTTCGTTGTCGGAGAACAGTTCGTAGAGGCCGGAAACGGTGACCAGATTCGGTCGTGGCCTCAGCCCGGCCAGTTCGTTTTCGGCGAAGGCATCGCCCGCCTCGAAGCGGGCGATATCGGCTAGCCGCTGCTCGGCAATCAGCGCCCGGCCACGCGTCACATTCAACTCGTCGAGGTCGCGCAGGACGATCGACTGCGGGCGTTCGGGCAGTTGCCGCACGGCCTCGAAGACGTAGCGGCCGTGGCCGGCGGCCGGATCGGCCAGGTGCAGCGGCTGTCCGGCCGCGCGCAGCAGGTCTGCCGCCTTGGCCATCGCCAGCAGCAGATGCGCGTGGCGCACGCGCACGCCGCGCCAGCCGATCGAGTCGAGGTAGCCGCGGTCGATCAGTTTGCCGAGCAGCCAGCCGCCACGCGCCTGGTTGCCGTAGACGTGGTCGAGACTGCTGCCGGAATCGAAACCCGTCGCCAGACCGATGCGGATGCCCGTGGACAGTCGGCCGAGCGTGCGCATTGCCAGCCGGGTTCCGGCGAAGTTCAGGCGACGCAGCGAGAGCAGCGGCAGTGGCCGGCCGAGCGCCTCTTCCTCGTCGCGCGTGTAGCCCTCGCGATGTGCCTGCAGCAGCGAGTCGGCCGGCGGCGGGTCGCTGAACAGTCGCTCGATGAAGGCGCGAACGAGGTCGACGGCCAGCTTGCGGTCGCGTTCGCCGAGTGTGTCGTGAAGAAAGCCGGGCAGCAGATGGCGCTCCTTCAGCAGAGAGCCGAGCCGCTCGAAGAAGCGTTCCTGCGGCGCGCGGTGCACCACCCAGTCCTTTTCCGGGATCAGCAGTTGCAGCGGCAGACGGATCGCCGGCGCATCGGCGACCACCCGGTCGGCGGCATCGGCCAGGCCGAGCAGGACGCGTGCCGAGATGGCGCGTGTCACCAGCGGGTCCTCGTCGTAGGAGCGGATGCGTTCGGGATCGTGGGTCAGGAATTTCGCCTTGACGTAGGAAGTGATGAAGAAGTTGCCGAACAGCCGCCGGATCAACGCCAGTCCCGGGCGGGCCAGCGGCACATAGAGCTTCACCTGGAAGGCCGGCGCGGTGAGTACCAGACCGCGGATCTGCGGTGCGAAGTCGTGCGCCCAGGTGGCGGCGAGAACGGCGCCGACACTCTGCCCGATGACCACCATGTCCTGGCTGGCGATCGCGTAGTCGCCCGCGAGGTGCCGGACGAAACTGTCGAGGTCCTTGACCAGTGCGGCAAAGCTCGGGCTGTCGCCGCGCGCCCCCGGCGAGCGGCCGTGCCCGCGCGCGTCCCAGGCGAACATCGCATAGCCATCGAGCGCCAGTTCGTCGACCACATGCTGCAGTCGTCCGGAGTGCTCATGGCCGCGGTGCAGGAGAACGACCGCGCGGCGCGCGGCGCCGGCCGCCAGCGCTGGCCAGTAGCGGTAGAACAGGGGGCTGCCATCGTGGGTGGCGAATTGTTTTTCCTGCGCCAGGCGCATCTCCGGCCTTTCCGCGGCTTGTCTCAACGATCGGCGGCGTCGCCAGCCGCGGCGACGCCGCTCCGGACCCGGTTGAGCACCGTGAGCACCAGCAGGCAGGCGACGATGGCCAGCAGCCACGCCAGCCACGGACCGGCCGCGATGCCGATCCCGAGCAGCAGGCCGAGTGCGCCAAACACGAGAGCGCGATCGCTCTTGCCCATCGGCCCGTCGTTGCGCCGCTCGCCGCCGGTGATCAGGCCGAGCACCGCCGCCATTTCGGAAAGGTTGGCGAGCAGCACGACGAGCAGCGTCAGCCCTGCCCCGGCCGCCGGCAGTAGGGCGAAAGGCAGGTACAGCGCGGCATCGGCCAGCAGGTCGGACAGCTCGTTGAGATAGGCGCCGAGCGTCGAGGCCTGTCCGAACTCGCGCGCCAGCATGCCGTCGATCGCGTTCAAGGCCATGCGCAGCAGCAGCCAGGCGGGCAGCAGCAGGAAGCAGGTGAAACGTCCGGCATCGACGGCGAGCGCCAGCCCGCCGCCGAGCAGCAGCGAGAGCGCGGCGGTGCCCAGTGTCACCTGATTGGCGCTCACCCCGCGGTCGTGCAGGACACGCACCAGCGGTCGCAGCAATGACTGGAAACGCGGTTTGAGGGTGTAGAGACTCATCGACGGACAAACGGAAAGGGGCGAATCATGCGGCCCAACAAACGCCGTGCCGCCCGCAGGCGGCACGGCCGGCTGGCCGGAACTCCGTCGCCGGAGTCCCGCAGGCAGGAGCTACTCAGAACTGGAAATCATCCTCATAGAACTCCAGGGCACCGCGCGGAGCATCCGCGCGATCCTGCTCGCCCTTGCGCAGCTCGACGCGGCGAATCTTGCCCGAAATCGTCTTCGGCAGTTCGCCGAACTCGATCCGTCGCACACGCTTGTAGGGCGACAGGCGGCTGCGCAGGAAGACGAAGATCTCGCGCGCCAGTTCGCGTCCCGGCTCGTAGCCCGCGCGCAGGGTCAGGAAGGCCTTGGGCACCGCCAGTCGCAGCGGATCGGGACTCGGCACCACGGCCGCTTCGGCGACCGCCTCGTGCTCGATCAGGACGCTCTCCAGTTCGAACGGGCTGATGCGATAGTCCGACGCCTTGAACACGTCATCGGCCCGGCCGACATAGGTGATGTAGCCGTCGGCATCGACCGCGGCGGTGTCGCCGGTGTGATAGAAGCCGTCACGCATCACTTCGGCCGTCTTCTCCGGGTCGTCGTCGTAAGCGATCATCAGCCCGAGCGGGCGCGGCGACAGTGTCAGGCAGATCTCGCCTTCCTCGGCGACATGCCCGTCCATATCGACCAGGCGCACCTGGTAGCCCGGCATCGGCCGTCCCATCGAACCCAGCTTGACCACCTGGCCGGGCGAGTTGCCGACCTGCGCCGTCGTTTCGGTCTGCCCGAAACCGTCGCGCAGCGTGAT
>NZ_JAEUOL010000109.1 GCF_016789985.1 Accumulibacter sp.
CTGCTCAAGTCCTGCGGCGTGCCGGTGCCGGAGGGGCGCCTGGTCGACAGTCCGGAAGACGCCTGCGAAGCGGCTGAGGAAATCGGTTATCCCGTGGTCGTCAAACCCTCCGATGGCAACCACGCGCGCGGCGTGTTCACCAACCTGATGGCGCGTGCCGAGGTCGAATCGGCTTATGCCGCGGCGGTCGAGGAAGGCAGCGGGGTGATCGTCGAACGTTATGTGCGCGGCTCGGAACACCGCCTGCTGGTCATCGGCGGCAAGCTGGCGGCGGCGGCACGCGGTGAAACCGCCACGGTGGTCGGCAACGGCAAGTCGACGATCGACGAACTGATCGACAGCCAGATCAACTCCGACCCGCGACGCGGTGCCGCCGAGGAGTTTCCGCTCGACATCATCCTGCTCGCCGACAATCCGGTTGCCCGGCTTGAAGTCTCGCGCCAGGGCTTCGCGCCCGACTCGATTCCGCCGGCTGGCCGCGAGGTGCTGATCGTGCGCAGCGGCAACCATACCGACGATGTGACCGATCTCGTCCACCCCGATACGGCGGCCACTGCTTCGCTGGCGGCGCGTATCGTCGGCCTGGACATCGCCGGCGTAGACCTGGTCTGCGAGGATATTTCGCAGCCCCTGGAGGGTCAACGCGGTGCCATCGTCGAGGTCAACGCCGGGCCCGGCCTGCTGATGCACCTCAAACCGGCAACCGGCCAGCCACGGCAGGTGGGGCGAGCCATCGTCGAAGAGCTGTTTCCGAATGGCGACGATGGTCGCATTCCGGTGGTTGGCGTCACGGGCAGCCTGGGCAAGACCACGGTTGCACGTCTGATCACCCGCATTCTTGCCTTGTCCGGCAAGCACACCGGCCTGGCCTGCAGCAGCGGGCTGTTCGTAGACCGGCGTTGCATCAGCCGGGACGACAGCGCCAACTGGGGTGCGGCGCATCGCATTCTGATGAATCGCACGGTTGAAGCGGCGGTCTTCGAGAATGGCAGCGACACCATTCTCGGCGAAGGGCTGGCCTACGATCGCTGTCAGGTCGGCGTGATCACCAACGTCGATGCCAGCCGTCATTTCGGCAGCCATGACATCAACTCCGCCGAGCAGGTATTTACCGTCCTGCGTACACAGGTCGATCTGGTGTTGCCGGGCGGCGCAGCGGTCCTCAATGCGAGCCAGCCGATGCTGGTCGACATGGCACCCCTCTGCGATGGAGAGGTGATTTTCTTTGCTGCCGATCCCGCTCTGCCGACCCTCGTCGAGCATCGTGCACAAGGCGGTCGGTCGGTTTTTGTTCGCAACGCTGACGTGGTGCTGGCTACTGGCGAGCAGGAAACGACGATCGTCGGCCTGCAGGGCATTCGGCTGACTGGCGATGGCCGGAACAGCTTCCAGATCGAGAATGTCCTGGCGGCGACGGCGGCTGCCTGGGCGCTCGGTATCGGGCCAGAAATCATCCGTACCGGGCTGGAAACGTCGGCCGCCGGGTGAGCGGGCGGGCCTCAGGCAGGGAAGCGGCAAGGCCGACAGGGCCATTGAACCGAATTTCTGGAAGGAAACTCTTGATGGAAGTCTCGCGTATCCGCGCCCTGCGCGGTCCCAATCTCTGGAGCCGGCATACGGCAATTGAAGCAATCGTCTGTTGTGCCGGCGACGAGTGCAACATCGAGCGGATGCCCGGGTTCGAAAACCGTCTGCGCGAGCGCTTCCCGGAACTGGACATGTTGCGACCGCTTGGCCACGATGAGGCGGTTTCGATGGCGCAGGCCCTCGAGTTCGCGGCGCTCGGCCTGCAGGCGCAAGCCGGCTGCCCGGTCACCTTCAGTCGCACGGCGCAGACGCTCGAACCGGGTACCTACCAGGTGGTCGTCGAGTACAGCGAAGAGGCGGTTGGCCGGCTGGCGTTTGAACTGGCGGAGGAACTCTGCCGGGCGGCGGTCGAGAACCGACCGTTCGAACGCGGCAGTGCCCTGGACCGCCTGCGCGAACTCGACGAGGATGTCCGCCTCGGTCCGAGTACCGGTGCGATCGTTTACGCGGCGGTGGCGCGCAACATTCCTTATCGTCGGCTGACCGAAGGCAGCATGGTGCAGTTCGGCTGGGGCAGCCGACAGCGGCGGATTCAGGCGGCGGAAACCGACCGGACCAGTGCCGTCGCCGAGTCGATCGCTCAGGACAAGGAACTCAGCAAGACCCTGCTGCACGCCGCCGGGGTGCCGGTACCCTTCGGCCGGCCGGTGCTCAGCGCCGAAGACGCCTGGGCGGCCGCCTGCGAGATTGGTTGCCCGGTCGTCGTCAAGCCTCAGGATGGCAATCAGGGCAAGGGTGTCGCGGTCAATCTGAGCACCCGCGAGCAGATCGAAGCAGCTTATGCCATCGCCCATGAAGTCAGCGACGAAGTGCTCGTCGAGCGCTATCTGCCCGGTCACGATTACCGCCTGCTGGTGGTCGGCGACAGGTTGATCGCCGCCGCGCGGCGTGATCCGCCGCTGGTGATCGGCGATGGCGTGCACAGCATTCGCCAGTTGGTCGATCGGGTGAACAGTGATCCACGCCGTGGTGAGGGCCATGCCACTTCGCTGACCAGGATTCGGCTCGACGAAGTTGCTCTCGCCCGCCTGGAGGGCGCCGGATTGACGCCGGAATCGGTGCCGGCAAGAGGCAAGCGGGTGGTCCTGCGCAACAACGCCAACCTGTCGACCGGTGGTACGGCGACCGACGTCACCGACGATGTGCATCCCGAGTTTGCTGCACAGGCGGTGGCGGCGGCGCAAACCATCGGGCTCGATATCGCTGGCGTCGACGTCGTTTGCGACAGCGTGTTGCGGCCGCTCGAGGACCAGGGTGGTGGAATTGTCGAAGTCAACGCCGCTCCCGGCCTGCGCATGCATCTGCAGCCCTCGTTCGGCAAGGGAAGGGCGGTGGGCGAGGCAATCATCGCCAACATGTTTGCCCCGAGCGACGATGCGCGTATTCCCGTGGTCGCCGTGGCGGGCACCAACGGCAAGACGACCACCGTCCGTCTGATCGCCAACATTCTCGGCCAGCAGGGGCTGCGTGTCGGCATGACGACCACCGACGGCGTCTACATAGAAGGCCGGCGGATCGACACCGGCGATTGCAGTGGTCCCAAGAGTGCCAAGAACGTCCTGCTGCACCCCGGGGTCGATGCTGCCGTGCTGGAGACGGCGCGTGGTGGCGTTCTGCGCGAAGGACTGGGCTTCGACCGTTGTGATGTCGCCGTGGTCACCAATATCGGTCTCGGCGACCATCTCGGCCTGTCCTATATCAGCACGGTCGAGGATCTTTCGGTGGTGAAACGGGTGATCGTCCAGAATGTCAGACCGGGACGGGGTGTGGCCGTACTCAACGCGGGCGACCCGATGGTCGCCCGCATGGCTGATTCATGCCCGGGCAGCGTCATCTTCTTTGCCAACGATCGCAACCATCCGGTGATGGCAATGCATCGCGCGCAGCGCAAGCGGGTGGTTTACCGCGATGGCGCCTCGATCGTGGCTTCCGGAGGCGGTGTCGAGCACCGCATTCCGCTGGCCGGGATCCCGATCACCCAGGCCGGCGCCATCGGCTTCCAGGTCGAGAATGCGATGGCCGCCACGGCCGCGGCCTGGGCGCTGGGGGGCGACTGGGAGACCATCCAGCGCGGTCTGGCAACCTTCGTCAACGACGTGCAGACCGCACCCGGACGTTTCAATGTCTTCGACTATCGCGGGGCGACCCTGATTGCCGACTACGGGCATAATCCGGACGCGATTCAGGCGCTGGTCGATGCCATCGCGAACATTCCAATGGCGCCGGGTGGCAAGCGCTCGGTGGTGATCAGCGGGGCGGGCGATCGGCGGGATGAGGACATCCGCCAGCAGACCGTGATACTCGGTGGTGCCTTCGACCAGGTCGTGCTCTACCAGGATCAGTGCCAACGTGGGCGGGCCGATGGCGAAGTGCTGGCCCTGTTGCAGGAAGGTCTGAAAAACGCTGCGCGGACATCGGAGGTCAGGGAGATTCGCGGGGAGTTCCTGGCGATCGACAACGCTCTGGGGGATCTGAGACCCGGCGATATCTGCCTGATCCTGATCGATCAGATCGAGGAGGCACTGGAGCATATCGCACGGCGTCTCGCCGAAGGGTAAGGCGAATTGGTCCGGACGAGGAGTGGGGGCCAGCGTCGGCTGGCCAGTCAACCGAGCCGGTTACGGTAACTCCACTCGAACGGACCGGAGGATCCGGCAAAAAGCAGCTTGGTCCGCGGGTCGGTGCGGCGCAGCCGGGCCTTCAGTTCCTTGTTCGGGAGGGCGTTCAGCGGCGTCTCGGATGCTTTCATCAACAAGGCGCTCACCCGGGTATCGCTTTCCACCCGGTCAATCTTGCAGGTGATATCACTGCAGACCTGCTCGCGGGCGGCAAGCACCGCTTCGACCTGCATGGCGAGAGCAGCCGACTCCGTGGTCAACTCCTTGATCAACTCGGTCAGATGCGCCAGCGAGCGCAAGGCAGGTGCGACCAGTGCTGCGAGTCGGTGCCAACTCACCGTCTGCTCCACGGTCAGCGTCGCTTCGTGATTGCGCAGCCGGGTGGCCAGCGACAGGTAATTGCTTACCTCCTTGTCGCTGCGCAAGAGATCGGCGCGCACCCGATGACCGACGATCGTCTTTTCCAGTGCGGCCAGCTTGCCGCGCAAGCTGGCCAGTTGAGTTTCATAGGGGGCCAGGTCTGGCAGCAGCAGCAGCAGGACGCTGTCCAGCTCGCGTCGCGCTCGCGCGCAGGCCACCTGAATCGTTCGCGCGGCCATGGCACACGCTTCGGAGACCTCGATCGTCAGTTGTTCGGCAACGATATCGCAGTTGGTGGCCTGTCCCAGGACTACCTGGCGAGCAAGGATCGCGCAGTTATCCGCCCGTTTTATGGTGACGCAGCCGCCTAGTGCGGTCAGTTGGGCACCGGAGGCCATCCCCTCGATGATGATGTCTCCGTCTTCGTTGCTGGCGCTGCCACCGACCAGATTGCGCTTCAGGCGAACGATTCCACCGGCCGACACGATGTTGCCGTAGACGTCAGCGTAGGCCGTGATGCTGCGGCACTGGACGATACGTTTTTCCTGGATTTCGCCGTGCTGCTCGTAGACGTCACCGGTCAGCAGCAGATCGCCGGTAGTGCGTACGCTGACCCCTTCATGACTGACGATCTTGTCGGTTACCGAGAACTGGTTGCTCTGTCGGTCGATGTTGAGAAAGCCGCTTACCGTTGCCAGCAGGTACTCCCCATCTGCCTCCCGACTGACCCGCGTTCCCGGACCGGCCAGGCTTTCGAGGTTGAAATCCTTCGGTAGCGGTGCCGGCAGCAACTGGCCAGCAATGTTGCATCCGTCCTCGCCCGCTGTGCGCGGCGTTTTCTTGACCAGTCGCAAACCGGCGGCGACTTGCGGATAACGTGTTTCAAACTGGCGCAGGTCAAGGCGTCCACCCAGCAAGCGGCGCGGTGCATTGTTCCGGTGCAGGCCCGGGGCGAGTTCCACGATTTCCGCATCCTTTCCCGGAACGAAGGGACGGCCGCGGGCGACCACCCGTCGCTCGGCCCTGTCGAGTTCGATTCCCTCAAGCACTGCTGCCAGATCAATACCGTAGCGCACCCCCCGCTTCCAGGCGTTGGCGATGAATTCATCGGCATCGAGATACCGTCGGTTTTCTCCAGGCAGCAGTTTGCCGCTTGTCGGCGGGAGCCGATGACCCCTGTCGGCCGATTCATCGATCGCCTGCCCAGCCTGCGCTTCGGCATAGAGTGGTTCGAAGAGGTAGTCGGCCTGATCGCCCTCGATCAGCAGATCCTTGTAGAGGGTTTGGCGTTCGGGTCCGAAAAAGGTGATGTCGGCGGCAAGAAAGACTTCCTCGGCCGAATCCTTGCCCACTGCTGCCGGCTGGCCGAAAAGTAACGACAGGAAGCGCGCATAATCCAGCCCGCGGAAATAGAGGCCCGAGGTGATCACCCGATTGACGAAGTCCGGGATGTCGGTCGGTGATTCAAGCCGGGAAAGGATGACGTACAATCCACCGTCATGCTGGACGATGAACCGCGACAGCGCGATCTGTCCCTCCCCGAGATCGGCGAGGTTGCCGATGGCGCTTTCAGGGGTGTGTGGCATGTTGGCAGTCAGCTCCTGATCAGTCGTCCGGGCGGCAGCGCTTTCGCCTGCAGCGCTCGTCAAGGGCTGCCCGGTGGCCCTGCAGATTCGGGTTCGTGCGAATATTCTGGTGCCGGGCTCCGGCTGGTGTTACGCGGCGGCAGACCGCAGGCGTGGTCGTCCGCTGGTTGGTCGGACGCCCAGCTTGCTTCGTTAGCGTACCAGAAATGGCTGGCAGCAACACGGCCGGCTGGCAGTGCGCCATCAAACGGCTTCTCCGGGCGGGGCTGCAATGCTCGTCGAGTGCCGCCTTGGTGGCGACCGGGAACGCCTGTCGGTCGACTGAACCTGCCTGGCCCGGAAGCTGATCCAGATAACTCCTGTCAGCCTTTGTCTGATCGCTGCGTTAATGACTGCATCGTCCGCCGCGCCACGGGTCCTTGCCTTCGCATGGCGTCGCTCACTCCGATGACAACCAGGAAACCTCCCACCATGTCGAGCCGCCGTGTTTTCTTGCCGCCATTGGCCCTGAGCCTCGCCGCCTGTGTCAGCCTGCCACCCGAGGGGCCGAGCGTCATGGCCCTGCCCGGATCAGGCCGGAGCTTCGAACAGTTCCGCGCGGATGACGCGCTGTGTCGGGACTATGCCCGCCAGGCGATCAGTCCCAAGACAACTGAAACGGCCGCCGTCGACGCGGGCGTGGCGAGTGCGGCACTGGGGACGGCAGTCGGTGCTGCCGTCGGTGCAGCGGTCGATGGCTCGAGCGGCGCCGCCGTCGGTGCGGGCGTCGGCCTGCTGTTCGGTACCGCGAGCGGGGTCGCCGCCGGCAATGCGTCGACCTACGCTTTGCAGCAGCGCTACGACCAGAACTACATACAATGCATGTACGCCCGCGGACAGAAAGTGCCGGTGATGGCTGGCGGCGGCTTGTCGAGCGGTGTGGTCGCCGCACCATACGCGGGAATGTCGTCGTCGCTGCCTCCACCTCCGCCGCCGCCGCGGGGTGCTCCACCGCCCCCGCCGCCGCCCCGCGGCGCACCGCCTCCGCCGCCGTCGCGCTGAACCCCAGCCAGCACAGCGGCAGTGCCGGTGGGCTGATTTCGACGGAGGGAGCGTTGACTTATGGCGTAAACTAGGTGTTTGCCGATACGAAAAGCCACGCCATGTCCCGTTCGACCCTGAAACTACCGATGAAGCCCGTCACCCCAGACGCTGCTGGCGACCAGCGAGGGCGCCCCCGCAAGCCCATTCGCGGGGGTTCGCCGGCTGCCAAGCACCAGGCTGTGCGGCGTGTGGATGATCGTTCGGCAGACCCGATGCCAGCGCCAGATAAAACGGGGACGCGACGCGAGCCGGCGGCGGGCAGTGGCGGCAACGTCCTGGCGCCAGACGCTGCGGCCGCAGCCGGGCGCGGCGAAACCGCTCCGGGCAGCCGGCCGGTTCTTCCCGAGGCAGCGCCGCCGCCGCGCGGCGCGCCGGGCACTGCCACCAGCCGTACGGTCGACCAAGCGGTCAGTGGACGGGGGAAGGCCGAGCGCAGCGGTGAACGCGCGAAGACCTATCCGCCGCGCGGCATAGCGCGCAGCACAGGTGTCCGCGCCTTGCCGCCAGCGCCGCAGCGCGCTCCGCGGGCGGCTCAGGCAGAGGCTGGCGTGGCGACCGACCTGCCGCCGGTCGTCCCGGTCGGTGAACGGCCGGGGCACTCGCCAGCGATCACACCTCTTGCCCCCGACGCTCGGCGGCGCGGTTTGCCGAAGGAGTCGCCGCGCCTGGCCAAGCTGGTGAGCGCGCTGGCCCAGTGTTCACGACGCGAAGCGGACGAGTGGATCGAGAACGGTTGGGTCAGCGTGGATGGTGTGATGGTCAAACGGCTCGGTGCCCGTGTGAACCCCAAGGCCAGAATCGAGATCAGGGAAGCAGCCGGGAAACACCGTAGCGAAAACGTCACCATTCTTTTCAACAAGCCGGCTGTTCCGGTGGAAATGGTGCCGGATACGGTTGGCGAGAACGTCAGATTCTGGGTTCGAGCCGACAATCAGTGGCCGGAAGATGCTGCATCGAGTGCCTTAAAGGCTACCCATCTGCGCGGACTGGCCACCGCCGGGGCACTCGATGCCGAAGCGGGCGGCATGCTGGTATTTACTCAGGAGGGCAGTGTTGCACGTCGCCTGAGCGGTGGCGACGCACGGCTGGAAAAGGAGTACCACGTTCGGGTGACGGGCGAGTTGCCGCCGAACGGCCTCGATCTGCTCAGGCATGGACTGGTGCTGGACACGATCAAACTGCTGCCGGCCGAGGTTTCCTGGCTCGGCGAGCAACGCTTGCGTTTCGTGCTGCATGAGAACAGGAAGCAACAGATCAGCCGCATGTGTGAGCTGGTCGGCCTGCAGGTGAGCGAGATCAGGCGGGTGCGCATCGGCAGCGTTTCGCTCGGCAAGTTGCCGTCGGGTCAATGGCGCTTCCTGCGCGCCGATGAGCGCTTCTGATTCGGCTGGCCTTGCCGGTGGTCGCCGCTGATACTACCATCGTGCTCGGGCGCTGCGACATGGCCGGGCTCCCCCGGCCAGCGTTCGTTCCAACGTGATGAGGCGAGATCGATGCGCGACGAGCAATCCCCCCGCGACCTGGCTGCCTGGCTGACCCTGCTCGCTGGTCAGGAGATCCCCATCCTGCGCCAGACGGCGCGCCGCCTCGACGAGGCTCGGCATGACATGGACCGGGTCAGCGGCCGCCTCATCACCGAAATCGTCCTGCAGGATCCGCTGCTGGCCATTCGCGTTCTGGCCTACATCCAGGAGGTCGGCAGCCAGCGTTTGCGGAGCGACATCACCAATATCGCCAGCGCCGTGATGATGCTCGGCGTCGAGCCTTTTTTCCGTGCCTTCGACCGGCCAATGACCCTGGAGAGCGTGCTGGCCGGCCGGCCGCCAGCCTTGCTGGGTGTCTTGCAGGCCATCCTGCGCACGCAGCGTGCATCGCGCTACGCGCACGAGTGGGCCTTCGCACGGCACGACATGAATGTCGAGGAGGTGGCGCTCGCTGCGCTGCTCCATGACATCGCCGAGATCCTTCTCTGGTGCTTTGCGCCGGAGCTGGCGATCGAGCTTCGCTGCCGCCTGCAGGCCGACCGTAATTTGCACGGCAGCAGCGTGCAGCAGGAGGTGTTGGGCTTCGCGCTGGCCGACCTGCAGTTGGCCTTGTGCCAGGTCTGGCGTCTTCCCGCCTTGTTGACCACCATGATGGACGATGCCAATGCCCATTTGCCCAGAGTGCAGAACGTCAAGCTGGCGGTTGGCCTGGCCCGCCATTCGACCGATGGCTGGACCGATCCAGCGATTCCAGGGGATCTCGCCGCGGTGCAGAAGATGTTGCACATCAGCCGCGCGACGCTGCTCGAGCGCCTGCAGTTGCCGTCCGAACTGTTGCCGGGGTTGCTCCAGGAGGGCACAGCGGCCGCCCCGGACCGGTCTGCGTGGTGATGTCCCGGCAGTTGCCCGTGTACCGGCCGACGGATGGGCACCGGAGTCCGGGCTGCCAGCCGGGTGCCCGGTCGGCGCGCCGTGCCTTGGTCTGACCGGGCGCTGCCGGCGACCAGCCAGAGCCAGGGTCGGTCAATCACCGGTGGTGGTGGTTGCTTGCTGTATAGTGCCGGCTCCTGCCGCCCGGTCTCAGGTTTTCCGATGCCCCGCTCCCTGCTTTTCGCCGTTGTCTTCATCGAAGGATTCTGCTCGCTGGGCGCCGAAGTCATCGCGCTGCGCCAGATCATCCCGCACATGGGAAGTTCGATCGTCGTCACGGCGCCGACGATCGGCTTCTTCCTGTTGGCCCTGGCCTTGGGCTACCACGCCGGCGCCAGGGTGGAGGAGGATTATTGTGCGCTTGTCGCCCGGAATTTTCTGGCCGCTGCGCTGCTCGTCGGCATCGGTCTGGCCGGGCTGGGAGTCGATCTCTTCTTCGCGGCGCTGCGGCCGCCGGAGCTGGCCTATCTGGCGCTGATCACCGGTGTCCTCTGCCCGATTGCCTGGCTGCTCGGGCAGACGGTCCCGATACTCAGTAACCTGCTGCAGCATCAGCGCGCCGGCGAGGCCAGCGGCAAGGCGCTGTATTACTCGACGCTCGGTTCATTCCTCGGCTCCCTGTCGCTGTCGCTGGTGGTCATGCAATGGCTGGGCGTTTCCGCTGCCGTGGCATTGTGCGCGCTGCTGCTGGTGCTTGGTCACGCACTGCTCGGTACGCGGGCCTGGCCCACGCTGCCGGCCGGTCTGACGGTCGCGACGCTGAGCGTGGTCGCCAACACCTGGCTGCGTCCGCCGATCGAAACGGCCTACGCCAGTTATCTCGTGGAGCCGGCGAAGTACGAGGGTGCGATCAACGGTCGTGCCTTTCGGAACAACAGTTCGTTTGCCTCGTTGATCGACGAGTCCGAACCGCCACAGTACGCGCGCTACATCCGGCACATCCGCAGCCTGCTGCTCGACGATCTGGGTTTCCGCGATCGCCACATCCTGGTGCTGGGTGCCGGCGGTTTCACGCTCTCGCACCGCGAACCGAGGAACCATTACACCTACGTGGACATCGATCCGGCCGTGCGCGGAATTGCCGAAAAGCACTTCCTGCACGAGGCGGCACGCGGCGAATTCGTCGCCGACGATGCCCGCCGCTTCGTGGCCCGCACCGAGCAGCGCTTTGCTGCCGTGCTGGTGGATGTCTACAGCGCTCACTCGTCGATTCCCGGACACCTGGTGACGCGCGAGTTCTGGCAGGCGACGCGTCGGGTGCTCGAAGCGGATGGTCTGCTGATCGCCAACCTGATTCTCGACAGCGCCCTCGCCACCCCTTACTCGCGCAATCTGCTGGCGACCATCGAGAGCGTCTACGGTCGCTGCGCGGTCGAAGTGCTGCAGAAGAAACAGGTGCTGGCCAACGTCGTCGTCACCTGCCGTAACGGCGAGTCACCCGAGCCGGCGCGCCTGTTCCTCGACGAACTGAACTCGGCCGACTTCGATCTGGCGCGCTCGCGCTGAGCGGAGCCGGCTCGCCTTTGGCAACTACCTGCCCTCCCAGATGGGCTGGCCGAAGCGCCGCCGCATCTCGTCAGCGATTGGCACAACCTTCAGGCGGTTATATTCCTCCACGATGCGCTGGTAGGTACCGTCGGCCTTCACTGCCTCGAACGCTTTCTCCCACTTCTGCACCTCGGCGTCGGGCAGGTCCTTGGAGCCAGCCAGGTAGATCTCGCTCTGCCGCACGATCTCGCCGAAATTGAGCGCTTCGAGTTTGCCGCCCACCTCACGCATGGCGTAGATCACCATCAGGCGCGGCGCGAGCCAGGCGTCGATCCGACGTTGCTGCATCAGACGAGCGTTCAGCCATTCCTCGGGTTGCGGCTTGATGCGCGTGAAGCCTCGCTCCCTGAGCAAGGTCTCGGCGCCCGAGCGGCCGAGCACACCGATCGGACGGTCCTTGACCTTGTCGAGGCTCGATACGTCGATGCCTTGGCCGCCGACGAGGATCAGGTCATCGGTGACGATCTTCGCCAGCCAGCGGTATCGACCCTCCCGCTCGGCTGTGCGCGTGAGGGCCAGGATGCCGATGTTCGCCTGGGTTTGCGCGATGCGCTGAGCCTCTCCCCAGGGCAGGAACTCGATCAGGCCGGTATGGCCGATGCGTTTTGCCATCTCGCTGACGACTTCGTAGACCAGGCCCTGATCGACGCCCGGTGTTTCGGCGACGCTGGCCGGCGGGATCTGGAAGGTATAAGGCGGCAGCTCTGCAGCGAGCAGGCGCAGCTCCCCGGCCCGCGGTTGTGCCTGCACGCCGGTATGCGTCAGGCAAGAAAGCGCCGCAGCGAAAAACAGGGTCAGGGTGCGCACGGTTTTCCCCTCAGAAAGTGCCGAACATGCCGTTGAGGATGATCACGGTCACCATCGCGAGCAGCGGGAAGGCAACCGCCACCATGAAAATGTCGAAGTAGGACTGCTTGTGGTTGAGCCCGCAGATGGCCAGCAGCGTGATCACCGCACCGTTGTGCGGCAGCGCGTCGAGGCCGCCCGAAGCGAGTGCGGCGACGCGGTGCAGGATTTGCGGGCTGAGGCCGGCCGCTTGTGCCAGATCGAGGTACTGTTGCCCGACCGCCTGCAGCGCGATGCTCATGCCGCCGGAGGCCGAGCCGGTGATGCCGGCGAGTACGTTGACGATGATTGCCAGGCCGACGACCGGGTTGTCGGTGAGCGACATCAGCCAGGCTTTGATGATGGCAAACGCGGCCAGGCTGGCAATCACGCCACCGTAGGCAACCTCCGAGCCGACGTTGAGGATCGGCAGCATCGAGCCGAGCGCGCCGTCGGTCAGCGATTGACGGACGTTCAGGAAACGCTTCCAGGTCAGCGCGATGAGCACGATGCAGGCGGTCAGCATGGCCACGATGATCGCCCAGGTTCCGCCGACGGCGGCGGCTGTCGTCTTGCCGTACTTCGGAGTGGCCAGGTAGGACGTGTCGAGATCGGCGATCAGGTACTTGCTGAAGATGAAGTTGATCGCCAGCACCAGTACGACCGGGGTGATCGCCACCGCGAACGACGGCAACTCGCCGACTGCCGTGGGTGCTGGTGCAGCGGCCGTCGGCGCCGGTCCCTCGCTGCCGAAACCTTCCCCGGCACTCTGCGCCCGTCGTGCCCGCATCATCAGCCAGACGCTGCCGCAGGCGAACATCATCACCCCGGCGATGATCCCCAGACCCGGCGCGGCGAAGGCATCGGTGTGGAAGAAGGGCATCGGGATGGCGTTCTGGATGGCCGGGGAACCGGGGAGGGCCGACATCGTGAAGGTGAAGGAGCCGAGCGCGATGGTGGCCGGAATCAGCCGCTTCGGCAGGTTGCCTTCACGGAACATCTGGATGGCGACCGGGAAGACGGCGAAAGCGACGACGAACAGCGACACGCCGCCATAGGTGAGGACGCCGCAGGCCAGGATGATGGCGATGATTGCCCGTTCCTTGCCGGTCCACTCGACGATCTGATGCGCGATGGTACGCGCACAGCCGGAGTCGTCCATCAGTTTTCCGAAGACGGCGCCGAGCAGGAACAACGGGAAGAACTTGATCAGGTAGTTACCCAGGGCAGGCATGAAGACCTGAGTGTAGGTGGCCAGGATCGGTGCGTCGAAATCGCCGAGCAACAGGCCGGCCAGCGCACAGATCGGCGCGATGAGGATGACGTTCCAGCCGCGGTAGGCGAGGAAGATCAGCAACAGAAGTGATACCAGGATTCCCAGAATGCCGAGCATAATCAATCCCTCCCGCACCAGACCAGCAAACACGGTCAAAGATGTCGCACGCCTCCCACTGCAGTATGGGAGCACCTTCCCGGGAAAGTCAATCAAGAATTCCCTGTCGGGGATTGTCTGGTGCCGGCAGATGCGGTCATGCATCGGCCCTGATCGACCCGGTGCCGGCGATCGGTAGGCGTCTGGCGGCTGCAGCGATGGGTTGGCGCGCGATTTGACGCCCGTGGCGGGTGGGGCTGCCAGATTCCTTCAGGGAGTCGGCGCGACACCTCGCACGCTGACCCCGCTGGGCGAATAGTCGGCTGTCAGGGTCTCCCCGTAGCGGGCCGCGAAGGTGCGTGGTGGATTGCCGGCGTAGAAACGAAGCGGCACGGAGATCTGTCTAAAGCCCGTCCCGCTGCCCATCAGCTGGTGCACGACGAAGTGCAGGTGCGGGCCTCGCGCATAACCGGTTGCCCCGGATCGTCCGATCAGCATTCCGGCGGTCACCTGCTGTCCGGGCATGACGTGCACGCCCCCGGGAGCCAGGTGCGCGTAGGTCGCAATGCTGTCGTCGGCGTGCAGGAGGCGCACGAAGTTGGCCTCCGTGAGCAAGTCGCGCGCCGTCCCGCCGAACTTGTGACGGGCTTCGGTTTCGATCACCACTCCGTCGCGGGCAGCGACGACGGGCGTATTTTCCGGCATGGTGAAGTCGACGGCGAACTCGCTATCGGGGGAATGGTGGGTCAGCCGCGGTCCGTCATGGCTCTGGCCGATGGCAAAGCGGCGATCGTTCTCAAACGGCAGGCGATAGAGAGCAGTGGCGTCGTGCTGCGCGCGGTAGTTGCCGGTGCTGTACGTGGTTTCGCTGACGAAGTGGTGGGGTTTTCCGGCATGCGCCGGGGTGACCCGCAGCAAAGCGACCTGACTGTGCGGCCGAATCACCGCGTAAATCGGCATGAAGTGACTGCTGCGGATGTTTTCCCGCTCGGTCAGTGCCAGCCTGACCGATACTGGCGCCGGGCCACGATTGCGTGCGACGATGTGCTGACCGCCATCGACCGACTCGGAAGTGAGCGAGAAAGGGTAAGGCTGGGCGGCAAAGGAGGCGCCACCGAGTGTGCCATTGATGACGAGGCAGAGGCTCAGTCGGCAGCAGAGGCGGAGTGGCGCCGAAGTCATCGGGCAGTGGTCAGGCCTGTCTGTCGCGCGGCGCGAATCGGCGCGGCTGTTCGCCGATCACTGGAGCGGGAACAGCCGGCGGGCGCCCTCAACCCTGTCCGGGGGGATTGTCCGCTGCCTGCTCAATAGCCCCAGTAGCTGCCCGGCGGGGGGGGATACGAGACTTGTCCGGGGATGACATACACCGGCCGGGGCGGCGGCGCCACGTACACCGGTTGTGGTGCCACATGGACTGGCGGAGGCGCATAGTAGCTTGCCGCGGCGACGCCGGCGGCGATGCCGGCAATTGCCAGTACCGCTGCCGGTCCGACCCAGCGTGGGCCGTGCGGGTGGCCGCCGTGGCCACGGTATGCCGGGGGTGCGTAGTAGCCGCCGCGAGCTTGGCCGCTACGGTAGTGATCGCCACCGTAATTGCCGCGATGCCCGTGATCGGCGAGGGCCGGGGTGGCACATCCGAGCGCGAGACTCAGTGCCAGGGAGAGGGAGGTGATGGTCGTTTTCATGAGTCGAATAACGCCGCCCCGCCGCTTTCGATGACGACGTTTTCGAGAGAATCGGCGGACTTTTGTGACCGGATGTGACCGGGTTCCGCGCTGTGGGCAGCGCCGGAGCGTCTACCGCCGCAGTGGCGAGAGGTCGAGCCGGCCATTGCGCATTGCCGGACACCAGAAATAGGCGCCTGACCGGGGGCGGGTGAATCCGAACAGCGCGTCGACAACCCCGTCCTCGCTGCCGACCATTCGCCGCAACTGCGCTTCGAAGGGATCGAAGGAGACGGCGAAGGCGACGAACATCAGCCCGCAGCGATGGCTGTCGGCCCAGGGCATCGAACGGCGCAGGACGAAGGCCTCGGGCGTGAAGCTCTCCTGCGCCGTGCGCTTGACATGTGCCGATTCCGGCGCATCCTCGATTTCCTCGTTGTCTGTCCGGCGGCGGCCGATGCACAGATCCTGTTCGTCGGCCGGCATCCGCTCGAAACGGGTGAAATCGTGCACCCAGCGTTGCACGGCGACGAAACTCGAAGCGGCAAGGATCGGCCGATCGGCGCCGACGATGGCGGCCGCAACGGCCTCGTCGCCGGTCGGGTTCTCGGTGCCATCCTGGTAGCCGGTCAGGTCACGGCCGCCATCGTGCAGGAAGGCGTCGTGCGCCTCTTCGAGACGGAAGGCGGGCACCAGCGCCTGCTCGATCCGGCGTGCGCGATGCAGGATTTCGCCGCGGTCGCTGCCACGCAACCAGACCCAGAGGGCCGCCGGGGTGGCCGGCAGTTCCAGCCCGGGGCCGGCAACCGCCGGGAAACTGCGCAGTTCGCCGATCTCGGCGCCCAAGGCGGAAACCAGCGCGCGACCGAAACCGACCACCGTTCGTTCGCCATCTGCCAGGTCGCCCAGTGCGCGCAGGCGGTCTGCCGGGCGAGCCGCGGGTTCGAGCGCAAAGACCAGGTAACGCGCCAGTTCGGGCAGGGGAAGCAGGATGCCGGCTTGTGGAGTACGCATGGTGATAACAACCTCGGTTCGAAAAGTGGCCCCGCAGGGCGATCAAGTGGCATGGTGCGCGCGGCCTGAAGCTTGCGATCGGTGACCACGGGGGATGCTCAACAGGTGGCGATCTGCCGGAAGGTGGCGCCCGTACCGATTTCGGCAGTGTTGCCCGGGCTGCACAGGACGCGCTCGACCCTGGCCATCGACGGTCCGTGCTGCGCCCAGAGAACGAGCGCATCGACCGTTTCTACCGGGCCGCTGACCAGGGCTTCGACGCTGCCGTCGTGCCGGTTGCGTACCCAGCCGGCGAGACCCAGCCTGGTTGCCTCGGCACACAGCGACCAGCGGTAACCGACGCCCTGCACCCGACCGTGGATACGCAGGTTCCTGCAGACTTCCTGGCTCATCTTCAACTCCGGATTGGGGACTGGGGGTGCGGTGGCTGCCAATACTGGCATAATCGTCGTCCATGAAAAGAAGAATTTCAAGAGGGGCGGTGGCGCCACATGCGGCTGGCGTCAGGCCATGCTGAAGACCCTGCTGTTGATGCCACTGCTCGGGACCGGGTTGCTCGCCCTCGTCCCGAAGCGCAACTTCGATCTGCTGCGCCATCTGGCAAGCATCGTCGCCGCCGCGACGATGCTTGGCGCCGGGTTGCTGCTGCTCGACTTCGACCCGGCGAGTGCCGAGATCCAGTTCTTCGAGACACGTCCCTGGAATCCGCGCGTCGGGTCGAGCCTGGCGCTTGGCATCGACGGTATTTCACTGCCGATGGTGCTGCTGGCGACGCTGCTCTGCTTCGTCGCCATCTTCTCGTCGACCGGCATCCGGCACGGAGCCAAACTCTATTTCTCGCTCCTCCTGATTCTCGAAACCTCGCTGCTGGTAGTGTTCACGGCGCGCGACTGGTCCTTGTTCTACGTTTGTTGGGAACTGACGCTGATCCCGCTGTTCTTTCTCGTCGACCGCCTCGGCGGTGCCAATCGCCACCGCGCCGCGCTCAATTTCGTCCTGTACACCCTGGGTGGCTCGGTGTTCATGCTGATTGCCTTGCTGCTGCTCTACGACGTGGCGCCCGGACACAGTTTTGCGATGGCCGACATGGCAGCCGGTGGTGCTCAGTTGCCGGTGCACACCCAGGTGCTGGTGTTTCTCGGCCTGCTCCTCGGCTTCGGTGTCAAGATGCCGATCGTGCCGCTGCATGGCTGGCTTCCTCTGGCCCATGTCGAGGCGCCCAGTCCGATCTCCATCCTGCTCTCGGGCATCCTGCTCAAGATGGGCGCTTACGGACTGATCCGTGCCGCGGCAACCCTGCCGGCGGCGGCGCAGGCCCTGCAGGGCTGGTTGGCCGTACTGGCGTTGGTCAGCCTGATCTACGGCGCGGTGCTTGCCTGGCGGCAGGTCGATCTGAAGGCGATGATCGCCTACTCGTCGATCTCGCACATGGGCGTCGTCCTGCTCGGCATCGCCGCACTCAATCCGGCCGGCCTGAGCGGCGCCCTTACCCAGATGGTCGCGCATGGTCTGACCGCCGGACTGCTCTTCCTGCTGATCGGCCTGCTCTACGAGCGCACCCACAGCCGTGATCTGGCCGACCACGGTTCGCTCAACCGGATCGCGCCCCGCTTCGCCATCTTCATCATTTTTGCCGTGCTGGCCTCGGTCGGTCTGCCGGGCAGTGCCGGTTTCATTGCCGAGCTGCAGGTGCTGGTCGGTGCCTACAGCCGTTGGGGTGCCTGGCTGGTGCTGCTGTCGATCACGCTGCTGATCTCTGCGGCCTACGCGCTGCGCGTCATCCGTTGTCTGTCGACCGGTCCCGAGCGACCGTTCGCCGCGGTTCCGGCGGGTGTCGTCTGGTTTGCCGACCTGACACGCGGCGAATGCGCCGCAGCCTGGCTGCTGGCGGTCGGGGTGGTCGCCATCGGCGTCTATCCGGCGCCGCTGCTGCGCCTGATGGCCTCCTCGCTGGTCAGTCTGGCTGGACAGTTCGGAGTCTGATTGAGCAGCAACAACCATCCGGCAAGTGCGGTGCCCTCCGCCGCGCCGGACCAACCTGTGGAGCGGCTGCGCGCCTGCCTGCGGCAGGTCGCCCATTTCCTGCCGGCGCAGGCACCGCTGCGCGATTTCGTCCATCACAATACCTTGCACGCTTTCCAGCATCTGCCGTTTGGCGAGGCGCTGGAGGCTGCGGCACGCCTCACCGGTGCTCGCCCGTGGCTCGATGAGGCACGTTGTCGCGAGCTCTTCCGGCAAGGTCGGATAGATGCCGGCGACCTGGCCGTCGCCTTGCGACAGGTGCGCGCGGCGCGCGCCGACGAAGTGCTGGTGAGCACCGCAGTACATGATCTGCGCCGTGGCGAAGTGCTGCAGGCGGCGCTGCTTTGCCCACCGGTGGCCATTTCACCGGTCGCCTTGCGCTGGCAGCTCGAGGAGCGCGCGGCTGGTGAGCGGCTGCAGCCGGGGGGCGACCCCTTGCTCAGGCAGCGGCTGCTGGCCAGTGCCGCAGCGGCGGGGCGCGATGAAGCCGCAATCGTCGCTGACCTCTGGGCGGCGGCATGCGCTTTGTGCGGGCCGCCGGCCGCCGCCATGCCGGACCTCGACGGCATGGGGCCGGATGCGGTGGCCGATCTGTGGCAGCAGATGCTCGACCGGATCGGGGACGAATGGACGCCGGGGCAGTTGCTGGCCCACCTGACCGGCGAGGATCGGTGCCAGACGCTACAGACGAACTTGATTCGCCATCTCGCCGCACATCTCGATCAGGATCTCGCTGCCTGGAAAAACCCGGCCCAGCACAGGGGCTTCTACGCCGCCTGGCGACAAAGTGCCGGTAGCGACTGGTCCTGGGAACTCGACGAGTTCGCCGGCACCCGGCAGGACCTCGCGCAGTTGCCGGATGACCCGCTGCAGGCAATACTTGGTGAGCTGTTGCGCCTGGGCATCGCCGAGGCACGCTGGTGCGGCTATCTGCAGCGGCTGGCGCTCGATCTGCCGGGCTGGGCCGGCATGTTCCACTGGCGCCAGGCGCATCCCCGTGCGGCAGACCCACCGGTCAGCCTGACCGATTTTCTGGCGGTGCGCGTCGTCCTCGAGCGTCTGTACGGGGAACAGTTGGTGCGTCGCATCTGGGGGCTGCCGCTGAACCTGCCGGAACTTGGTCGGCATCTGATCGGCCGGCCGGCTGAGCTGCGCTTGCGACACGCTTTCGGTTGCCGCCGCCTGCCCGAAGACCTGCTGCTGGCGCTGCAGCCGCAGCTCGGCATGGCGGCCGATGACGCGGACGCCGGCTGGGCGCGCTGCGCCGCCATGCTGACCGAATGGCGGGCGACCGACAGGGGCGGCGCGAGCGCGGCGGGCGCCCGCGCTGCCTGGCCGCTGTTCGTGCTCGCTCAGCACCTCGGACTGAGCGGCGGCGAGCTGCGCGCGCTCGGCGAGAACGGCGCGCAAGCCCTCCTCGCCTGTGCCGATTCGCTGACCGCCGGGCAGCGTGGCGAGGTCTGGCTGCTGGCCTACGAACGTCATTATCGGCAACAGATCCTGGCCGCCCTGACCGCCAACCACGGCCGCGCACCGGATCTCTCGGGCCGGGTGGCAGCGCAGTTCGTTTTCTGCATGGACGATCGAGAGGAGGGATCGCGCCGCCATCTCGAGGAGGTCAATCCGGCTTTCGAAACCTTCGGTGCGGCTGGCTTCTTCGGTGTGCCGATGCTCTGGCAGGGGCTTGACGACGAAGCTCCGGGCGCACTCTGCCCGATCGTCGTCCGGCCGACCAACACGATCAGGGAGCGCGTGGCGGCCGACGCCGCGGTGGCGTACGAGCGGCATCAGCGCCGGCGGCGCTGGCGTCTGCGCTGGCAGGAGCGCCTGCATCAAGGCAGTCGGCGCGGCTGGCTGTCCGCCACCCTGCTCGGCGTCGGCGCTGCTCCGCTGGTCCTGCTCGGCTTGCTCGGCCGGACGCTGGCGCCTGGCCGGGTCGGAGCGCTGCTTGCTGGCTGGCGCGCCGCCTTCGATCTGCCCTTGCGCGGCGCGTTGCAGTTGAGCGCCAGCGCTGGTGAAGCAGGCCGCGCCGCCAGTGCCGACGCGCCGCGACTCGGTTTCAGCGAAGACGAGCAGGTGACGCTGGTCGCCGGCTTTCTGCGCAGCATCGGGCTGACCGAGGGTTTCGCACCCCTGGTGGTGATCGTCGGGCACGGTTCCGACAGCCGTAACAACCCCCACCTCGCTGCCTACGATTGTGGGGCCTGTTCCGGCCGGCATGGCGGGCCGAACGCCCGCGTCCTTGCGGCGCTGGCCAACCGCGCGGTCGTCCGGCAAGGACTGGCTGCACAGCAGATCGTCATTGCCGATCAGACGCAGTTCATCGCCGCCGAGCACAACACCTGCGACGAGACCTACCTGTGGTATGACGTCGAGCAGCTTCCGCATGGCCATCGGGCAGCCTTCGCCGCATTGCGCCGGGATTGCGAGGCGGCCGCCGCGCTGCACGCCGTCGAGCGCTGTCGCCGTTTCGCCTCGGCGCCCCGCGACCCGACGCCGCAGCAGGCGCTGCAGCATCTCGCCGAGCGTCGCCAGGACATGGCGCAGACACGCCCCGAGTTGGGCCATGCGACGGTCGCGGCGGCTTTCGTCGGCCGCCGCAGAATGAGCCGCGGCGCCTTCTTCGATCGGCGCGTCTTCTTGATTTCCTACGATCCGCTGCCCGACAGCGAAGGTCGCGTGCTCGAGGCGACGCTGCTCGCGGCGGGCCCGGTTGGTGCCGGCATCAACCTCGAATACTATTTTTCGACGGTCAACAACGAAGGCTGGGGTTGCGGCAGCAAGATTCTGCATAACCTCGTCGGGTTGTTCGGCGTGATGCAGGGTGCCAGTTCGGATCTGCGCACCGGGCTGCCACTGCAGATGGTCGAGATCCACGAAGCGATGCGTCTGCTGGTCATCGTCGAACAGACGCTGGAAATCGTCAGCGCGATCTATCAGCGGCAACCGCCGCTGCAGGAACTGATCGGCCACGGCTGGATTCTGCTCGCCGCCAAGCACCCGGTGAGTGGTGCAATCCATCTCTTCGATCCGGCCAGCGGCTGGCAGCCGTGGTCCGACGAAGTGGCCGGCAAGCTGCAGCTACCTGTGGTCGAATGTTCCGCCGACTGGTTTTCAGGTTGCCGCGAACCCTTGCCGCCGGCCCTGCTGGTGCGTCCGTTGGGGGAGCCATGAATGCTGTCGACTTCCTGTTCGCGGCAGTGAACGCGTCCACCCGGGTGGTCTGGCTGGTGCCGTTGTTGCCGTTGCTGGCGGCGCTGCTGATCGCCCTGCTGTTGCTCTCGCGCCGCGCGACGGGCGATGCGGGCGAACCGCTGAGCGCCGGTATCGCCAGCGGCAGCGCGCTCGGCGCGTTGCTTCTGCTCCTGCTCTTCGACCTGGCGGCATTGGGCGGCGGCGCCGCCAAACAGCTCGCCTTCGGCGAATGGTTGCACATCGGGGTGGTGCCGGTCCATCTGTCCTTCGTGCTCGATGCCTACAGCCTGCCGGCGGCAACCCTGGTGGCCCTGCTCGCCTGGATCACCCTGCGTTTCTCGGCTACCTACCTGCACCGCGAGCCCGGCTTCCAGCGCTTCTTTCTCGGCATGTGCCTGTTCCTCGCCGGTTTGCTGCTGATCGTTCTGGCCGGCAATGCCGTGCTGACCTTCGTCGGTTGGGAACTGGCCGGGTTCAGTTCCTGGTTGCTCATCGGCTACGCTTGGCAGCGGCCGCTGGCCACCGGCAATGCATTGCTGGTCTTCCTCACCAACCGGGTCGGCGATGCCGGCTTCATGCTCGGCATTGGCCTCGCGGTGTGGTCGGTGGGTACTCTCGAGTGGACCGGGCTGGCCGGTGACGGGAGCATGGGGATGGTCGCCGCGCGCCTGCTGGCGCTGGGCTTCCTGCTCGCAGCGCTGGTCAAGTCGGCACAGTTGCCGTTTACACCGTGGATTGCGCGCGCGCTCGAAGGACCGACACCATCGTCGGCGATCTTCTATGGCTCGCTGCTGGTGCACGCCGGCGTATACCTGTTGTGCCGTCTGCAGGGCCTGCTCTTGCAGGTGCCCGACCTGATGGCGCTGGTTGCCGTGGTCGGCCTGGCGACCGCCGTTTACGGCGGGCTGTGCGCGCTGGTGCAGAGCGACGTCAAGTCGGCGCTGGTGTTCTCGACCGTGACGCAGGTCGGTCTGATGTTCTTCTGCTGCGGGGTCGGACTGTTCTGGCTCGCCGCCTGCCACGCCGGGCTGCATGCCACCTGGCGCGCCTACCAGTTCCTGCTCGCGCCGGCCTACATGCATCTGGTGCGCCAGCCGGCGCGACCGGTGCCGCGCTGGCTGGCCGCGCGGCGCTGGTGGTACACCGCAGCCCTGCAGCGGTTCTGGATCGAACCGCTGGCCAACAGTCTGCTGACCCGGCCGACCCTGGCGCTGGGCAGGGATGTGCGCGCCCTCGACGAAGGTTTCATCGACCCGCTGGTCGGAGCACCACGCGACGATGCGGACCAGGCAGCGGGCGATGCGGTTGACGACCTGATTCGTGGCCACGGACTGGCCGGCCGGGTGCTGTTCAACGCCGCCGATCACCTGCAGCGCATCGAACGCCGCCTGCTGCTCGGCGACACCGGCGCGCTGGGTCGACACCTGCGCCAGGCAGCACACTACGCCGACGCCATCGAAGCTCTGCTCGAACAGCCGCGCTATCTGATGCTGATGGTCATGGCGACCTTCGTGGTGATCCTGTGAGCGAGATCTGGTGGGCGGCGCAGGTCGGCTACCCGCCGTTGGCGACGCTGCAGT
>NZ_JAEUOL010000252.1 GCF_016789985.1 Accumulibacter sp.
AAGCCTCCTGGACCGAGTCGAACGGTCGCCACAGCAGACCGCCGAAAACGAACTCCGACGACTGGCTGAAGGAGTTGTCGAAATACGACGCTCCGACCAACACCTGTCCCCCCAGCCAGCGCTGCGGCAACCGCCATTCGAGGTAGGCCAGCTTCTGCGTGTTGTCGTGTTCGTCGTCCGGATGGAAATGCACCGTGTACAGGCTGGTCTGCAGGTAGAAGCGATCGGTCCGCCAGGGTTCGGGCGCCTCCCAGACCGAGGCCACCGCCGGCGTCACCGCCGATCCGTCAGAAGCACCGGCCGACTGCGCCGACGCCGGGCCAGTCGCACAGGCGCATATAGCGGTGAGCAGCAAAGCCAATTTCCTTGGCGCACAGGTGCAGGAAGAAAGAGTGGACATGGCACCTCGAGCAAGAGAAGTGAAGGCTATCCGATAGCGAGGTGGCGAGTATATGGCCCCCGCTCCATTACGGTCAATCCGTGATTTCACCGCCACACCGCTGACAGGACAATCGACGTCCTGCTTGACCGACCGGCAGCGCTCCGACGCTGCCAGTGCGAAGTGCTAAGATTGATCCCTCAAGACCCTCCGCCAACCACCCTGGGAGACCCCGAATGAAGCTCGAAACCCTCGCCGTACACGCCGGATACAGTCCCGAACCGACGACCAAGGCGGTTGCCGTGCCGATTTACCAGACCACATCCTATTCCTTCGACAGCACGCAACACGGTGCCGACCTGTTCGACCTCAAGGTGGCCGGCAACATCTACACGCGCATCATGAACCCGACCCAGGATGTGCTCGAAAAGCGTGTCGCGGCGATGGAAGGCGGTATCGGCGGGCTGGCCCTCGCCTCGGGGCAGGCGGCCATCACCTACGCGATCATGACGATCGCCGAGGCCGGCGACAACATCGTCTCGGCATCCACCCTCTATGGCGGTACCTACAACCTCTTCGCCCACACCTTGCCGCAATACGGCATCGAAGTCCGCTTTGCCAGCCACGCCGATGCGGCGAGTTTCGAAAGACTGATCAACGGCAGGACCAAGGCGCTCTATTGTGAATCGGTCGGCAACCCGCTCGGCAACGTCACCGACTTCGAACCGCTCGCCGAGATCGCCCACCGGCATGGCGTACCGCTGATCGTCGACAACACGGTCCCCTCCCCTTACCTGTGCCGCCCCTTCGAACACGGTGCCGACATCGTCGTCCACTCGCTGACCAAGTACATCGGCGGTCACGGCAATTCGATCGGCGGCATGATCGTTGACAGCGGACGCTTTCCCTGGGCCGAGCATAAGCTCAAATACAGGCGCCTCAACGAACCGGACGTGTCCTATCACGGCGTGGTCTACACCGAGGCACTGGGGCCGGCCGCCTTCATCGGTCGGGCCCGCGTCGTGCCGCTGCGCAACATGGGCGCGGCAATCTCGCCGCTCAACAGCTTCCTGATCCTGCAAGGCCTCGAGACGCTCCCCCTGCGCATGGACCGCATCTGCGCCAACGCCGAGAAGGTCGCCGCCTACCTGCAGGGCCACACCAGGGTGGCATGGGTCAACTATGCCGGGTTGAGCGATCATCCGGACCATCCCCTGGTACGCAAGTACATGGCAGGCAAGGCGTCCGGCATCCTGACCTTCGGCGTCAAGGGTACCGACTGCACTGGCTCCGCGGCGGGTGCCCGCTTCCAGGATGCGCTGCAGTTGTTCACCCGCCTGGTCAACATCGGCGACGCCAAGTCTCTCGCCTGCCACCCGGCATCGACCACCCACCGGCAGCTCGGGCCACTCGAACTGGCCAAGGCAGGGGTTTCCGAAGAGATGATTCGCCTGTCGGTCGGCATCGAACACATCGACGATCTGATCGCCGATCTCGAACAGGCCCTGGCAACCGTCTGAGGAGCCACAGCAACGACGCTAGCGCCTTGATATAGCAGCCGCTTCACCGTACGCAGGGCGCCGTTTTGCGATACGATGGATGCCCCTTGCCTGGCCTGTCCGCCGATGTCCGCTAGCCCGCACCGCCTGCCGCTGGTCGATCTGCGTGCCGATGACGCCGAAATCGGGCGTTATGCTACGCTGCTCGACAGCCTGGGCATTGCGCTGCTCGCCTTCGCCGCCGATGGCTCACTGCAGCAGCACAATGCGCGCGCCGGTGAACTGCTGGGCAACACTCCGACGCTCTGGCAGGACGAGAACGGCCGACCCCTGACCGATGACGAACGCCTCGAGATTCAGGTCCTGCACACCCGGCAGGCGGTTCATCAACGTGCGCTGGGCATCCTTGATCAACCGTCCGGGGCACTCACCTGGTGCAAGGCGAGCGCCTTTCCGGTGTTTGCCGACGACGACCGGTTGCACCGGGTGCTGCTGATCCTCGCCGACCTGCGGCAGTATGGCCGTGTCGCCAGTGAGACCAGGCAACTGCCCACCCACGACCCGTTGACCGAAGTCTTCAACCAGCGCTACATCCAGCTCCTGCTCGACGACGAAAGTCGCCGCGCGCGCCGCTATGGGACCCCATTCGCCGTCGCCCTGATCGCCCTCGACCATTTCGACGAGTTGAGCCAGTCGGAGGGCGCCGAGGCCGTTCTGATACGGGTGGGCAAGCTGCTTTGCAGGAGTCTGCGGGAGTTCGACATGATCGGCCGTTTCGCCGCCGACCAGTTCCTGCTGATCCTGCCCAACGTGCGGGTGAACGAAGCGATGATCGGTCTCGAACGACTGCGCGAAACGATCGAAGCGAGCAACCCGACCGCCACCCACCCCTCGTTGACGATCAGCGGCGGCGTCAGCGAATACACCGACGAGGACTCGCCGGCGCTGATCGCACGCGTCGCCTCGCTGCTCGCCGCGGCGCGCGAAGCCGGCTGCAACCGGCTCTGCGTCAACATGGATATCTTCTAGTCCAGCCCCGGCAGCGACTGACTCAGGGCAACTCCTCGACCAGCAACCAGACGTTGCGCCGATCACTGCGCTGGCTGCTACCGGCGTGCAGGCTGCCACCGCCGGCGAGGTCGGTCTGTTGACTGCTGCCCCCCAACTCGATCCACTCGCCGAGCCGGCCCGAAACGGTGGTGGAAAGGCGTTGCGTATCGATGCTGCCGTAGCTCCCGGGCGAGTCGAACTGCGGACTGATCTCCAGCGTGACACGGTCGCCGGCCAGCCTGGGAGCCGCGTAGAAGCCCTGCCCGAGGTCGCGATAGACGACCGTCTCGCTCATCACCGCACCGCGCGGCCCGACTGCCACCTGTCGGAGCGGTAGCGGCAGCGATTGCCCGACCTGAATCAGCGCCCGACCGCCCTCGACCACCTGTACCGTCTGCGTGCTGCCGACCGCCTGCGTGCCACGCCAGTCCTGCCCCTGCGCGCCGACGCTCGACGCCCCGCGGCGGATTTCGATCTTCGTGCCACCTGGCACCATGCCGGCAGGCGGCTGGACGAGGCGCCCGAACGGGTCGACCACCACGCGGCCCGCCACCTCGGCACCCTGCTGCCGGGTCTCGGCCTGACGGTTCTGGCTGACCCGGATCAGCAGGCGGCGTGCCGGTGTATCGATCGCCGCCAGGGTCTGCCTGATCTGTTCACGGTTGCGCCGCGAGGCGCGCACGATCACCTGATCGTTCATCCCGGACAGGGCGCCGCCCGGTTCGAGCAGCGGCTGCAGCGCCGGCAGCACCTGATCGAGCGTGCGATGGCGCAGGGGAATGATCTCCATCTCCTGCTGCCCATTCGCCTGCACCGGCAGCAGGGCAAACCACAGCACCGGCAGGTAACGCCGGACCAGCAGCATCACCTGCGGGCGCCTGGCCGCAGCCCATATCACTGCCGCACCCCGGCGGGCACTCACGAGAGGTGGGGCAGGCCGAGATAGTCGCGCGAACGCATCTCGGTCAGGCGGCTGGCCGTACGAAAGAACTCGCTCGCCTGGGTACCCTGCGTGTACAGGCCATCCGGAGCGCAATCGGCGGTGGCAATCAGCTTCACCTTGTGGTCATAGAAAATGTCGACCAGCCAGGTGAAACGCCGTGCCTCGGAAGCCATGCTGGCCGACATCTTCGGGATGCCGGAGAGCAGCACCGTATGATGGCCGCGCGCCAGTTCGAGGTAGTCATTCTGCGAACGAGGCCCGCCACACAACGACCGGAAGTCGAACCAGATAACGCCGTTGCCGCGCCGTCGCGTCGGGATCTGCCGCCCGAGGATTTCGATGCCGCCGTCCACGACGCCCTCGCCGCCAGCCATGGCGGCGAAGTATTCGGCCATCTTGAGCTCGGCCGCGGCATCCGCCGGAAAATGGAAGATCTCGACCTGTTCGAGCGTACGCAACCGATAGTCGATACCGGCATCGATCTCCAGCACGTCCAGGCGCGACTTGATCAGGGCAATCGTCGGCAGGAAGTTCTCGCGCTGCAGGCCGTTCGGATAGAGTCGGTCCGGCGGATAATTCGAGGTCATCACGAATACCACGCCACGCGCAAACAGGGCTTCGAGCAGGCGGCCGAGGATCATCGCATCGGCGATGTCGGAAACGTGAAATTCGTCGAAGCAGAGCAGCCGGACCTCGGTCGCGATACGCTCGGCGACCTTGAGCAGCGGATCGCTTTCGCCCTTGAGTTCGTTCAACTGGCGATGTACGCCGTGCATGAAGGCATGGAAGTGGATTCGCCGCTTCCGCCGATAAGGCACGGCGTCGAAAAAGCAGTCCATCAGGAAGCTCTTGCCGCGTCCGACGCCGCCCCAGAAATAGACGCCGCGTGGCACTGCCGGCGCCGCGAAGATGCGCCGCAGAGCACTGCGCCGCCCGACCTTGAACGACAGCAGATCATAGTACAGGCGCTGCAGGCGATCGGCCGCAGAGCGCTGTGCCACGTCCGCCCGGAAACCGCGCAGCGCGAGCAGGCCCTCGTAGGCTTCGATCATTCCCCGCTCGGGGACCTTGAGAACTCTGTGGGGCATCAGCGTCTTTCCGGTGCTCTGAGGGCATTCCTCACGGTTGTTCGACGGCCAGGCAGCCGGCGCAGGAGCGCTGCCGAGCCAGGCGCTGCTCGCCGCGGCGCTGCGGCCATTCTAAACCATCGTCGCGCCATGGGCAGGATCGGCCATTGGCGAGACCACCTCGGTGAGCGGCAGGAGGCGGATTCCCGCCGCCAGCAGCACGGAGCGAATCGCCCCGGCAGTGGCCACCGCCTGTTCTCCGTCGCCATGCACGCAAATGCTGTGAAACTCGGTCCTGATCTGCTTGCCGCCGGTGCTGACGATGGCACCAGCCTCCAGCATGCGCCACACGTGCGCCACACATTCCCCGGCGGTATGCAGCAGCGCGCCCGGCTGGCCACGCGGCACGAGATGGCCGGTGTCGGTATACGCACGGTCGGCGAAGATTTCCGCAGCCACGGGCAGACCGCCGGCGACACCGGCCAGCGCCAGTTGCGACAGGGCCGGCGCGAGCAGGATCAGTGAACGGTCATAGCTGCGGATCGCCGCCACCACGCTGCGCGCCAGCACCGCATCCTCGCACGCCATGTTGCTCAGCGCCCCATGTGGCTTGACGTGTGTCAGGCGCCCGCCCTCGGCCTGCGCAATACCGGCCAGAGCACCGATCTGGTAGATCAGCAGCGCCTCCAGTTCACTCGCCGGAAGCTGCATCACGCGTCGTCCGAAACCCTGCAGGTCGGGAAACGACGGATGCGCTCCGAGGCTGACCCCGGCCGCCAGAGCCTGGCGCACCGTCTGCCGCATCACCAGCGGATCACCGGCATGGAAGCCGCAGGCGATGTTGGCCGTACCGACGATGCGCAGCAGTTCAGCGTCATTGCCCATCCGCCAGGCACCGAAGCTCTCGCCGAGATCGGCATTGAGGTTGATATGCTTGATCATCAGTCGGCTCCTGCCGCGTTGGTGTTGGACGGCGCAGCCACCTCGTCGCCCCCGGCATCGACCACACCGCTGATCAGGTTGACAGCGTAGATGGCCTGCAGATCCAGTTCGCCGCTCTCCGCGAGCGGCCCGATGGCGGCGATCAGCGCCTGCAGTTCGGCTTCCCGCACCCGCGCCGCGCGCTCGGCGGCAGCCACCGAAACGCCGACAAAGCGCAGCGTCTGGCCCGGCGCCATCACTGCCAGCCGCGGTAGATCGGCCGAGATCACCGTGGCGATCTTCGGATAGCCACCGGCCGTCTGACCGTCGGCCAGCAACACGATCGCTTGTCCCTGCCCCGGCACCTGGATCGACCCCGGGATCGTCGCATCGGAAACGATCTCTCCCCCCTTTGCGGAGCGATGCCTGAGCAGTGGCCCATCGAGGCGCATGCCCATGCGATCGGCCGCCGCCGACACCCGGTAGGGCGCACTGAGCAAGGCGGCGATCGCCTGCTGCTCGAAGTAGTCGTCCTGCGGTCCGAGCACGACGCGGATTGCCGCCTGATCCAGACGCGGCGGCGTCCGCAACACTCTTTCGCCGGCACTGCCGGTCGCCCCCGGCAGACGGTCCCTGGCCACCAGCCAGCGCCCGTCGAGCCCCCCCAGCCCGGCACGTGCATAGGTCGACGCACTGCCGAGCTGTCGCCGCACGCAGCATCCGGCCAGTCCGAGGTAGCCAACGCGGGCGGCCGACAGCGTACCGCAGCGCAGGATCTCGCCGGGTGCCAGCGTCACGCTGCGCCAGGAGTCGAGCCGGCGTTTGCCGGCCACCGTGCTCAGCTCGGCTGAAAAATGTCCGCCCAGCGCCACCTGCACCGGCAGATCCAGTGCGCGCACCGCCAGGCCACCGGCCAGAAATTCGATCACCGGTGCATCCTGGGCATTGCCGAGCAGGGCATTGGTCAGCCGTAGCCAGCCCGGCTCCAACGCGCCGGCACGCGGCACACCGACCCGGCGCAGCCCGGACCGGCCAAGATCCTGGATCGACGCCATGCCCCCCGGACTGACGATCTCCAGCAACACAGACATCACCACTCCTCGCCCGGGCAGAGAAAGGCGAGCGGCGGCTGCGCGGCAGCGCTGAGCGCCGCCATTTGTCCGAGCAGCACCTCGTACTCGGCGGCATCGACGGCGCGCAGGCCGACCTGGTCGCCGGGCAGCAGCAGGGATGCCTGTGGCCAGGCCGGCGAAAACAGCGGCACCGGGCAGGCGCCGATCAGGTGCCAACCTCCCGGACTCTCCCACGGATAGATCGCGGTCAGCCTGCCCGCCGTCGCCACGCTACCGGCCGGCACGCGCAACCGGGGCTCGCTGCGCCGCGGACGCGCCAGTACCTGTGGCAGTTCACCCATGAACGGAAAGCCGGGCAGGAAACCAAGCATGTACACGTCGTAGATGACACCGGTATGCAGGCGGACCACCTCGCCCGGCATCAAACCACAAGCCTGCGCGAGTTCGTCGAGATCGGGCCCACAGGTAGCGATCTGGTCACCGTAGCAGACCGGCAGCTCCCAGCGGCGCCCGCGTCGCGCCGGCACGGCTGCGGACGTGCCGAGCACGGCGTGGAGTACCGGCTCGATTTCCGCACGCGTGCAGAGCAGCGGATCATAGATGACGGTCAGCGAGCGGAAGGTCGGCACGGTCTCGACGATGGCCGGCAGTTGCCCACCGGCCATCGCCCGCGCCAGAGCCTGATCGGCAGCCGCCACGGCAGCCAGGAGGGAGCGATCGATGTGCTCGCCGAACTCGATGGTCAGCGCCGTATCGCCGACATCGAGGATGCGATAGTTCATGTCTGTTCGTCTGTCTGTGCAGCGCAGCACGCCATGCTGGCGGCAGTGCACCAGCCGGCCGGGCCCTTGCGGAGCATCCTGGACACCGCCCGGCGCCTACTCGCGCATCGCCTCGGCCCAGCAATTGGGCGTTTCGTAGAGGCGCAGACGGGTGAGCCGCAGGTGGTTGCCGTAAGTATCGCGATACACCGCGTCGAGCATCGTGAACGCCTTGCGGGCGAGGTTCTCGGCGGTCGGCACGCAATCGAGCAGCACCGTCTTGTGTTCCGGCAGAGAGGCGAGAAAACGCACCACGGGCGTGTCGCCCGCATAGACCAGGAAGGCGTGATCCCAGACATCGACCACATGCTCCAGGGCCAGCGCCTTGACCTCCGAGAAATCCATCACCATGCCGTTGGCCGGGTCGCCGTCCTGCCGGATGATGTCTCCGGCAAGTGTGATCTCGAGTGCATAGCGGTGCCCATGCAGGTGGCGGCATTGGCTCCTGTGATCGGGGATGCGGTGGCCTGCGTCGAACTCGAGGCGACGGGTGATGAACATCGGAAGGACCCGGAAAAGGGAGCGACGATTATAGCACCGCCGTCTAGCACCGCCGTCCTGGCTCCTCCGGACCCCCGGCTGCGCCGCCCGATCGAGTCGAACCTCGGCAACGACGGACTGCTGCTTGATGTCGACAGCACTTACATCGCCACCGCCCGACAGCCGAGATTCGATGCCAACTCGTTGATTTTTATAAGATCGAAAACCTCGGCATGGCACTTGCTTGGATAGTTTGCAGCAATCCCGGCAAGCGCCTCCCGAACATGGAACTCAACGACCCTTTTGCCGCCCGCATGGTAGCCCAGCTCAGACTGATCGAGCGCTATCGCACCGCCGTGTTGCGTCGTGAAGGGCGCCGGCTGGACAGCGAAACGGCGGCACTGGAGTGGATCACGCGCTACGCGGCGCGCTTCCCGCCAATCGAGCATTACGCCAGGCAGCGGCCGAGCACGCCGGCTCCGGCGTCATTGGGGAATAACGCCTGGTCATGCCGCGACAATGCCGCCTGAAGACCGTGCGCCCGTCAGAACATCCTGCCGGCAAGCGCGGGCTGCCCCGCAGTACCCGCCTGATCAGTCGTTCAGCCGTGTAATCTTGTTGCCCTGCAGGCCGATGCCCGCCATCAGGCCCTTCTGGCTGAAGATGAAGGCGTAGATGTCTTCCTTCGCATTCATCGTGGTCAGCGACCTGCCCATGCCCTGGTCCACCACCACGACCGAGGGACCAACCCCAACCTCGAATCCCTCGTTGGCGGACAGGGCGGCAAGCGATTTGTGGTTCATGAAGAACATCGCATAACCAAACTGTTGGGCACCAGCCTGCAGTCCCCACGAGGCACCCGCGGTGCTATAGTAACCCACCGGGCCACCTTCGACGAACAGCACGCCCTCTCCGTACTGCCCGCCAACCACGAAACCGGCTTTGGTGATCTTCGGAAAAACGAGTACAGCCAGCGCATCCCTGGACAAGGACCTCGCCCCGGAAGTTCTGGTCACCAATTGCTGATAGGCTCGGCTCGCCTCCTGTTCGAGCGCTACCCGATCCGCTGCGATGGACTGGGCGGCAGCGACCAGACCGGCGACCAGCGCAAACAGAAACAACCGGGATTTGTGCGAGATTTGTGCAAGGACTTGTGTTTTCATGGAGTCACCCTGTCAGGAATGTTCATCAAGAAGTGGCCGCCCGCTGCGAGCGTTTTGCCATGATAATCCAAAGCGCTCCTCCTGCGGTCGGCAGGCGCGTCGCCGGCGACCTCCCGGACAGCGCCCTGTCAAGACCACTGACGCGTACGGTGGCGACCCAGACCAAGGGCTCCTTCTCGCCCGGCTTCTGCGGCGGACAGGCGAAGCTTCTGCTCGGGCCAAGCGCCTCGCCGAACTCCCAGAGCTCGAGGTCACGGTTCCGCCGGTGGAAGGCGGGGCATTGGCAGCCCCTGACTTCGACCTTCTGTCCGGCTTTGGCCATGGCATTGCACCGCCGCGAACTCACTTGACCAGCGTGACCGGCAGCACAGAGAGTGCGAGCACCCGGCTGCTGACCGACCCGAGCAGCAAGCCAGATAACGTACCCAGCCCGCGCGTACCCATCACGATTCCATCGCATCCCTGTTCCCTGGCGACCCGGACGATGGTCTCGGCGGCGGCGCCAATCTCCACCAACGGCGTGAAGCGAACACCGGCTGCCCGGAACGCCTGTCGATACTGCTGCAGGATGTCGCCACCCCGGCACCCTTCCATGGCCTCGACCTCTTCCTTCTTGAGGACACTGCGTACGCTCCAGTCATCGATTTCCGGCTGAACATTGAGCAGGACGGCCTCGAGCGACGGGCAGCCACCGGCCAAGGCAGCGACGTGCCGCACGGCACGATGGGCAGCGGCTGAGCCATCGACGGCGACCAGGGCTTTACGCATGGCGAATCTCTCCGGCAAGAAGTGACTGGCAGGAGCAAGGCGCCACCACAATGCCTCGCGTAGCCGGCGGCGTCACACCGTCCTGAAAATGCTTGACTGTCCGCCGCACAGGCAACAACCTTACCACAATCGTTCGTTCCGTCCCTGCAGGAGCGCAACCCGCACGATGGTTCATCGGCTCACGAATAGGGCGAAGTTCCTGGCGCTGACCACCTGGTGCCTGGCCCCGGCTGCGCAGGCCTCCGGCTCGCCGCAAGCCTTCGCCGTACCTGTGGAATTCCTTCTTTTTGCAGCGACGCTGCTGGGCGTCGCCCTGTTTCATCACCATGTCCTCAGGGTGGCACTCACCGGCCTGGTGATGCTTGCCTGGTACAAGATTGCCGTGACCGGCTTCAGGACTGGCGCGGGCGTCGCCGGCTTTGCCCATCACATGGCCGACGAGTGGGTGCTGCTGGTCAACCTGCTCTGCCTCCTGGTCGGTTTCGCGCTGCTGGCACGCCACTTCGAGGAGAGCGGTGTGCCGGAATCCCTGCCACGACTGCTGCCGGAAGGCTGGCTGGGACCGTTTGGCTTGCTCGCCATCATCTGGGCCCTGTCGAGCTTCCTGGACAACATTGTTGGGGCACTGATCGGCGGTACCGTGGCGGCGAGCGTGTTCAAGCGCCGGCTGCATGTCGGCTATCTGGCGGCCATCGTCGCTGCCGCCAACGCCGGTGGCGCATGGAGCGTGGTGGGCGACACCACGACAACCATGATGTGGATCGCCGGCGTCAGCCCGGTCGACCTCAGCCGTGCCATTCTGTCTTCGCTGGTGGCGCTGGTGGTATTCGGCATCCCGGCGGCTCTGCAGCAGCATGGCCACCAGCCAATCGTACGCCAACTGCAGGGTGCGCAACGCCTCGACTGGGTTCGCGTCGGCATCGTCTGCCATGTGCTGGCGACCGCGATCGGCACCAACATCATCGTCAACCTCGAGTTCCCCGAGGCCGCTGACGAGTTTCCCCTCCTCGGCGCGTCGGTGTGGGTCGCGCTGCTCTTGGCGGCACCACTACGCAGGCTGGAATGGAGCCTGCTCCCCGATGCCCTCAAGGGTTCGCTTTTCCTGCTCGCACTGGTTAGCTGCGCGTCGATGATGCCGGTCGAGGAGCTGCCTGCCGCCTCCTGGCAGACGGCGTTGAGCCTTGGCTTCGTTTCAGCCGTGTTCGACAACATCCCGCTCACCGCGATGGCCCTGAAGCAGGGAGGCTACGACTGGGGCATGCTCGCCTTCGCCGTGGGTTTCGGCGGCTCGATGCTGTGGTTTGGGTCCTCAGCCGGAGTTGCCCTGGCCAATCTTTTCCCCGAGTGCAGGTCGGCGCGCAAGTGGCTGCTTCATGGCTGGCATATCCCGCTTGGCTACCTCGCCGGCTTCTTCGCGCTGCTCCTGATGCTCGGCTGGCAACCAGCAGCGGCCCTGAAAGGGTCACCGATCCAGCCGTCGGAGGCAAGTCACTCGCCGACGCCTTAGTCAGTGGCGTGAGCTTTCCCCGGTTTCTCGTCTTCCAAAGGGTTGGGATTCATGCGACCAGTTTTTCTTGATGCTGCCGGCCGATCCAATGCGCCAGGAATTGAACTGGCGAGCGATGGCCGAGGGTCGAATGCTGCCGTTTCCGGTTGGAGAAGACCTCGGTGTACTTGAAACTCACGGCCCTCATGTCGGCATGGCTGGCGAAGGAAACGCCCTGCATCCGCTCGTTCTTGAAGCGGTTGAACCGGCGTTCGGTCGGCGCGTTGTGCCGGGCTTCGCCCTCTCGCCTGACGGCTCGCGAAACGGCGCTTCGCCTGTTTTCCCGGCAGTGGCCCTTGCGGCTCATCGAGCCGGTCATGCCGTAGTCCCGGAGCTGGTCCTGCAAGGTGTGGCTCGCGTACGGGCTGCCCCGGTGAACCTGGCGCCGGACATCGGCCAGAACGGAGCCATCGCATGGACTGTCGACATTCTTTACACCTCGTCTGATCCGCACTCGGGTGAGAAATATCAAGCCACTGAATAAATGAACATTTCGTTATTTAGCATGCCTCTTGCTTGATCTTCTCCGAATACCAATCGCGCACTCGGAAAGGCAGGAGCCGGGAATTGACCACCAGAAAGCGGTGACCAAGTCGGGAGCGGCTCGACACGCAAGCGGCATCGTTGACGTTCCACTTTTACGAAGGAGGAGCCACTCATGATCCACCGACCACATTCATACCTTTTCATCGCCGCAGCAAGCGCTACATTCCTGTTCCCGCCGGCAGCCGCTTATGGCAGCATCATCGGACTGGATCTCCATCAGGCGACTTTCGAGCAAGGTGCCCAATCGCAACCGTTCTCGGACTGGGGAGAGGCTCTGGTTACCTTTGAAGGAAAATCAACCATCCAGTATTTCAATCTCGCCAGAGACGGCGTCTGGGTGATTGAAAACGCACCGCTTGCCAGCATCGAGGGCGCAGGCGTCTCACAGTCGCTCTCGATCAATTTCGATCTCGGCAATACGCCGGACAATCCGATCACTTCGATGCTCGCCGCCTACGCTTTGACCGATTCACCAATCACTTCGCAGCCCACCAACAACACACCATTCACCATAAGGGAACGCAAGATCACCGTCGGTGGCATTGACGGCTCACCGTTCGTCCCAGGACCTGGCGTACCTTTCCTGCAACCCTTCGGTGACCCGGGATGGCTTCCGGTCGACCTGGCGGTCAACCCCGACATGGTGAACCAGGAGGTCGGCGTCGATGAGTGCGTCCCCGGGGCATTCTCGAACAGTCTCAAGTGGCTGGATGAACGCAGCAAATACGTCAGCATCCCGGAAGACAAGAAAACCGTAGCCGCGTTGAAGACAGTGGTGAATTGGCGACCGCCCACAGTCAAGGATGGCAAACCGGTACCCGGTACCGGCGGTGCAAACAATACCGGGATCCGCAAGAAAGGACCGGAGTACACAAAATACGGAGTCGTGACCAAGGAGATCCGCGCCAACGACATCGATGGACTACTGGCTGAACTGAAGCACCATGAAGACATCGAGGTAAACGGTGCAACCCACATGGCCGTACTGACCTGCGTTATCAAGCACGCGAACGGCAAGGCGACATTGTGCGTGACGCACGACACCGAGCAAGGAAAAGCAGGAGGCTTGAAAACCCAGGTGATCGGCTATGACCCGGCCAGCAGCAGCTGGCTGACCAATGCTTATGGGTTCAGGGCGGGGACGGGCGTGGACTGGTTCGTTTCCGAATCACCGGTGCCGGAACCGAAGATCTGGTGGCTGGTCGCTGCCGCGCTCTCGCTTGTGCTCGGGGTACGCAGCAGGCTGCGCCGACCGGCTCTCGACGGGCAGCCGGAGCGCGCTTGCCTCTGAAAAACCATGGCTTGACGCGCCGGCGATTGCTCTGCGGGCTTGGCGCGATCCCGGGATTGTTCAGCCTCACCACGCTTGCTGTCGAGTCGGCACCACCGGGATCGCGTGGCAAAGCCGGGAACACCGAAGCGGTCGGACAAGTCGTCCATGAGGCGGTCGCAACCAGTCCGGACGGCTCACGTGTCGCCTTCGTCCAGAAAACTGCAGGCGGCTGGCTGATCCATCTCGATCAACAGCGGTTCGGCCCGTACGAAGCGATTACGCCCGGACCGCCGGTGTTCAGTCAGGACTCGCGGCATGTCGCCTTTGCCGCACGCCGCGACGCCAGATGGCGTGTGATCAGCGACGGGAAAGAAACGGGCGACTTTGCCGGCATCCTGCAGAACAGCCTCGGCTATTCACCCGACAGCAAACGCTTGGCGTTCGTCGTCACCGAGGGCAAAAAGGTCCATGCGGTGGTCGATGGCCGCCAACAGCAAGGGTACGATTCCATCATCGACGGCCGGATTCTGTTCACTGCGGACAGCCGACGGGTCGCCTACGCGGCGTCAGTCGGTCGGCAGCAGGTTCTGGTTCTTGATGGCGAAGAGGTTCCGCCACGTTTTGACGCGATCGCTTCGCGCAGTCTGACCCTCAAACCAGACGGTGAGGGTTATGCATTCGCTGCCAGCCAGGATGGATTGTGGACCATTGCCACCGAGCAAGGCTCCCTGGGCCGGTATGCCGCAATTCTGCGGGGTGCGCCGGTGTACAGCGCCGGGGGCAAGCTGGCCTATGCGGCAAGGCTCGGAACCCGCTGGCTGATGGTGGTGGATGGCAAGGTGCTGGGCCAATACGATGCGATCGGTGCCGATTCCCTGGTCTTCAGCAAGAACGGCGAGCACGTGGTGTTCGCCGCCCGGTCCGCACATCAATGGCGCGTTTTCGTCGACGGAGCGCCGCAACAGGATTTCGATGCGCTCGGCAATGCGAGCCTCGTCGTTGGCGCCAGCGTCAACAGTGTTGCCTATGCCGGACGGCTTGGGAATGAGTGGTACGTTGTCGTGGGGGGGCAAAGAGTCGGGCCTTATGAAGCTGTGCTGCCCGGGACTCCGCTCGTCTCGCCGGACGGCGTCAGTGTCCTTTATGCTGCGCGCAGCAACGCGAAATGGAGCGTTTTCATGGCCGGGAAGGCAATCGGTTCGTTTGACGCGATTGTGCCGGGAAGCATCACCGTCAATCGATCGTCCTCCCGCCTCGCCTTCATGGCAGTTCTCGCAGGTCGTCCTTTGATCGTGAGTGCGAGAAAGGGAGCGGACGCATTTGACGTCATCAGGGATACGGGGCTCCTGATCGGCGTGAGCGCCCCCCGGTTTCCGAATCAAGACACGATCTCCTACATCGCCGAACGCGAGCAAGCATTCCGGTTGGTGGAGGTTGGCCTGCCCTGATATCGGCCGGCCTGACACCTGTTCTCGTTCATGCCGCCGGCGGGTAAGCGAAAAACGAGTCGATCAACTCGGCCAGCTTCTCCGGTCGATCATGCTGCACGTTGTGCCCACAGTCGCTGATCCGGACGATGCGGCCATTGGTGAAGGAGGCCATGCGTCGTTCCAGTTCATCGGGATGCTTTGCGAAGCGCTGCCACACGTAGCCTTCGTCGGCGATCACCAGCAGGACCGGCGCAGTCATCGCGCGCCAGCAGGCCATCACTTCCTCGACCCGATAGAGCAGCGGCGAAGGAAGCTTGTGCCAGGGGTCGCAGGCGACCACCAACTGGCCGTCGGGCCGTTCGATCGAACAGTGCGTCGCCAGAAAGGTGGCACGCTCCGGAAGAAGGCGTCGATTGAACTGCATCAGGCGCGCTGCGAGCTGCTCGCGGCTGGCGTAGGTGCGCAGTTTCGGTGTCGCACGTGCGTGGTCCAGCCATTCGCGGATACGCCCGGGCGCCTCGTGCGGCTCGTTCGGCAGCAGACCGAGAAAATCGACCATCAGCAGACCGGCAACCCGTTCGGGCCGCGCCCCGCCGTAAATGCTGGCCACCGCACCACCCATGCTGTGCCCGACGATGCGTGCCGGCGTTCCGGGGCTGTAACGGTCGAGCAGCGCGTCGAGATCGGCATAGTAGTCGGCAAACCAGTAGCGCCGGTTCAGCCACTCGCTTTGCCCATAACCGCGCCAGTCCGGCGCCACCGCATGCCACGCGTGACCGAGCGCATCGACGGTGAACTGGAAACTGGCCGACGAATCCATCCAGCCGTGCAGCATCAACAGGAGCGGCGCGCCATCCCGCCCCCAGTGGCGGACATTGCAGACGAGCCCGTTGATACGAATCTTTTCGCAGCGGAATGGGGCGAGCCTCTGCCCGGAGAGACTCATGCGCCGCGGGCAGTTGGCCAGCTCATTTCGCGGCCACCATCAGGAAAACGGGAAACTCGGTCTGGCCGGTGCTGTCGGGCTTCGACATGTGGAAAACGGTCGCGAACTCGATGCTGTGAAACCCGACTGCCTGCGCCGCGTGTTCAAGCAATCCGCGATCGAAACCGTTGTGCCCGGCGAAGCCCGGCCCGTGAAACGAGCCGTCCTCGGTGTCCAGATCCGCGACGCACAGGTAGCCCGGCGAACCCAGCAGGGCGAACAGGTCCCGCAGCAGGCCGCCGGTGTCGTCGATATGATGAAAGGTCATCAGGGAGCAGATCAGGTCGTAGCGCTCGGCCGGCAAGGGATCACTGGTCAGGTCGAGCTTCATCGAGTGCAGGTTGCTGCTGCGCGCGGCCGCGATCTTTTCGTCGAGGGTGGCCAGCATACCGGGCGAACTGTCCGCCAGGGTGATCCGACCGAGACAGGCTTGCAGGGCGAAGCCGAGCAGACCCGTTCCGCAGCCATATTCCAGGGCATGCATCTGTCGGGTCAGCGGCACTCGATTGCGGATTCCCTCGGCGACCGCAAGGGCGCGGGCCACCTTGACGGGATCGGAGTCCCAGGTCGGGGCGATTTCGTCGAACTGATGGCTCGAGTTCATGGTCATGAGCTCCGTTTGATAGATTGATGGCCGTTCGCGCTGGTCGGTACGGTGCCCTGCCCCGTCACGCCCGAAGCGAACCGGCGACCTCGGCGACGGCGTCCTGCAGCAGGGCCACGTCGTCGGCAGTCGTCCGCCAGTTGTCGAAGGCGGCGCGGATCGCGGCACGACCGTTCCATACCGTGCCGGTGACGAAGGCACGGCCATCCTGCTGGATGGCGCGCACCGCTGCGCGGTTGAGTTCATCGACCGACACATTGTCCAGCCCCGCCCGGACAATGCGAAAACAGACGATGTTGAGCGGCACCGGATTCATCAGCTCGACGCCGGGCGCCCCCGCCACCCAGCGCGCGAAGGCGGCGGCGTTGTCCACACAGCGCTCGATCATCACGCGATAGCCGGCGCGGCCGAACGCCTTGAGCGCACACCAGGCGGCAAGCCCGCGAAAACGGCGCGACATCTCCGGCACATGCGTGAAGGGATCCCAACAGCCAGCGCTGCCCAGGACGTAGGCACCGCCGGCAGCAAAGGTCTCGCGCAACAGGGCGGCATCGCGCACGAAGGCGAAGCCGCTGTCGTAGGGGACGTTCAGCCACTTGTGGGCATCCGAAGCAAGCGAGTCGGCTCGTTCGACGCCGCGGCAGAGGTGTGCCAGGCGCGGAGACGCGGCGGCGAACAGGCCGAAGGCGCCATCAACATGCAGCCAGGCACCACCGGGGTGGGTATCACGCAGATCGGCGAGGGCAGCGAGGTCATCGAAGTGTCCGCTGTTCACCTCGGCCGCGTTGCCGACGAGGATCACCGGCCCGTCGATCTCGCGCAGCAGGCCGGCCAGTGCGTCGAGGTCGACCGAGCCGCCGGGGGCGCCTACCCGACGCACCTGATTGCGGCCGAAACCGAGCGTGCCCAGGCACTTGACGGCGCTGAGATGGATCTCGCTGCTCGCCACGACAGCGATCGGTGGATGACCCGCCAGACCATCGGCGGCGGCGTCGAAACCGAGTTGCCGTCCGGCCCACTGTCGCGCCGCGGCCAAGCCGACCAGGTTGGCCATCGTCGCGCCACTGGTCAATGCGCCGGTCCATTCGGCCGGCAAGCCGAAGAGTTCCTTGAGCCAGCGCAGAACGACCAGCTCGGTCTGTGCTGCCGCCGGGCTGCTCGCCCACAGCCCGGCGTTCTGGTCGATCGCCGAGGCGAGCCAGTCGCCAGCCAGGGCGGCCGGGGTGACACCACCGGTGACGAAACCAAAGAAGCGGGGACCGGGCGAGGCGGTGATGCCGCGCTCGGCCCGGGCAAACCATTCATCGACCACGTCGGCCGGGTCTGTGCCGCTCTCCGGCAAGGTTTCGTCGAGAGCCGCCCGCATCGCTTCCGGCGAGGAAACGTGACTGACCGGACGCTCCGGCAAGGAAGCCAGAAAAGCATCGGCCAGCGCGTGCGCCCTGGTCAGCGCCGTGGCCATCGCCGCGCCGGCGGTCGGGTCGTTTCCTGCGTTCATGTTTCAGATTCTCCGGGAAGTGATGACAGCAGGCCGGCACAACGGAATCGCCGGCGGTCAAGGCCGCCGACAGTATCGCCGCGGCTGGAAACCCGAGTCAATTCGACATCCCGCGACGGCAGGATCATCATAGTCGATGGCCAGGGAGCGCCGGCAAGACTTCGCCCCCAAGCTGGCAGTTCTGTGCAGGTAATGACCCGACCCGCGCGCACACGTTCCGCCTGCCCGTCCTCATCGGTCCTGGCCCAGGCCTTCGTACTCCGCGATCACCTGCGCGCCGAGCAGGAGCAGCGTGGCGGCAATCTCCATGCTGAACATCGCCACCACAGCCGTCGCCAACGGCCCGTAAACGAGGCTCGCCTTCGACAGCGTGGTGAAAAACCAGACCAGGATCTGGCGGATCACTTCCCAGATGAGCGTCGCCGTACAGCCACCGAACAGGGCGTGGCGCAGAGGCACCCGCCCCACCGGCAGGATGAGGTAGATCGCGGTGAGGATGCCGACCTCGGCGCTCAGCCCAACGAGATAGAGCAGGTCACCGGCAAGGCCGCGCAGCGACCACTCCCGACCGAGGAGATTGAGGTTTTCCCGGGCCATCGCCTCGAGTGCAATCGAGGCGATGGTCACGGCAAGCAGAGCGACCCCGAGCAGGACGACGAAACAGTAGGGCAGCACGGCGGAGATCAGGAAGTGTCGTTTTTCGAGCACCACCCGGTGCGCAAAGATGACCGCCATCGCTTTTTCCAGCACCGAGAAGGCGAGCGAGCTGAAGAACAGCATGGTGACCAGGAGGACCGCACCGATCGCCGCACGCTGCTGCATGAACTTGGCAACTTCTTCGAGAAAGATGGACGACTGGCTGGGCACCACCCATTCAAGGTAACGTCCGAGCGTGGCGAGCAATTCCGCCTGATCGACCAGGTGCGACAGCGCGATCACCGAAAGGATGAGCAGCGGCACCACCGACAGCAAGGCGTAATACGCGATCGCAGCGGCCAGCAGCAGACCCTGATTGTGGCTGAAGCTGCGCAGCGTCTGCCGGGCAAACGCCGCCGGGTGCATGAGCACCTGCCGGGACGACGGGCTGAGGAGGCGTATGCTGAAAGGTGAATACACTGTCGTTGACCGGCATGATCCCGCAAAGCCGCTGGCGTGACCGGCAGTATGCCCGACCCTGGAGCGCCGTGGTAGGGCAATGAACAGCCCGCCGCCTGCGCTACACTCGAACCAGATCGTCGAGGAGAACGGCATGAGGGAAAAGGACCTGGAGATCATCGAGCGCGAAGTCTGCTACCAGGGTTTCTATCGACTGGAACGGCTGCGCCTGCGCCACCGCCTGTTCGCCGGCGGGATGAGCCCGCCGATCGTGCGCGAGGTGATCGAAAAGGGCGATGTCGCGGCGGTGCTGCTCTACGACCCGCGACGCGACGAGGTGGTGATGATCGAACAGTTCCGCATCGGCGCACGCGACGACCCGCGTGGCCCCTGGCTGCTGGAGATCGTCGCCGGTCTGATCGAGCCCGGCGAAACCCCCGAGCAGGTGGCGCGGCGCGAGGCACTCGAGGAGGCGGGCTGTACGGTGGGCGAGTTGCTGCCGATCAGCCGTTTCTACACCAGCCCGGCGAAGACCGCGCAGCGCACGCACCTCTTCCTCGGGCGGGTTGACAGTTCCAGGGCCGGTGGCCTGCACGGACTGGCCGAAGAAGGCGAGGACATCCGCGTCGTCCGCCTCGCCGCCGCACAGGCACTCGCTCTCGCCGAGCAGGGGCGAACCGACTCCTCCTGGCCTCTGATCGCCCTCTTCTGGTTCGCCGGCCACCGGGACGAGATCCGCAGGCAGTGGCTGGCCGCTGACCATGTCGGCATCAGGACCCCGCTCGTCTGATCGCGCCAGGAGGTGGCCGACCGCATCCGACCGATCATCCGGACGTGCCCACGCTCAGCGGACTCCCTGTCTGCGCTTCGTCTATACTCTTCCACTGGCCTCACCGATTCCAGCCACAGTCAGCGGAGCGTGAAAAGATGTTCGCAAAACTCGCCGCCGGTGCTCTTCTCACCGGCCTGATGGCCATTGCCGTCTCGTCCTGCGACGCCGACCGGCTGAACAAGCTGCGTCCCGGCAGCAGCACCCTCGACGAAGTGCGACAGGTCATGGGCAACCCGAAGCTCGAGTGGCGCCATGACGACGGCTCGCGCGTCTGGGAGTATCCGCGCACGCCGGAAGGCATGGTCAACTACCTGCTGGTCATCGGCCCTGACGACATCCTGCGCGAAGTGCGCCAGGTGCTGACCGAGGAGAATTTCAAGAAGGTCAAGCCCGGGATGACCACCGACGCGGTGCGCTACCTGCTCGGCCAGCCGGCACACGAAGTCCGCTACCCGCTGCAGCAGGAAACCGTCTGGGACTGGAAAACCAGGGTCGACCCGGGGATGGTGTGGTACTTCAATGTGCATTTCAATGACAGCGGGACGGTCACCAGGACCAGCACCAACTTCGTTTCGGGTGGTTGACGCGGCGGCCGGCGCCTCGGCCGCGGCCGCGGTCGCGCCCTCCTACCCGGTGACTGGCCCGCGCGCCAGTTCGGCCAGCAGGCCGCCCGCCGCCAGTTCACAGAGATCGACCACCCGTTCGAAACCGGATTCGGCGCCATAGTAGGGATCGGGGATCTCGGAGATGCCGAGACCTCTGGCGTAGTCGAGAAACAGGCCGAGATTCGACCGGCTCTCGGCCGGACACTGGCGGCGCAACGACGCCAGGTTGGACTCGTCCATCGCCAGGATGCGGTCGAAGCGGTCGAAGTCTGCCCCGATCACCGAACGCGCACGCAAGCGCGACAGGTCGTAGCCACGCCGGGCGGCCACCCGCCTGGCCCGTGCATCGGGCGCCTCGCCGGCGTGGTAATGGCCGTGCGTGCCGGCCGAGTCGAACTCCAGCGCCGGCCCCAGACCCAGACCCTGCCGCTGCGCCATGGTCCGGGTGACGGCCTCGGCAATCGGCGAACGGCAGATGTTGCCCATGCAGACAAAAAGGATTCGATATCGGCTGCCCACTACTGTCTTTCCTGATCAAGGTTGCTTGTCCGGGCGGGCCACGGCCCGCGCAACGAGCCTCCCTGTCCGACCGGTCCGGCCGCCACCCGCCGGCCGCACCCTAGTCGACCACACCCGCGTCGCCATCGGGAAACAGCTCCTCGACGAAACCGAAGCGGCTGAAGTCCCTGATCCGCATCGGATAGAGGATACCGTCGAGGTGATCGCATTCATGCTGCACGACGCGCGCGTGGAAACCGCTGACGGTGCGCTCGAGCGGCCGGCCAAAGGCATCGACACCGGCGTAGTGCAGCCGGCTCCAGCGCGGCACCCGGCCCCGCAAACCGGGCACCGAGAGACAGCCTTCCCAACCCTCCTCGATCTCGGTCGACAGGGGCGTCAGCACCGGGTTGATCAGCACCGTGCGCGGCACCGGCTCGGCATCCGGATAGCGCGGGTTGCGCTCGACGCCGAAAATCACCAGCCGCAGGTCGACACCGATCTGCGGCGCGGCCAGCCCGGCGCCGTCGAGATGGTGCATGGTCTCTTCCAGGTCGGCAATCAGGGCGTGCAGCTCGGGCCGATCGAAGTGCTCGACCGCTTTCGCCTGCCGCCACAGGCGGGGATCCCCCATGCGCAGGACTGCTCTAATCATCGCTCGCCAGCATCGTCCGGATGATCGCCCGCACCCGTTCCATCGCCCGATCGAGCACGTCGTGGATGGCCTCGAGGCTGACGCCCTGGCGGCTGTCGCCGCGTCCTGCGGCGTAGTTGGCGACCACGTTGATCGCCGCATAGGGAAGCCCCAGCTCGCGGGCCAGAATCGCTTCCGGCATGCCGGTCATGCCCACCACATCGGCACCATCGCGCTCGAGGCGGTTGATCTCGGCCGCCGTTTCCAGACGCGGTCCCTGTGTTGCGGCATAGACCGCGTCCACGCGGACCAGGGCACCGATTGCCGTCGCCGCTTCGGCCAGTTGCCGGCGCAGGAGCGGATCGTAGGGCTCGGTGAAATCGACGTGGGTGACCACACTGTCCGGTCCTTCGTGATAGGTCGACGGGCGTCCCCAAGTATAGTCGATGATCTGATGCGGCAGCACCAGATCGCCCGGCCGGAGGTCCGGATGGATACTCCCGACGGCCGCCACCGAGACGATGCCAACCGGTTCGCATTCGCACAGGGCCCAGATGTTCGCCCGATAATTGACCTGGTGCGGCGGGATGCTGTGTGCGTCGCCATGGCGTGCGAGAAACACCGCCGGCCGGCCGGCAACGTGGCCGAAGGTCAGCGCCGCCGACGGTTCGCCCCAGGGCGTCCGGGCCCGCCGACGATGCGACACTTCGAGCGCCGAAAACTGGCTCAGACCGCTGCCGCCGATGATCGCCAGCATCTCACTCCTCCCGCATGGCGTAGATCGCCGGCAGATTGCGCCAGGCGCCGCGCACGTCCATGCCGTAGCCGAAGAGAAAACGGTCGGGCACGGTCAGTGCGACGAAATCCGCCGTGATCGGCTTCTTCCTGCCGATCAGCTTGTCGGCCACCACCGCCGTGTAGCAGGCGTCGGCACCGCGTTCGAGCAGCCGTTGGCAAATGGCGGCAAGCGTGATTCCTTCATCCAGGATGTCGTCGACCAGCAGCACCGTTCGTCCGTTGACCGGGGTCGACGGCTCCCTGCGCCAGAGCAGCTCGCCGCCCACCGTCTGTTGACCGTAGCGGGTCGCGTCGACGTAGTCGAAGTCGAGCGGGAAGGTCAGTTGCGTCATCAACTGACCGGCAAAGGGCACACCGCCATTCATCACGCAGAGCAGCAGGGGATTGCTGTCGCGCAGCTTGGCGCTGATCCGGCGCGCCACGCTGCTCACCGCAGCAGCCACCGCATCGGCCGAATGGATCATGTCGGCCGCTGCGAGAATGGTCATCGCCTGGCGGGGATCGCTCATCTCGTCTCCCGGCGATCTGCCGACAACGCGCTGCGGCTCGCGCCACCGGCGCCGGGCGAGCGAGGGTCGAACGCGGCCGACCGGATCATGGCACCGACCGCCCGGGTGTGAGCAAGGCGAGCATCTGCCCTTCGTCGATCACCGGTACACCCAGCGATTGCGCCTTTTCGAGCTTGCTGCCGGCCTCGGCACCGGCTACCACGAAATCGGTTTTCTTCGATACCGAGGCGCTGACCTTGCCACCGGCCGCCTCGATCATCTGCCTGGCGGCATCGCGGCCGAGCGACGGCAGTGTGCCGGTCAACACGAAGAGCTTGCCGGCCACGCTCCCGGCCACCGGAGCAGTCGCCTCGCCTGCAGTCCAGTTGACGCCGGCCGCACGCAACTGCGCGATGACCTCGAGATTGTGCGGCTCGCTGCAGAACTGGCGGATGCATTGTGCGACGACCGGGCCGACATCCGGCACCTGCAGCAGTTGCCCCTGGTCGGCGGCGAGCAGGCGGTCCAGACTGCCGAAATGACGTGCCAGATCGCGCGCCGTCGCCTCGCCGACGTTGCGCATGCCGAGCGCGTAGATGAAGCGGGCCAGTGTCGTCTGCTTGCTCTGCTCGATCGCCGCCAGCAGATTGCTGGCCGACTTCTCGGCCATCCGTGCCAGATTGGCCAAAGCCAGCAGGCCGAGCCGGTAGAGATCGGCCGGCGTGCGCACGATGGCGGCTTCGATCAGTTGTTCGACCAGCCTGTCGCCCAGACCCTCGATGTCCATCGCCCGCCGCGAGGCGAAATGCAGCAGCGCCTGCTTGCGCTGCGCCGGGCAATACAGACCGCCAGTGCAGCGCGCCACCGCCTCGTCATCGTTGCGCACCGCCAGTGAACCGCACACCGGGCAAGTGGTCGGCATGACGAAGGCCGTGGCGGACGCCGGGCGTCGTTCGGGCAGGACACGGGCAAGCTCCGGAATCACGTCGCCAGCCCGGCGCACGACGACCGTGTCACCGATGCGCACATCCTTGCGGCGGATCTCGTCCTCATTGTGCAGCGTCGCATTGGTCACCGTGACGCCACCGACGAAAACCGGCATCAAGCGTGCCACCGGCGTCAGCGCACCGGTCCGGCCGACCTGGATCGAGATGTCGAGCAGCGTGGTGATCGCCTCCTCGGCCGGGAACTTGTGCGCCAGAGCGAAGCGCGGCGCACGCGAGACGAAGCCGAGGCGCTCCTGCGCCGCCAGATCGTCGACCTTGTAAACGACACCGTCGATGTCATAGGGCAGCGCCACGCGCCGTGCGCCCATGTCGGCATAATAGGCGAGCAGACCGGCAGGACCACTGACCCGGCGACGTTCCGGCGCCACCGGGAAACCCCATTCGGCGAGACGTTCGAGCAATGCCGAGTGGGTCGCCGGCAAGGCCGCGCCAGCGGCCACAGCGATACCGTAGGCGAAGAAACGCAGCGGCCGCGCCGCGGTGATGCGCGGGTCGAGCTGGCGGAGGCTGCCGGCCGCGGCATTGCGTGGATTGACGAACTCCTTGTCGCCCTTTTCCCGCTGGCGGGCATTCATCCGTACAAAGTCGCTGTGCCACATCAGCACCTCGCCGCGCACCTCGAGCAGCTCCGGCCAGCCACTGCCCCGCAGGTGCAGCGGGATGCTGTGCAAGGTGCGCAGGTTGGCGGTCACGTCCTCGCCGCGGCTGCCGTCGCCGCGCGTCGCGCCACGCGTCAGGCTGCCCTGCTCGTAGGACAGGCTGACCGCCAGCCCATCGAACTTGGGTTCGGCCACGTAGGAGACCTCGTCATCGACCGCCAGCCCCTCGCGCACGCGGCGGTCGAACGCCATTACCTCGTCATCGGCAAAGGCGTTGTTGAGCGACAGCATCGGCGTCACATGAAGCACCGCCGCGAACCCGGTGAGCGGCGCCGCGCCGACCCGCTGTGTCGGCGAGTCGCTGCGCACCAGTTCGGGGTGGTCGGCTTCGAGCGCCTGCAACTCGCGGAACAGGCGATCGTACTCGGCATCGCTGATCAGCGGCGCGTCGAGCACGTAATAACGGTAGTTGTGCTCGTCGATCTCGGCGCGCAGGATGCAAGCCCGCTCGCTGGCGTTCATTCCCGGCTCCGCCGCGCTCAGGAGAAGAGGCGCTGTGCCAGTGCCCCGCCAGCCGGCAAGTGACGATGTGCCATAGCCAACTGGTATTGCAGCACCTGCCGGCGGATCGGTTCGATCGCCGCCTCCGACAACGACCGCCGGTTGTCATCGACCAGGGCGCCGTGCAGTGCATCGGCGAAACGCCGTGCCTGCTCGACCATCTGGCTCAGCACACGGTCACCGTTGGCGACACGCGGCACGTCGAGCAGGAAAGTGATGCCGTGAGTGGCCAGGCTGCGTAGCGACTCGGCAGCAAAGCCCTGCGTCTCCTGGTTGAGTAGCGCATAGAGCAGTCGGCCTTCTTCGTCGCAGCGGGCGAAGCGCCCCGCACCGTCAAGCGCCATGCCGGCCGACTCGGCCAGGCTGCGCAGCTTGGTGCCGGGGAACACCTGCCCCTGACTGATCACGTTGATGCCGATCTGGATGTCGACACCGGCGCAGAACTCGTCGAGCTGCGCCGCCATCCGCAAGGCGGGCTCGCGCTGCGGCAACTCGGCAGCACCCATCAGCTCGCTCGCCAGGTCCTGGATGGTCACCTGAAAGACCGACAGGTCACTGTCACGCAGCGGACCCTTGCGGTCTACCAGTTGCAGCCCGACACGGATGTGCCGATAGGCGGCCTCGCCCTCCTCGACGATCGGTTCCCAGGCCTGCGCCTGCTCGTTGAAGCCGATCCAGTGCAAGGGTTTGCCGAGTCGCGCCAGTACACCGCGCCGCGCCTCGACGATCTGGTCGCCGGGGGTCGGTTCGGATACCTCAAGTGCGGCAATGTAATCGATCGCCGGCGACAGAACGCAAAGCGGCGCTCCCGCCACGCCGACCGCCCGCTCGCCGGGCGCAACCACGGCGACGGACGCGCCGACCGGCTCCTCGGCGGACTCCCGGCCGTGCTCCTCGGCCGACGGCTCGCCGGCCGCCCGCAACCTGGGCTCGACCCGATCCTGCCCGGCCCGCGCGGCGACGCCAGCCGCCTGCGGCGACGCATCGCCCACCCCGGCTGCGGCGGACGCCGCGCGCGACACGCGCTCGCCACCCTCGCCACCGGGCGCCGCTTCGTCGAGCAGGATGTCTGCCTGGCGAGCGTTGAGCAACTGCTCGGCCAGTTTGCGATGCTGGTGTTCCTGCCACTTGTTGTAGGCCAGGACGCCGACCACCGCGACGCCTCCGAGGCCGATCAAACCGATTTGCAAGTCAGTCATGTCGATTCCTAAACGAGTTGCTCGCGCATGCGCAGCGCTTCTTCCATGTCGACTTCAACGATGCGCGAGACGCCGGACTCCTGCATGGTCACCCCGACGAGCTGTTGCGCCATTTCCATCGTGATCTTGTTGTGGCTGATGAACAGAAACTGTGTGTTGGCCGACATGCGTCGGACCATGGCGCAGAAGCGTTCGGTATTGGTATCGTCAAGCGGCGCATCCACCTCGTCAAGGAGGCAGAAGGGCGCCGGATTGAGCTGAAACATGGAGAATACCAGCGCTATTGCCGTCAATGCCTTCTCGCCACCAGACAACAGGTGGATGGTCGAATTCTTTTTGCCCGGCGGCTGCGCCATGACCTGCAGGCCGGCGTCGAGAATTTCCTCGCCGGTCATGATCAGGCACGCCTCGCCACCGCCGAAGAGCGTCGGAAAAAGTTCGCCGAAACTGCGGTTGACCGCATCGTAGGTGGTCTGCAGCAGATCGCGCGTTTCCCGGTCGATGCGGCGAATGGCATTCTCCAGCGTCTCCATGGCCTGCGTCAGGTCTTCCGACTGGGCGTCGAGGTAGCCCTTGCGTTCGCGCGCCGCTTCGAGTTCGTCAAGCGCCGCCAGATTGACCGCGCCCAGTGCTTCGATCGCGCGCTGCAAGGCGCCAATCGCGCTCTGCAAGGCAGCGGCGCGCGCTCCGGCCAGTTCGCCAAGCAGCGCTTGCTCGTCGGCCTGCGCCTCGGCAAGCTGGACCGCGAACTGTTCGCACGCCAGGCTGGCCGCCTGTTCCTTAAGCCGCAGCTCACCGATCCGGTTGCGCAATGGGTCAAGGCTCTGTTCGACCTCCAGTCGCTGTTCGTCCAGCGCACGCAGGCCGTTCGCCGCCGCCTCGAGCGCGTCGCGCGCCTGCGCCAGGGCGTGTTCGCGCGCCACGCGATGATCCAGTGCCTCCTGCAGGCGCGGCTCCAGATCCTCGGCCTGCACGGCGCTGGCGTTTTCCGCGCAGCGCGCCATTTCGTCGTCGATGCGCTCGATTTGCTGGCGCGCCAGGGCGCGGCTGGCGGCCAGCTCCTGCAGCTTGCTGGCGCACTCGCGCTGCGAAAACTCCGCCTCGCGCAACTCGCGCTCGGCACTGTTGACCTGCTCCCGCTCGTCGCGCAAGGCCCGCTCGCTCTGTTCCAGATGCGCGCGGGCCACGGCCATCACCGTCTGCAGCTCGGTCACCTGCGCCCGCTGCACTTCGATCGCCTCATCGGCGAGCAGCAGGCGTTCGCTCTCGCTTTCCTCCTCGGCGCTCATCTCGGCCAGACTGTCGTCGATCTGCGCCTGGCGCTCGCGAAAACGCTCCTGCGCCTGCGCCAGCTTGAGCGTTTCGACCTGGATGGCGTGCGCCCTGTTCTGCAGCACGCCCAGTTGCTGACGGGATTCATGCTGCGCCTGTTGCGCGTCGGCCAGTTGTTGTTCGACGGCGCTCAGGCTGGACTGCGCCTGCCCCACCCGCACCTCGCGTTCAGCGATCAGCACCGCCAACTGGTCGATCTCGCGCTGCCTTTCGAGCAGGCCATGCGCCGCACTGTCCGGCGCGAACAGCGTCACGCTCTGCCGGCTGACGATGTCGCCGCCGGGCGTCACGCAGCAGGCACTGGCCGCCAGGGTGCTGCGTCGGGCCAGCGCACTCGCCAGATCGGGCGCAGCCAGGACGCCGCCGAGCCAGTCGCCCAGGATGGCGCACAGCCGCTCATCGTCGCAGCGAATCTGCGCCAGCAGCAGGTCGGCATCGGCCGCCAGCGGTTGTACCTCGGCCAGCGGCAGCAGGAAGGTCTGCTTGCCGCCCGGTCGGTCGCGGCTCCAGGCCGGGTCGGCGCGATCGGCCGGCAACGCCGACAGGCGCTCGCGCAGCACGGCTTCCACGGCATCCTCCCAGCCTGCTTCGACGTGCAGGGACTTCCACAGCGGCTGGCCATGCTGCAAACCGTGCCGGCGCAGCCAGTCATCGAGTTTGCCGTCGGTCTGCAGGCGCTGCTGCAACTGTTGCAAGGCCGTGCGGCGGGCATTGGCCTCGGCACGCTCCTTCTGCGCATGCTGGACCTCGGCCAGGACGCCGCGCCGCTGCTGCTCGAGGCGTGGCAGTTCATGCTGCAGGCCCTGCTGGCCGGCCTGCACCGCGCTGATCCGCTCGCCCAGTTCGACGAGTTCTTCCTGCTTGTCGACCAAGGCGGCGACATCGGGGAGCGCCAACGCCTGCCGTTCGGTCGCCAGGCGTTGGCGCCGACTGGCGAGGGTCTGCAAGGAGCGCTGCGCATGGCCGCGGTTGGCCTGCTCGACGTGCAGGCGCTGCTCGGCCTGAGCGATCGCGGCGCGCTGGCGATTGACCGCTTCGAGCGCCGCCGTCTGCCTGTCCTCGGCCAGCGGCAGCCGTTCGCGGCGTGCCTCGAGACGCATCTCGCCCTCTTCCAGGCGTACGTCGGAGCGTTCCCGCAGTTCCTGCCAACGCTCCTCGTCGCCCGCCAGCTTGGTGGCCTGCGCCTGCCAGTGTGCCTGGTCGTCGGTGAGCTGCGCCAGGCGCGTCTCGTATTCGCGCCGCGCTTCACGGCGGTGGCGGATCTCGGCTTCCAGACGCGCCACTTCGGCGTTCGCCGCGAACAGCTCGCCCTGCGCGCCATGTACCCCGTCACTGGCTCCAAAATGGGCTTCGCGCGCCTCTTCGAGCCGCGCCTCGAGGTCGCGCAGCGAGGCGTTCCGCGCTTCGAGGTCGATCACCGCCTGTTCGACCTCGCGCGCCAGCCGGTCCCGCTCGGCTCGTGCTTCATTGCGTCGCAGCAACCAGAGCAACTGCTGCTTGCGGGTCAGGTCGCCGTTGTACTCGCGATACTGGCGGGCGACGCTGGCCTGGCTCTCGAGACGTTCCATCTGGGCGCCGAGTTCGATCCGGATGTCCTCGACCCGGGCCAGGTTCTCGCGCGTATCGGCCAGCCGGTTCTCGGTCTCCTTGCGCCGCTCCTTGTAACGCGTGACTCCGGCGGCCTCTTCGAGGAAGACGCGCAGTTCGTCCGGTTTGGCCTCGATGATGCGCGAGATGGTGCCCTGACCGATGATCGCGTAAGCGCGCGGTCCGAGACCGGTGCCGAGAAAGAGATCGGTGACGTCCTTGCGGCGGACATGCAGGTTGTTGATGTAGTACTCGGACTGCCCGTTGCGTGTCAGCAGACGCTTGACCGAGAGTTCGGCATACTGCGACCACTGACCGGAAAGACGGCCCAGCGTATTGTCGAAGACCAGTTCGACCGCCGCCCGCGACACCGGCTTGCGCGCCCCGGAGCCGTTGAAGATCACATCCTGCATCGACTCGCCGCGCAACTCCGAGGCTTTCGATTCGCCGAGCACCCAGCGCACGGAGTCCATCACATTCGACTTGCCGCAACCGTTGGGACCAACGACGCCGACGAGCTGACCGGGTAGGGCGAGCGTGGTGGGATCAACGAAGGACTTGAAGCCGGCGAGTTTCAGTTTGGTCAGGCGCATGAACTGGAACGCGGCCGCTGCAGCCGCACTGGAAGAGATCGCTAGGAACGTCGTGACGAGCGAGGTCCACCCCGCACGGCCGATGCAGACGCACCGCAACTGAGCCACGGAATGCCATGATGGGTGTCTATGATAGCATTCCGTGTACCCGATCCACCGCCTGACGCACTCCAGCCGATACAACCATGAACGAACAGCCGGCGAACAAGCTTGAAACCTTCCCCAATCCGGCGCCGCAGCGCGATTTCCATATTCACATGGAAATTCCGGAATTCACCTGTCTGTGCCCGAAAACAGGGCAACCCGACTTCGCCACGTTGCTCCTCGATTACATTCCCGACCAGAGCTGTGTCGAACTGAAAAGCCTGAAGCTCTACATCTGGTCCTTTCGCGATACCGGCTGCTTCCACGAGGCTGTCGCCAATCGCATCCTGGACGACCTGGCCAACGCCACCAGGCCGCGCTACATGCGGCTGACCGCCCGCTTCTACGTGCGCGGCGGCATCTTCACGACGGTGGTCGCCGAACAGCGCAAGCCGGGCTGGACACCCGCGCCGACGGTGCACCTGGCCGACTTCCCGCAGCAGACCAACACACGAGGCTGAGATCATGAGCATCCAGGCACAACTTAGCGACCAACAGCTCCTGCGCCTCGAGGAACTGCTCGAGCATCCGCTGCTCGAGCAGGCGATGCGCCTCGACGAGGTCCAGGGGTATCTGTGTGCGGCGCTCTCCGGCCCGCAGCCGATCCCCGAGTCGCAATGGCTGGACGAAGTGCTCGGGGCGCCGGGCCTGGCCGCCAGCGACGCCGGGCGCGAGGCGGCCGAACTGCTGCGCCGTCTGGCGACCCGCCTGGAGGTCGAACTGGCGAGTGGCGAAGCGCCCCTGCTGCTGCTCTATGGGGTGGAAGAAGGCGACTCGGCGAGCGATTACGTTCCCTGGTGTCGGGCTTATCTGCACGGCCTTGATCAGGCAACAGAGGACTGGTTCGATTTCCTCGGCGCGGACGACGATCAGGAGGACAGCGATGAAATCACTTTCCTCGACGAGCAACTCTTCCCGCTCTTCGTGCTCACTGGCGACGCCGCAGCGGCAGCCGGCGAGGCCGGCGAGGAATGGCTGTCGGGCGAGGAGCTCGAGCGCCTGAACAGCGAATGCGAAGAACTGCTGCCGCAGTCGATCACCAACATCTACCGCTTCTGGCTCGCACAGCGGGGCGTCGAGACCATCCACCGGGCGCAACCCAAGGTGGGACGCAACGAGCCATGCCCATGCGGCAGCGGCAAGAAGTACAAGAAATGCTGCGCCACCGCGCCTGAGGAATGATCTTCCGCGCGCGGCACGCCCGACCGCCTTCGCCGCACCACCTCGCCCGGCCGCCGGTCAGGCCGGCGAATCCTCCGCCTGGCGTGCGGTCAACAGGCTGGCGGCGACGATGATCGCCCCTCCCAGCCACTCGCGCGCCGCCAGCGCCTCGCCGGCCAGCAGCCAGGCGGCCAGCGCCGCGACGACAATCTCGCTGAGCATGATGACGATCGCCCGGTTGGCGGCAACCCGCACCAGGCCAAACTGGACAATCACGTTGGCCAGCAGCAGGATGGCGCCGAGCAGGCCGAGCAGCAGCCACAGCGACGGCGCGCTCGGCGCACGCCAGTGGCCGACGCCGGAGAGCAGCAGCAGGAGACCGATGCCCACCACGCCGGCGAAGGCGGCCAGCACCTTGCTGGCGCTGTTCAGCGCGCGGGCCCGCCGGGACAGCACGTTGAACAGGGCAAAGGCGAAGCCGGCGAGTAAGCCCAGCCAGTCGGCGGCATCGCGCGGCGCCGGAATGCCCAGCCGCGGCTGCCAGAACATGATCGCCGCGCCGCTCAGCGACAGAGCGATGACCAGCCCTCCGACAGCATCGGGCCGTTCGCCGAGCAGGGGGCGAGCCAGCAGCACGGTCCACAGGGGCGCCAGATAGAACAGCAGCAGAACGCGCACCACTTCGCCGTTGAGCGTCGCCAGAATGTAGCCGAGATTGCACACGCCGGCCGACAGGGCCAACCAGAAGAGCGTCGACCAGGGCGGCCTGGCGCCGGGCGAGCGGCGCCAGAACGGCAGACCCAGAACGAAGGCCAGCGCATAACTGGCGGTCGACGCGGCGATGCCGTCCACTCCGTCGTCGCGCAGTATCCGGTAGGGATACCAGATCAGGCCCCAGATCAGCGCCCCGCAGAGCAGCGCCGCGACCGCCCGCCGGCTGTCGGCAGCAGCCTTCCCGCTCGCTGTGTGCAAGTCGCTTCCTTTCACCGTCGCCCGATGCCCCTTATAATCCAGCGTCCCGCCACGACCCCTGCGATCAGTGAATCCTCACCTCGGCAAACTGCAACCCTACCCCTTCGAGAAACTGCGGCAGCTCTTCGCCGGCGTCACGCCACCCGCGCAGCAGCGCGAGATCAGACTGTCGATCGGCGAGCCGCAGCACCCGACCCCGGAATTCATCAGACAGGCGCTGACGGCCGGCCTCGCCGGCCTGGCCAATTATCCTACCACGCTGGGCAGCGCCGAACTGCGGCAGAGCATCGCCGCCTGGCTGCAGCGGCGCTACGGCCTCGACCGGATCGACGCGGAGAGCGAGATCATCCCGGTCAACGGCTCGCGCGAGGCACTGTTCGCCTTCGCCCAGACGATCATCGATCCGACGCGCGGCGATCAGCCGCTGGTTGTCAGCCCGAACCCCTTCTACCAGATCTACGAGGGTGCCGCCTACCTCGCCGGCGCCGAACCGCGTTTTCTCAACACGCTGCCGGGCAACGACTACGCCTTCGACTTCGCGACCCTGAGCGAAGCGGAATGGCAGCGCGTGCAGCTCTTCTTCGTTTGCTCGCCGGGCAACCCGACCGGCAAGGTGCTGCAGCTCGACGACTGGCGGCAACTGTTTGCCCTCGCCGACCGCTACGGTTTCGTGATCGCGTCGGACGAGTGCTACTCGGAGATTTTCCCCGACGAAAGCGAGCCACCGCTTGGCTGCCTGCAGGCGGCCCGCCGGCTCGGGCGCGGTTTCGAACGGCTGGTGATGTTCTCCAGCCTGTCGAAACGGTCCAACGTTCCAGGCATGCGTTCGGGCTTCGTCGCCGGCGATGCGGCGACCCTCAGATCCTTCCTGCTCTATCGCACATACCACGGCAGCGCGATGAATCCGGCGGTGCAGACGGCCAGCGTCGCAGCCTGGAACGACGAGGCGCATGTGCGCGAAAACCGTCGGCAGTACACTGAAAAGTTCGCTGCCGTGACCCCCCGCCTGGCCGCAGTACTGCCCGGCACCGGCATGCCCGACGCCGGTTTCTACCTGTGGGTCAGGACGCCGGTCAGCGACACCGACTTCGCCCGCCAACTGTTCGCCGACTATAATGTGGTCCTGCTGCCCGGAAGCTTGCTGGCACGCACCGCCCAAGGAATCAATCCCGGCGCCGGCTTCGTCCGCATCGCGCTCGTTGCGCCACTCGCCGACTGTATCGAGGCTGCCGAACGCATCCGCTCATTCATTTCAAGACTATAGGAAAGGCAGACATGCAGGCCATCCAGCAGATCATCGACGAGACGTGGGAAAATCGCGCTTCGCTGCAACCAGACAACGCACCGGGCGCCATCGGGGAAGCCGTTGCCGCGGTGCTCGGCCGGCTCGACGACGGCACCCTCCGAGTGGCGGAGAAGATCGATGGCGAATGGGTGACGCACCAGTGGCTGAAGAAGGCCGTGCTGCTTTCGTTCCGCCTGCAGGAAAATCGCCTGATCGATGGCGGACCGATGCGCTACTTCGACAAGGTGCCGAACAAGTTCGCCGCCTACGATGCCGACGCCTTCGATCGTGGCGGTTTCCGTGTCGTGCCGCCGGCCACCGCACGGCGCGGCTCCTTCATCGGACGGAACGTCGTGCTGATGCCGTCCTACGTCAATATCGGCGCCTATGTCGATGCAGGCACGATGGTCGACACCTGGGCGACGGTCGGCTCCTGCGCACAGATCGGCAAGAACGTACACCTGTCGGGCGGCGTCGGCATCGGCGGCGTGCTCGAACCGCTGCAGGCCAACCCGACGATCATCGAGGACAACTGTTTCATCGGTGCCCGCTCGGAAGTCGTCGAGGGCGTCATCATCGGCGAAGGTTCGGTCGTTTCGATGGGTGTCTATCTCGGCCAGTCGACCCGGATTCTCGACCGCGAGACCGGTGAAGTGAGCTATGGCCGCGTACCACCGGGATCCGTCGTGGTATCCGGCAATCTGCCCGCCGCCGACGGCAGCTACAGCCTGTACTGCGCGGTGATCGTCAAGAAGGTCGATGCCAAAACACGTGCCAAGACCAGCATCAACGATCTGTTGCGCGGCGACTGATCGCGCCCTCATCAGGCAGCGGGCGACGAATGATCCTCGACAAGCTCTTTCACGTGATGGCCGAGCGCCAGGCATCGGACATCTTCATCTGTGCCGGCGCCCCGATCCACATCAAGATCCAGGGCAATACCGTACCGATCAATCAGCAGATCATGGAACCGGCGATGATCGACAAGATCGCCAGCGAGCTGCTGAATCCGCAGCAGGTCGAAGCCTTCGAGCAAACCAAGGAGATGAACCTCTCGTTCGGGGTCGCCAAGCTCGGCAACTTCCGCATCAACCTGTTCCGCCAGCGCGCCTCGATCTCGATCGTCGTGCGCTACGTGATGGGCAATATCCCGACCCTGGAGTCGCTGCTGCTTCCCCCGGTGCTGGCCGATCTGGTGATGGAACGGCGCGGGCTGATCCTGATCGTCGGCTCGACCGGTTCGGGCAAATCGACCACCCTGGCGTCGATGCTCGATTACCGGAATGCCAACTGCAGCGGTCACATCCTGACCATCGAGGATCCGATCGAGTACCTCTTCCGGCACAAGAAGTCGATCGTCAACCAGCGCGAGATCGGAATGGACACCCTCGGCTGGGAAACGGCCCTCAAGAACGCCATGCGGCAAGCCCCGGACTGTATTCTGATCGGCGAAATACGCGACCGGGAGACGATGCAGGCAGCCATCGCGTACGCCCAGACCGGTCACCTCTGCCTTGGCACGCTGCATGCCAACAACAGCTACCACGCACTCAACCGGATCATCAACTTCTTCCCGGTCGACAGCCGGGGAAGCCTGTACATGGATCTCTCGGTGAGCCTCAAGGCGATCGTTTCCCAGCGTCTGGTCAAAAAGAAGGATGGCCGGCAGGCACCGGCGGTCGAAGTGCTGCTCAACAGTTACCATGTCCAGGAACTGATCGAGGCCGGCGACATCCCGGCCCTCAAGGAGGCGATGGAGCAGAGCCTCGCCCCCGGATCGCGCACCTTCGAGCAGGATTTGTTCCGTCTCTATCGCTCCGACGTGATCACGCTGCAGGAAGCGCTGCTCAATGCCGACTCGCCGACCAACCTGTCCTGGCTGATCAACAACCACGACGCGGCCGGCAACCTGGCGATGGACGAGCAGCCGCGCGAAGCCACCTTCGACCTCGCGGCGACCAACCCCAGCAGCCCGTCGTACAAGGAGTTCACGCTCAGCCTTGACGACACGGCCAGCGTTCCCTGACCCACCGCCGATGCCCGCCGACCGCAAGAGTGCCGCGCCCGGCGACGACACGCTGGCGCTGGCCGAACAACTGATCGCCCGCCGCTCGGTCACCCCCGACGATGCCGGTTGCTTGGAGCTGATCGCCAGCCGCCTCGCAGCGATCGGTTTCACCTGCGAATTCCTCGGGCGCGGCGCGGTGAGCAACCTCTGGGCGCGGCGCGGCGCCAGCCGGCCGGTGCTCTGTCTCGCCGGCCATACCGACGTCGTGCCGAGCGGCCCAGCGGCGGACTGGCGCAGCGACCCCTTCGTGCCGACCCGGCACGACGGTCTGCTCTATGGCCGTGGCGCTGCCGACATGAAGGCTTCCCTGGCGGCCTTCGTGACCGCAGCGGAAGCCTTTGTCGCGGCGCGACCGGCATATCGCGGCTCGCTCGCCTTCCTGCTCACCTCGGACGAGGAAGGGGACGCGGTGGATGGCACGGTCGCCGTCACCGATGTGCTGCACCGTCGGGGCGAACTGCTCGACTACTGCATCGTCGGCGAACCGACGGCCAGCGAGCGGCTCGGTGATACGATCAAGAACGGCCGCCGTGGCTCGCTGTCCGGCAAGCTGACCGTGCGCGGCATCCAGGGTCATATCGCCTACCCCCACCTGGCCAGAAACCCGATCCATCTGGTCGCGCCGGTGCTGGCCACGCTGGCCGGAATCATCTGGGACGTGGGCAACGACTTTTTCCCGCCGACCACCTGGCAAGTCTCCAACATCCACGGCGGCACCGGCGCCGGCAACGTCATCCCGGGCAGTGTCGTCATCGACTTCAATTTCCGCTTCTCCACGGCCAGCACGCCGGAACAACTGCAGGCGGCCCTGGGCGCCGTCCTCGATCGTTCCGGGCTCGACTACGACATCGCCTGGACACTGGGCGCCCGCCCCTTCCTCACCGGGCGTGGCGCCCTGATCGACGCGGCGCGGCAGGCCATCGCGGCGGAAACCGGTATCGCGGCAGAACTGTCGACCACCGGCGGCACCTCGGACGGGCGTTTCATCGCCGAGATCTGCCCGCAAGTGGTCGAACTCGGCCCGGTCAACGCCAGCATCCACAAGGTCGATGAATGCGTCGAAATGGCTGCCCTGCCGCAACTGGCCGGCATCTACCGCCGCATCATCGAGCAGCTCCTGCCGGCCGATGTTTGACCAGGCGCAAAACGAATTGTCGACGCTGCGCGACCTGCTGCGTTTCGCGGTCAGCCGCTTCACCGAGGCCGGGCTCTTCTTCGGCCACGGCTCCGACAACGCCTGGGACGAGGCTGCCTATCTGCTGCTGCACAGCCTGCACCTGCCGCTCGACCGACTCGAACCCTTTCTCGACGCCCGACTGACCAGCGACGAACGCGCCAGCGCCCTGCGCCTGGTCAAACGTCGGGTCAGCGAAAGACTGCCGGCCGCCTACCTGACCCATGAGGCCTGGCTGGGCGAGCATCGCTTCTACGTCGACGAACGGGTGATCGTCCCGCGTTCATTCATCGCCGAACTGCTGCGCGAGCAACTGACCCCATGGATCGACGATGCCGACCAGGTGAACAACGTTCTCGATCTGTGCACCGGCTCGGCTTGCCTGGCGATCATCGCGGCGCACGCCTTCCCCACGGCGCTGGTCGACGCCGTCGACCTGTCACCCGCCGCACTCGCCGTCGCGCAGCGCAACGTCGTCGATTACCAGCTTGGCGAGCGCGTTCGTCTGGTCGAGGGCGATCTCTTCACCCGGCTCAAAAACCGGCGTTACGACCTGATCATCGCCAACCCGCCCTATGTCGATGCCGCTTCAATGGCCACCCTGCCCGCCGAGTACCGCTGCGAACCCGCCCTGGCGCTGGCCAGCGGTACGGACGGACTCGATCTGACGCGCGCCATCCTGGCCGGCGCCCGCCACCATCTCAAGCCGGGCGGTCTGCTGGTGGTCGAGATCGGCCACAACCGGGAAGCCCTCGAAGCCGCCTTCCCGGAAACTCCATTCACCTGGCTCGACACCAGCGCCGGCGATCAGTACGTCTTCCTGTTGCCGCGCGACGAACTGCCATGAGCCGCAAGGCACCCGACCCCCGCAGCGGTTCGCCGATGCGCTTGCTCCACCGCTTGCTCCACCGCTTGTTCCTGCTCGCCTGCATGCTGCTCGCCGGCTGCCAGCCATCGCCCAGGCTCGCGGCGCTGCCGGCCGGCAGTGCGGTCCTCGCCTTCGGCAACAGCATCACCTTCGGCACGGGTGCCGGCCCTGGCGAGGACTATCCGCGCCAGCTCGCCACGCGCAGCGGCTGGCGAATTTATAACGCGGGCATTCCCGGTGACAGTGCGGAAAGCGCCCGCGAACGGATCGGCCGTATGCTGCAGACAACACAGCCGGCACTGGTCATCGTCGAACTCGGCGGCAACGACTTCCTGAGTCGGCGGCCGGAAGCGGCGATCAAGGAAGACCTGCGCGCCATCATCGGCACGATCAGGCAGTCCGGTGCGCAGGTCGTGCTGCTCGCCGTGCCTCGTCTGTCGCTGATCGGCGCCGTCACCGGCAAACTGCCCGACGCCAGGATCTATGCCGAGCTGGCCAGCGAGGAAAAGCTGCCACTGGTCGAGGGCGTTCTGGCGACTATCCTGGCCGACGCCAATCTCAAGGCCGACCCCATCCACCCGAACGCCGAAGGCTATCGCAAGATGGCGACCGGCGTTGCCGAGCAACTGAGCCGCCTCGGCTTGCTCGGCAAACCATAGTCACCGCGCGCACCGCCTGGTTCCGGACCCGACCGTGCGCGCCGGCCGGACGCAACCGCCAGAAAGACAGGGAACACCGATGAACGATCCGAGCCCCCGCAGAATCCATCGCCAGGATTACGCCCCTCCCCCCTTCCTGGTCGATGAGGTGGAACTGGACATTCACTTCAACAGCGGCGAGGTGCTGGTCGACAGCCACCTGCACCTGCGGCGCAATCCGGCGGCAGCCGCCGGGCAAGCGCTGCAACTGGACGGCCACGGCCTCGAAACCCTGTCGCTGGCAATCGATGGCACGCCGCTGGCTACCGGCGAATACACCTGCAGTGATTGCCGCCTGAGCATCGCCAACCCGCCCGACGCACTGACGCTGAGCACGCGGGTGCGCGTCGACGCCGATCACAACACCAGCCTGTGCGGGCTGTACCGCTCGAAGGACGGCTACTTCACCCAGTGCGAGGCGCAGGGCTTCCGCCGCATCACCTGGTTTCCCGATCGTCCGGACATCATGTCGCGCTACCTCGTCACCCTGCACGCGGACAAGAGCAGCCTGCCGGTGCTGCTCGCCAACGGCAACCCGGTCGCCAACGGCGACGAAGGAGTGGACCGGCACTGGGCGCGTTGGCAGGACCCCTTTGCCAAGCCCTGCTATCTGTTCGCACTGGTCGCCGGCCGCCTGGACGTGCTGCGCGATCGCTTCCGTACCGGCAGCGGACGCAGCGTCGAGCTCGCCGTTTTCGTCGAACCCGGCAAGCTCGACCAGTGCGCACACGCGATGGACGCCCTCAAACGCTCGATGCGCTGGGACGAAGAGGTTTTCGGGCTGGAGTGTGACCTCGACCACTACATGATCGTCGCCGTCGGCGACTTCAACATGGGGGCCATGGAGAACAAGGGCCTCAACATCTTCAATACCAAATACGTTCTCGCCAGGGCAGACACCGCCACCGATGGCGACTATCAGAACATCGATCGCGTCGTCGCGCACGAATACTTCCACAACTGGACGGGCAACCGCGTCACCTGCCGCGACTGGTTCCAGTTGTCGCTCAAGGAGGGGCTGACCGTCTTCCGCGACCAGGAATTCGGCGCCGACATGCACAGCCGTGCGGTCAGTCGCATCCGCGACGTGCGCGCGCTGCGCGCCGCGCAGTTTCCCGAGGACGCCGGTCCGATGGCGCATCCGGTACGGCCCGACTCCTATATCGAGATCAACAACTTCTACACCAGCACGGTCTATGAAAAAGGCGCTGAGGTGGTGCGCATGATCCAGACGCTGATCGGCAGACCGGCCTTCCGGCGCGGCATGGACCTCTACTTCGCACGGCACGATGGCCAGGCCGTCACCTGCGACGACTTCGTCGCCGCCATGGCCGACGCTTCGGGCATCGACCTGACGCAGTTCAAGCACTGGTATGACCATGCCGGCACACCGCATGTGCACACCAGCGGCGCCTACGACGCAAGTCGCCGCCGCTATTGCCTGACGCTTGCCCAATCGCGGCCGACGGCCGACGAAACCGGCCCGCCATTCCACATTCCGCTGGCGATCGGGCTGCTCGGCCCGGACGGTCGGGATCTGCCGCTCTACCTGGCCGGCGAAGCGGACAGTGCCGAGCGCGGCAGGACGACACGCATCCTGTCGCTGAGCGAAAACGAGCAGCACTTCGTCTTCGAGGATCTGCCGGCAGCGCCGGTACCCTCGCTGCTGCGCGGCTTTTCGGCGCCCGTGATTGTCGACCACGACTGGCGCGATGCGGATCTGAGCCACCTCCTGACCCATGACAGCGACCCGTTCAACCGCTGGGAAGCCGGGCACCGCCTGGCCAGCCGGCTGATCCTCGGCGCCACCGCCGACTGCGCCGGCGGCCGGCCGACCGACTGGCCGCTAGGCTTTGCCGAAGCTGTGGCACAGGTCCTCCGGCAGGGCGGCGACGATCCGGCCTTTGCCGCCGAGGTCCTGACCCTGCCCGGAGAGGCAACGCTGGCGGAAGAGATGGCCGTCGTCGATCCCGATGCACTGCACGCGGCGCGCAATGGCCTGCGCAACTTCCTGGCCGAAGCGTTGCGCAGCGACTTCCGGCAGACCTACGACGCGCTGGCCCCAGACGGACCCTACCAGCCCACCCCGGCCGCTGCCGGACGCCGGGCGCTGCGCAACCTCTGCCTCGGCTATCTCGGTGAATCGGGCTCCGCCGAGAGCCGGACGCTGGCGCTGCAGCAGTTCGCATCGGCCGACAACATGACCGACCAGCTCGCCGCCCTCAGCATCCTGGCACAGCACGACTGCAGCGAACGCGCGCAGGCACTGGCGATCTTCCACGAGCGCTGGCACGACCAAGCGCTGGTGGTGGACAAGTGGCTGGCCATCCAGGCAGCCAGTCGTCTGCCGAACACGCTGGCGGTGGTCGAGCGTCTGCTCGCGCACCCCTCTTTCGACCTGCACAACCCGAACAAGGTCTATGCGTTGCTCAACACCTTCGGCAACAACCATGTGCGTTTCCACGCCGCCGACGGCGGCGGCTATCGCCTGCTCGCCGGGCAGATCGCCGTGCTCGATCGGTTCAACCCGCAGGTGGCCGCCCGCCTTGCCCGACGCTTCGATCGCTGGCGCCGCTTCGACCCCCGACGCCAGACGCAGGCGCGCTCGGTGCTCGATAAGCTGCGGGTGATCGACGGACTGTCCAGCAATGTGCGCGAGATCGTCGAACGGGCGCTGAGCTGGCGGCCAGCGCCGACCGTGCAACACTGGCAAGCCTGCAAATAGTGCTTGAGCGGGGCGAATCAGCTCGGTATAATCCCGCGCTCAGACATGGCAAGGCGCCCGTAGCTCAGCTGGATAGAGTACTTGGCTACGAACCAAGGGGTCGGGCGTTCGAATCGCTCCGGGCGTGCCAATGGAAGCAGGCAGTTAGGCCAATCTTCAGATTGGCCTTTTTGCTTTGTGGCTCGTGTGAAATAGCACGATATTGTGTGTGATTTCGCACGATATTTGTCGCACGGGATGCATGTGATTTCGCACGATATTTGTCGCACGGGACGCAATGGGCGATGGGGCGGGCAGATCCGGGAAGAGCCGCAACCATGCGGGTTTGAGCGGGATCGGCGGCGAAATCGGACGGGAAGCGATTTGCAGCAGGGTTGGGCGGAATCGCTTAAATATTGGGCAGGTTCGCACGATATTTGTCGCAGGGCTGCCGCCGACCGTCAAACATTTCCGAAGTCGAACGCGGTTTGACGCGGGCGGGTTTCGAGGCGAGGCGTTCTGAGCGGGAACCGCCTGGACGACCCCGGCCGGCTCGGTGAGGAGCGCCCACAGGCGCCACCAGCCGCAAGGATCAGGCGGCGCCTGGTCGATCCGGCACCGTCGGCCTGCGGGCTGGACCCTCCGGGGTGATCACGCCCCTCCCAACACCTCCCAATACAGCTCCACCGCCTTCTTTGCGGCCAGCCGCGGGTCTGCGGACGGCCCCATGGCATCGAGAATGCCCGCCAGGATCGCCGCAAGGGCTTCCGCGTTGATCTTCGGCACCGCGTCGCTCACCGAGGCATTCGGTTCACGGCAGGACAGCGCTGGACCGGGTGCGGCCGACTGACGCAGCGCAGCGAGCACCTCCGCGCGAGTCCGCGGCAGGCGCCCGGACGCAAGCCAATCGACGGTCACCGATCCAGCGTCCGCCATAGCCACCAAGTGCGCCATCCCTGGACGCTTCCCGCTCTGCAGATACCCGCGAACGACGCTTTCGCCGATATTGCATCTCCTGGCGAATGAGGCGACGGTTTCGCTCCCAATAACCTCCCGAAGCCGGGTAATGAACGCGTCCGATTCGACGCCAGGAATCGGACGCGAACTCCCTTGCGAATCGGACGACGTCCGATTATCAGAAGCGCTTTGTTTTCCGACACTTGAGGCCATCGCACCAGGACACCGAGAAAGGAGGAATCGGACGCGCACAATTGCGTTGACAAACCGCACTTTTGCGCGAACAATACACGCTCAACCATCACTAAACACTACAGGGTATGCCATGAACTTGGGCAAGTCCACCCAGAAGAGCACCGCCGAGCGCGCCGCGCTCGCGAAGGAGCGGTTCCTCCGCACCGGGCAGACCGTGGCGGCGTGGGCGCGAGCGCGGGGCTACAAGCCCCAGATCGTGCATTGGGTGCTCAGCGGCACCCGCCCGTGCCGGCACGGGATCAGTCACCGCATTGCCGTCGAGTTGGGGATCAAGGACGGCACCCTCATCGAGGAGTCGAAACCATGAGCAAGACTGAAGCCCTCATGCAGTTGGCGTTTTATCCGGGCCGTCCGGCCCGCTCAGCGGCCTACCGCGCGGGCGTCCGGGATGTGCTTCTCAAGCGCCTGGACGGGGTTCAGGACCTTCCGTTCCCCTACCAGGTGGGTTCTGCGGAGGCCGACGCGTACCTGTCCGGGATGGACGAAGGCATGCGCCGCGCCAACGAGCTGACGTGGGCGACGCCCGAGCAACGGAGAGTGATCGAGAAATGAGCGCGCCCAACACGCAGTCCGCATCCGATCAGGACCTGAAAGCGCTGAATGAGGCGGTCCAGAAGGGCGACTTCCGGACCGCCGTCCAGCTGGTGACGCTGGCGAGCTGTCAAGCGTCAGGAATCGTCGACGAGGATCGGCTGGCAGGCCTCCTGAGCTGCATCACGCTGCTCCACGACTGGGATTTTCATCAGTTCTCAGCCGATGACCTGCGATTTCTGCAGGTGATCATTGTGGCGGCGCTTGCCGTGCGGCCAGGAGCGCTTTTCGATGAGCTTCGGCCGCAGAGAGCAGCAGCGAGACGTCTTCGCCACGAGCGCTTGGTGCAGCGAGCAGACGAGATCATTTCGGCGGCACAGTCCGCTGCGCTTCAATCCTTCGGAGAAGGCCTTCCAGATGTTTCCGGTTGCGACGGAACGTCGCCAGGGACTCCGGCACAGTCCTCCCCAGAGCCACCTCCGACTTGTCCAGATAGCCTCTGAAAGCATCGATAGGGAGTGTTCCTGCATGGTGCAAAGCACAGACGAGCGCGTCAAACATGAACATTTGTGCGAGGTCGGAATGCACCGTGGACAGGTAAAGCAGGTCATCGTCGTCGTTTTCCATGAGGGGTCTCCGGTGAAGTGGAATGGTTTGCCAGTGGTCAGCCGGCCTCTCCATTCTAGCGAAGCGGCGAGACCCCTCTCCCTGTTCGCCCGCCGGGGGCGCCATGGCCACGATTGAAGCGGTCAACGGCTGCCGGATCGACCCCGCCGCCGGGTGGTTTTCGGCGCAGGAACTCGCCGGGCTCCCCGGCCTGCCAACAACAGAGCGTCGCGTGAGATCAACAGCGGAAAAAAATTTGTGGCCATCTCGCGCAAAAGTGCGATCCAAGGCGCGCGAGTACCCCTATAGCGCGCTCCCCACCCCCACCCGCGATTATCTCCAAACCCTCGCCCACGACCTCATCGCCGCGCTTCCCGCGCCTGCCGCCCCGACTCCCGAAAATACCCGCCCCCCTGGCGAGATAATCCCCCAACCCACCCCGCACCCGACCAAGAAAACCCCGCCCGCACTCCCCGCCGGAGCGATTGCCGCGCGCGGCCAAATCCGCCGCGCCATCCCAGAAGCCAAAATCACCGATAGCGGCCGGGATTATCGCGACGCCGCCTTATTGCTTTGCTCGGCCATTGACGAAGCCATTCAAACCCTCGGCTGCAGCGAGCGCCGCGCGTGTGAAGAACTCGCCCGCCGGCTGGTCGCCGGCGAAGCGCACGCGGCGCTCTTGCGGGCGGCGCAGGCCACCTACCTGAAGCCGCGCGGCAGCGCGGCGAGCCGCCCGGCGGCCGCGCCGCTCGGCGGACTCACCGCGCAGACCGCCCGCCTCAGCCGCCTGCGCGCCTGGTACGAACGCGGCCGGCTGGCTGGCGACCCGGGCCGCTACCTCGTCCCCGGCGCGCGCGCCGCGACCGGCCATCACCCGGTACAGATCGCCGCCTTCCTGCGCTGCTTCTGCCGGCCGAGCCGGCCGACGATCGCCGAGGCGCACCGCGCCATGGCGCCGTGGCTTGCCGAGCACGGCCTGCCGGTGCCGAGCTACGCCACCGTCGCGCGCATCCAGCAGGACCTGCCGGTGACGGTCAAGTACCGCGGCCGCGTCACCGGGTCGGCCTGGAAAGCGCTGATGCCCTACGTCGACCGCGACCTGTCGCTGTTCCAGGCCAACGACCTCTGGGTCGGCGACGGCCACTCCTTCAAGGCCAAGGTGCAGCACCCGATCCACGGCCAGCCGTTCACCCCCGAAGTGACGGTGATTCTCGACTGGGTCAGCCGCAAGGTGGTGGGCTGGTCGGTCTCGCTCTCCGAATCGACGGTTGCCGTGTCGGACGCCTTCCGCCACGCGCAGACCGTCACCCGGGCGCGGCCGCTGGTCTACTACTCCGACAACGGCGCCGGCCAGACCGGCAAGAAGATCGACGCGCCGATCACCGGCACGCTCGTCCGGCAGGGCATCGCCCACCATACCGGCATCCCTGGCAACCCGCAGGGGCGCGGCGTCATCGAGCGCTTCTGGCAGAGCACGCTGATCCCGCTGGCGCGCAGCTACGCCACCTGCACCTGGCGCGGCGCCGATGAGAACGCCACGAGCAAGGTAATCAAACTGCTGGCGCGCAAGGACGGCGGCGGGATCAAGGCCCCCTCGTGGCGGCAGTTTCTCGACGACCTCTGCCGAGTCTTCGCCGAGTACAACCTGCATCACCAGCACCGAGACCTCGCCAGGAGCGGCGGCGACGGCACCCCGGAAGGCACCTATCAGGCCCGTCTCGACCGCGATTCGATCGTCTTCGGGCCGACCGACGGCGAAATTGCCACCCTGTGGATGCCGGAAGTGATCCGCACGCCGTCGCGCGGCGTCGTCCAGCTCTTCGGCAACGCCTACTTCCGGCGTGACCTCGTCGGCCTGCTGGCCGAAGGCGCCAAGCTGCGCGTGCGCTACGACCTGCACGACGCCGCCAAGGTCTGGCTGCTCGACCTGGATGGCCGGCTGATCGGCGAAGCGGCCTGGAACGGGCACGCCAAAACCGCCTTCCCGGTCCCGGAAATCGACCGCCTGCGCGCGCTGCGCGCCGCCGGCAAGGTCAAGCGCGGCGAGGCAATCCTCGCCGAAGCGCAAGCCGAGCTGGGCGAAGTCTTCGAAGCCGCCGGCATCGATCCGGTGCCGATCCCGGTCGCCGACTACCTGCCCGTGCCGGCCGACGCCGACGACGACGCCGCCACCGACGAAGCCGCCCCGGCGACGATGAGCCACGCCGACCTGGTGATGTGGCTCTACGGATCGGCCGGCGCCGACGACGACGCACCCCCCGAATCCCCTGGCGACCGCCGGCAAAAGAAAGCGTCCGGATAGCCGCAAGCCCTCCGGACGCCGTTTTCCACCACCACAGACCCCTTCGCAGGGGAAAGGAGATTATCCCTTGAAACACCATTTCGTCCGCACCGAAAACCATTCCCGGCTGGCCGCCGCCGTCGCCTTCATGGAAGAGCGCGGCAGCGCCAGCAGCTGCCTGATGCTGCTGCACGGCGAACCGGGCGTCGGCAAGACGCGCAACATCAGCCACTGGGGCGCCGCCAAGGGCGCCGTCCTGGTCAAGGGCCACGTCGGCATGAACCTCGACGGCCTGCGCTGGGCGATCAGCGAGAAGCTCGGCGTCAAGCACCGCGCCAACCGATCGGCCGAGATGGAAGAGCAGATCGCCGCCCTGCGCGAGAGCGGCAGCCCGATCGTCTTCGACGAAGCGCAGTTCGGCCTCGCCATGCGCTGCCAGCAGGTGCCGGCCGCCGGCATCGAATACCTGCGCGACGTCGCCGAGCGCGGCAACACCTACGTCGTCCTCGTCTGCCACAACGCCGAAGTGCGGCGCTTTTCCGACTCCGCCCACATCCGCACGCGCATCGCGCACCGGCAGGAGCTCTTCAACGCCGCCGTCAGGGACACCGTCGCCTTCGTCCAGGCGCTGTGCGAAGTGCCGGTTTCGGTCGACGTCGCCGAGTTGGTGCACCAGCAGACCGACGGCAAGTTCCGCCTGGTCGAAAACGCCATCGCCACGCTCGAACGCATCGCCCGCACCAAGGGGCTGGAGCGGCTCGAATTGGCCGATGTCGGCATGGTCACGCTGGTGGTCGACCACGAGCTGACGCTGGTCCCCAAAGTCAGCCCGCGCGCCGTCACGCCGCGCGCCGGGGGGCGTTAAATGGGCCTCGCCACTCACGTTCTGAACGCCTTTTCTGACGGCGTGTTGACGCTCGATGGCCTGGTCGGGCGGCTCGGCTGCCCGCGGCGCGACCTCGTCAAAGCCGTGCAGGTGCTCAAACGGCGCGGCTTCGTGCGCGTGCACGAAACCCTCGACGGCGTCACCGGCGGCGTCGGCCGCGGCCAATACACCCTCACCGAAGCCGGCCTCGCCTGGGCCGAAGCCGGCAAACCCGTCTCGCCGGGGCAGGGCGCGCGCCCACGCGGCCGCACCAGCGGCCTGCGCGAGCGCGCCTGGTGGCACCTGCGCGCGCATCGCGTCGCCACCCTGAAGGACATCCTGACGACGCACGCCGAGGGCCACGAAGCCGCCCCCGACATCAACGTCTACAAGTACCTCGCCGCGCTCGAACGCGCCGGCATCCTGGTGCGCAGCGCGCAGCGCCTGCCGGCGCGGCAGAGCCGCGGCCGCGTGCAGTGGCGCCTGGCCGTCGATCTCGGCCCGAAAGCGCCGGTCTGGCGCGAATCGGCGCGCGTCATCTTTGACCCGAACAGCGGCAGCCTGCTGCCGCTCGACGGCGCCGCCGACTCCGGGGAAACGTCATGAGCCACGCCCTAAACCACGCCCTGACCCGCGCCCGCCAGCTCCTCGACGAGCAGATCAAAGCCGGCAAGACGCAGACCGCCCTCGCCGCCGAGATCGGCTACAGCCGCCCGGCGATCAGCCAGTACCTGGCCGGCGACTACGGCGCCGCCGTGCGCAAGATCGAAGCCGCCATCGTCCGCCGCTACGACCGCCGCCTCTGCCCCGACGACGGCCAGGAAAAGCCCCCCGAGCACTGCGCGCGCATCGCCCTGCGGCCGCGCCCCTACGGCTTCCCGGACGCCGAAACCCTGTGGCTCACCTGCCAGACCTGCCCCCACAAACCGGCGGCGCCGGGGCCGGTGCCGCCGGGCGCCGGCCGGCCCGCTGCGCGGAGCGCGCCATGAGCTGGCCGCGCGATCACTCGGCCGAACGGGCCGCCGAAAAACGCCAGCGCCGCCAGGTGCTGACGGCGCTCGAGCAAGGGCTCGGGCACGACGAAAACGGCACCAGCAGCGTGCAGATCGTCGCCCGCAGCGGGATTCCCGGCGTGCTCGTCGACGCGCTGCTCGAACGCCTGGAAGCCCGCGGCAGTGTCGCCGGCAGCGGCCCGGCGGCCTACCGGCGCTACCGGCTGACCGCAGTCGGCCGGCAGGAACTGCGCTCCGGCCAGCGGCCGCGCGGCGCGCGGCCGGCGGGCGACGTCCGCGCCGCGCTCTGGCGCACCATCCGCCAGCAGCGCGACTTCACGCAGGAGGAACTCGCCGATCGGCTCGCCGGGAGCGGCTGTCGCGTCTCGCAGGCCAGCCTCGCCGCTTACGTCGGCGCGCTCGCCGGCGCCGGCTACCTGCGCCGCTCGGACCGTCCTCAGCGCCTCCCGGCCGACCGCCAGAAAGGGCACGGCGGCTACCGCTACCACCTGCCCGACGACCGCGACCCCGGCCCGCTGCCGCCCCGCTATGACGCCCACCGGCGGATCGTCTTCGACCCCAACCACGGCGACGAGCGCGCACTCCCCGGCCGCCGCCCGTCGCCAACGACGCCACCCCCCACCCCAGGAGTCCAGCCATGAACCCGACCATCCCCCACCCCCCGCTGGCGCCGGCGACGCGCCGGGCGAGCGCCCCGCAGGCGGTCAACGCCCTGCACGACCTGGCCGAGGCCATAGCCGTCCTGCACGACGAGATGACCGACCCGATCGACCGCGCCGCCCTGCTCAACGCGCAACAACTCCTGGAGGACCTGGCGTACGTGCACGGCGGCCTTTGCTGGGTCCCGGAGCACGCCCCCCCCGGGCCCGGGGGCGGGCCCCGGGGGGG
>NZ_JAEUOL010000267.1 GCF_016789985.1 Accumulibacter sp.
GGCCATGCTGTTGAGCAGGAGTGCGCAGTCGGCCGCCGAGCGGGCGAGCGGACCAGCTTGATCGAGCGACGAGGCGAAGGCGATCATGCCGTAGCGCGAAATGACGCCGTAGGTGGGTTTCATCCCGGTCAGGTTGCAGAGAGCCGCCGGTTGGCGGATCGATCCGCCGGTGTCGGTACCGGTGGCGGCCGGCGCCAGGCGCGCCGCCACCGCAGCGGCCGAGCCGCCCGATGACCCGCCAGGGACGCAGCTGACATCCCAAGGGTTCCTGACCGGTCCGTAGAACGAGGTTTCGTTCGACGAGCCCATCGCGAACTCGTCCATGTTGGTCTTGCCCAGGAGTACTGCGCCGGCATCCTTGCAGCGGGTGATTACCGCGGCATCGTAAGGGCTGACAAAGTTGGACAGCATCTTCGAGCCACAGGTGGTGAGCCAGCCCTGGCTGCAGAAAATGTCCTTGTGGGCGATCGGGATGCCGGTTAGCGGGCCGCCTTCGCGGCGTGCCAGGCGCTCGTCGGCAGCTTGTGCCTGGGCAAGACTGCGGGCTGGGTCAAGGCTGATGAAAGCGTTGAGCTCGGCGTTGTGGCGGGCGATCCGGTCGAGGTAGAGCCGGGTCAGTTCAACGCTCGAGATCTGCCGGCTGGCGAGGGACTGCGCAAGTTCCCGAAGGCTGAGCTCGATCATTCGATGACTCTCGGTACAAGGTAGAGCCCGGCCTCGGTTTCCGGTGCGATGGCCTGGAAGGCGGTACGCTGGGTCAGTTGGTCGGATTCGGTCACACAGTCCTGCCGCAGGCGCTGGGCGAGGTCCTGGGCATGCGCCATGGGGTCGACTCCGCGCGTGTCGATCGCCTGCATCGCTTCGATCAGGGTGAAGATCTGGTTCAGCTGGTCAAGCGTGCCGAGCGCTTCAGCGTCGCTGACTTCGATACGGGCAAGGTGGGCCACACGGTAAACCTGTTCCAGGGTAAGCGACATGGTTACGAAATCACTAAGGTAGTAAACGACGGAGCCATATAAGGTATCATAAAAGTTTTTCCCACCGCAGCCCCTGCAGGGCCCATCACGGATTTCGCAAGCATGTTCAGTTTTCTGCGCAGTTATTTCTCGAACGATCTCGCGATCGACCTTGGCACAGCCAACACGCTGATCTACGTGCGCTCGAAAGGGATTGTTCTCGACGAGCCGTCGGTGGTTGCCATCCGGACGGAAGGCGGGCCCAGTTCCAAGAAAACCATCCAGGCGGTCGGCAAGGCGGCCAAGGAAATGCTCGGCAAGGCACCCGGAGCGCTGACCGTGATCCGGCCGATGAAGGACGGTGTGATCGCCGACTTTACCGTGACCGAGCAGATGCTCAAGCAGTTCATCAAAAAGGTGCACGACTCGCGGCTGCTCTCGCCGTCGCCACGCATCATCATCTGTGTGCCTTCGGGTTCGACGCAGGTCGAGCGGCGGGCGATTCGCGAATCGGCGATTGGCGCCGGTGCGAGTCAGGTCTTCCTGATCGAGGAGCCGATGGCGGCCGCGATCGGCGCCGGTCTGCCGGTGTCCGAGCCGACCGGCTCGATGGTCGTCGACATCGGTGGCGGCACCACCGAGGTCGGTGTCATCTCGCTCGGCGGTATGGTCTATGCGGGTTCGGTTCGGGTTGGTGGCGACAAGCTCGACGAAGCGATCATGAACTACATCAGCCGCAATTACGGCATGCTGATCGGCGAGAATACCGCCGAAAACATCAAAAAGCGGATCGGTTCGGCCTTTCCTGGAGCCGAAGTGCGCGAGATGGAGGTCTCGGGAATCAACAAGGCGGAAGGCATTCCGCGCAAGTTCACCATCTCGTCGAACGAAATCCTGGAGGCACTGACCGAGCCGCTGAACAGCGTTGTCTCGGCAGTCAAGTCGGCGCTCGAGAAGACCCCCCCCGAACTGGGCGCCGACATTGCCGAAAAGGGCATGGTGCTGACCGGCGGCGGGGCGCTGCTGCGTGATATTGATCGACTGCTGATGGAGGAGACCGGTCTGCCGGTCATCGTTGCCGAGGAGCCGCTGACCTGTGTC
>NZ_JAEUOL010000277.1 GCF_016789985.1 Accumulibacter sp.
TGTATTCGGTGGCGACCAACACCTCGGTCGGGGCGCTGTTCATGGCCGGGGTCATTCCGGGAATCGCTCTGGCAATGGTGCTCGGCGGCGTGACCTGGTTTCGGGCGAAGAAGTTCGATTACCCGCGCATGAAGAAGGCGACGTTCGGCGAGCGCTGGAAGGCATTCCGTGAGTCGGTGTGGGGTCTGTTGCTGATCGTGGTGGTCATGGGCGGCATCTACAGCGGCATGTTCACGCCGACCGAAGCCGCTGCGATGAGTGCGGTCTACGCCTTTTTCGTCGCCGTGTTCGTGTACAAGGACCTGTCGATGAAGGACGTGGCGCGGGTGCTACTGAACTCGGCCAACATGTCGGCCATGCTGTTGTACATCATCACCAACGCCGTGCTCTTCTCCTTCATCATGACCAACGAGAACATCCCACAGGCCCTGGCCGACTGGATGCTGGGGCATGGACTGGGGATGATCGCCTTCCTGCTGGCGGTAAACATCATCCTCCTGCTGGCCGGCAACTTCATGGAACCCTCGTCGATCGTGCTGATCTTTGCCCCCATTCTCTTCCCGGTGGCGATGAAGCTGGGAATCGATCCGGTGCACTTCGGCATACTGATGGTGGTGAACATGGAGGTCGGCATGTGCCATCCGCCGGTCGGACTCAACCTCTACGTGGCGTCCGGAATCACCAAGATGGGGATTACCGAGCTGACGGTGGCGGTCTGGCCGTGGCTCCTGTCGATGCTGGCCTTCCTGGTCGCCGTGACCTACGTGCCGATCATGTCAACCTGGTTGCCCAAGACACTGGGCATGATGTAGTCAGACGTCCGCAGTCAGGGCAGGCTCCGGGCGCGCGTGCGGGGAAACCCGTACGCGCGCCCGGCATTTTGCGTCGTGCGCGGCATTCCCGTCCGAGTCTTGGTATAATCCCGAGGTTGTATATCTAGCGATATGATTTCTTGTTGTTTTTCTTGATCTACTGCCTCCGGAGAATGACTCATGGCCAGCGAACGCACCCTTTCCATCATCAAGCCCGACGCCGTTGCCAAGAACGTGATCGGCAAAATCTATTCCCGCTTCGAGACCAATGGCCTGAAAGTCATCGCTGCCAAGCTGGCGTGGCTGTCGCCACAGGAAGCCGGCGCCTTCTACGCCGTACACAAGGAGCGGCCGTTCTTCAAGGATCTCGTTGACTTCATGATTTCGGGTCCGGTGATGATTCAGGTGCTCGAAGGCGAGAACGCCATCGCCAAGAACCGTGAACTGATGGGTGCGACCGATCCCAAGAAGGCCGAGCCGGGAACGATCCGCGCCGACTTCGCCGAGTCGATCGATGCCAATGCCGTGCACGGCTCGGACGGCGAGGATACGGCGAAAGTGGAAATCGCCTTCTTCTTCCCGGCGATGAACGTCTATTCAGGCCGTTGAGCGCCAACACCACGCCCCGATGACGGTCAATCTGCTCGATCTCGATGCGGCCGGGCTGACGGCCTTTTTCGCCGCGCACGGCGAAAAGCCGTTCCGCGCCAGGCAAGTGCTGCGCTGGCTGCATCGCTTCGGGCGGGCGGATTTTGCTGCCATGACCGACATCGCGGGGAGCTTGCGTGAAAAGCTCGCAAGGCTCGCGGTCGTACGGCCGCCCGCGATGCTCGCCGACCGGGTTTCCGATGACGGCACGCACAAGTTCCTGTTCGATGTCGGGGGTGGCAATGCCGTCGAGTCGGTGTTCATTCCAGAAGAGGAACGCGGCACTCTGTGCATCTCGACGCAGGCCGGTTGTGCGCTCGACTGTTCCTTCTGTTCGACCGGCAAGCAGGGATTCAACCGCAATCTGACGGTTGCCGAGATCATCGGCCAGCTCTGGCAGGCGAGGCAGGTGCTTGGCGCTTACCAAGGGAAAGAGGCGAACGGCGAGCGTGTGATCAGCAACGTCGTCCTGATGGGCATGGGCGAGCCGCTGGCCAACCCGGACAATACGGTGACTGCCTTGCGGCTGATGCTCGACGACAACGCCTACGGTCTGTCGCGCCGCCGGGTCACGGTATCGACCTCGGGTCTGGTACCGGCAATGGATCGGCTGCGCGACGAGTGTGCGGTAGCGCTGGCGGTTTCCCTGCACGCGCCGAACGATCGCCTGCGCGATGAACTGGTGCCGATCAACCGGAAATATCCCTTGCGTGAACTGCTCGCTGCCTGCCGGCGCTACCTCGAGAAAGCGCCGCGTGACTTCGTGACCTTCGAATACGTGTTGCTGGACGGCGTCAATGACTCCGCTGCGCAGGCACGTGAACTGCTTGCCCTGACGCGCGAGGTGCCCTGCAAATTCAACCTGATACCGTTCAACCCCTTTCCGGGCACCAGCTACCGCCGCTCGTCGGCACCCCGCATCCGGGGTTTCGCCGAGATCCTGCTGGCGGCCGGGGTGGTGGCGACGACCCGCAGGACGCGTGGCGATGACATCGCTGCCGCCTGCGGGCAACTCGCTGGTCAGGTACTTGACCGAACGCGGCGCACCGGCCGGCGAGTGATCGATCTGCGGCTCGAGCGTCAGGAGGCCGGCGCATGAGGAAGGCCGCCCGGTGGCTGGCGCTCGGCCTCGCTCTTGCTCTGGCTGGTTGCTCGTCCGGGTCCTTCTTCTCGTCGGCGCCGAAAAAGGTCGAGGAAGAGCCGGTCGACTCGCGCGTTCCGAGCAAGCCGCGGGATCCCCGCACGCGGGCCAAGCTGCATACCGAACTGGGCGCGATGTATCTGCAGAGCGACAAGCTGGCGGTGGCGCTCGAGGAGTTGAGCATCGCCATTCTTGTTGACCCTGATTACGCCACGGCTTACAGCATGCGTGGGGTGGCCGCCTTCCGGGTTCGCGAGATGCAGATGGCCGACGAAGATTTCCGGCGCGCCTTGAGCATCGACGGCAAGGATCCCGACATCAACAACAACTACGGCTGGTTCCTGTGCCAAGTGGGCAGAGAAAGGGAAGCCATTCCCTATTTCCAGAAAGCCATCAAGAATCCGCTCTACGAAACTCCGGAAAAGGCCTATCTGAATGCGGGGAGCTGTTACGCCAAGCTGGGCGATCTCGACACGGCCGAGGGCTACGTACAGCAGAGTCTGCGCATTGCGCCCGGCAACCCGCAGGCACGGCTTGAACTGGCCAACATCAGCTATCGACGGGGCGATCTGGAGCTGGCCAAACAGCAGCTCGGTGACCTGTTGCGGCGTGGCGAGCCGACTGCCGAAGCGTTGTGGCTAGGGGTGCGGGTCGAGCGCGGACTCGGCAATCGTTCGGCCGAAGCGCGCTACGGCAGCCAGTTACGGAAGAGGTTTCCGCTTTCGCCCGAGGCGCAGGAACTGTTGAAGGGTAGAGTCGAATGAGAGACAAATGAGCGAGCAGGGTGCATTTCCCGCCGAGGGCTCCCCCTCGGCTGACCAGTCTTCCCGTTTGCCGGTGGTGAGCAGTGAGGCGGTGGCGCCGGGCGGGGTGGGCGCACAGTTGCGAGCCGCGCGCGAGGCGAAGAACATCAGCTTGGCCGAAGCGGCGCAGTCGCTCAAGCTGGGGACACGCCAGGTCGAGGCTCTGGAGGCCGAGGACTGGCATGCCCTGCCGGGCAGTACCATGATCCGGGGTTTCGTGCGCAACCATGCGCGCCTGACCGGTCTGGATCCGGAGCCCCTGATGCGCGCACTGGATGCGGCTCAGTTACCGCAAACACCGCAGCTCGAGGTGTCGGCCGGGACCAGCGCCAGTTTGCCGCAGGCCGGCGGGCGCCGCGTCGAGCGCCGCGACTATCTGGCGGTGCTGGCCGGGCTGTCGTTGCTGGGTCTGGCGACCCTGGCCTACTTCTACGCGCCACTTGACCGCTGGCAGGCGCAACTGACAGACCTGCTCGAGCGGCGTTCTGCAGGGGCTGCCCAGGAGAGAGCGGTGACGATGCCGGCGGTGCCCGTACCGGCCGAGTCGGCACAGAAAGGGGCCAGCGGCGAGTCGGTGATTGCCGTTGCGCCGCCCAATGCGACGGTTCTTTCCGATACACCCGCCGGCGTGGCGCCAGCCTCGGGTGGCGGACCGGCCACCGCCGGAAGCGACTTGCGGCTTTCCTTCGCGCAGTCCGCCTGGGTGGAAATACGCGACACGCGTGGGCAGGTGCTGCTTTCGGGAGTGATGCCGGCGGGCAGTCAACGGGAACTGGCGGGTGAAGCGCCGTTTTCGCTGGTGATCGGGAACTCCACCCAGGTGACCGTGCAGTACCGCGGCAGGGTGATCGATCTGGCAGCATACAGCAAGGGTGAGGTCGCGAGGCTCTCGCTCGAATGAGTACCGTGCAACTGGTGAACCGGCCTTGAGCAATTCCATCCAGGGCGCAATCCGCCGGCGGACGCGTGCGGTCCAGGTTGGTCGAGTGACGATCGGTGGCGAGGCGCCGGTGGTCATTCAGTCGATGACCAATACCGATACGGCCGACATCGTGCGGACGGCAATCCAGTGTGCCGAACTGGCACGGGCTGGCTCGGAACTGGTGCGCATCACTGTCAACACACCGGCCGCCGCCGCCGCAGTCGAGCCGATCCGCGAGCATCTCGGGCGCATGGGCGTAGACGTGCCGCTGATCGGCGACTTTCATTACAACGGCCATCGCCTGCTGACGGACTATCCCGACTGCGCCCAGGGGCTGGCCAAGTACCGCATCAATCCGGGCAATGTCGGCCACGGTCGCAAGCGGGACGAGCAGTTCGCGCAGATGATCGAGCTGGCCTGTCGCCACGAGAAGCCGGTGCGCATCGGGGTCAACTGGGGAAGCCTCGACCAGGATCTGCTGGCGCGCATCATGGACGAGAATGCCCGCCGGGCGGAGCCACGCGATGCGGTCGAGGTGATGCGCGAGGCGATGGTCGTCTCGGCGCTCGAGTCGGCTGGCAGGGCAGAGCAACTCGGCATGTCGGGCGGGCGCATCGTCCTGTCGTGCAAGGTGTCGGGCGTGCAGGACCTGATTGCCATCTATCGCGAACTGTCGCGTCGCTGCGACTACCCCCTCCACCTCGGGCTGACCGAAGCCGGCATGGGGTCGAAGGGTGTCGTGGCCTCGACGGCAGCGATGGCGGTGTTGCTGCAGGAAGGTATCGGCGACACGATCCGTGTCTCGCTGACCCCGGAGCCGGGCGGCGCACGCACACAGGAAGTGATCGTTGCGCAGGAAATGTTGCAGACCATGGGTTTGCGCGCGTTCACGCCGATGGTGGTAGCCTGTCCGGGTTGTGGGCGGACGAGCAGCACCTTTTTCCAGGAACTGGCGCAATCGATCCAGGCGCATGTTCGCCAGCGCATGCCGCAGTGGCGGGTCGACCATGATGGGGTCGAGAACCTGACCCTGGCGGTGATGGGCTGCGTGGTCAATGGGCCGGGCGAGAGCAAGCACGCCAACATCGGCATCAGCCTGCCCGGTACCGGTGAGGCGCCGGCCGCACCGGTGTTCGAGGACGGTGCCAAGACCGTCACCCTGCGCGGCGAGCATATTGCCGAAGAGTTCACCGCGATCGTCGATGCCTACGTGGCGCGCACTTACCAGAGAAAATCTGCCGGCCGATGAACATACCGAAGATCCAGTCGGTGCGCGGGATGAACGATATCCTGCCGGATGAGGCCGAGTTCTGGGACAGGTTCGACGAGACCATCCGTTCGTGGCTCAAGAGCTACGGCTATCGGCCGATCCGCCTGCCGATCGTCGAGCCGACACCACTGTTCAAGCGCGCGATCGGCGAAGTGACCGATATCGTCGAGAAGGAGATGTACTCCTTCGTGGACAGCCTCAACGGCGAGTCGCTGACCCTGCGCCCCGAGGGTACGGCAGGTTGCGTGCGCGCGGTGATCCAGCACAACCTGATGGCGCAGCAGCCGCAGCGCCTGTACTACGTCGGCCAGATGTTCCGCCACGAGCGGCCACAGAAGGGCCGCTATCGCCAGTTCCACCAGGTGGGTGTCGAAGCGCTCGGTTTTCCCGGCCCGGACATCGATGCCGAGCATATCCTGATGGGTGCCCGCCTGTGGGATGATCTTGGTCTCGACGGTATCGTCCTGCAGCTCAACACGCTTGGCCAGCCGGCGGAACGGGCGTGCCATCGCGCCGAACTGATCACCTATTTCGAACAGCACAGCGCACTGCTCGATGAGGACAGCCGGCGGCGACTGCACAGCAACCCCTTGCGCATCCTCGACAGCAAGAACCCGGCGCTGCAGGAAGTCGTGCGCGGGGCGCCGCAACTGATCGACCACCTGGGTGCCGAGTCGCTGGCGCATTTCGAGGGCGTGCAGCAGGTGCTGCGCGACGCCGGCCAGCCCTTCGCGATCAACCCGCGGCTGGTACGTGGCCTCGACTATTACAACCTGACGGTGTTCGAATGGGTGACCGACCGGCTGGGGGCACAAGGAACGGTCTGTGCCGGCGGGCGTTACGACGGGCTGGTGCAGCAACTCGGCGGCAAACCGGCGCCGGCCTGTGGTTTTGCGATGGGTGTCGAGCGACTGATTGCCCTGATTCGCGAGGCAGGCGGGGAAGTCAAGGCGGCGCCGGTGGATGTCTATGTGGTGCATCAGGGCGAGGCAGCGTCACGTCTGGCGGCGCGGGTGGCCGAGGGGCTGCGCGACCGCGCTATCGACGTCCTCTTTCATTGCGGTGGCGGCGGTTTCAAGGCGCAGATGAAAAAGGCCGATGCTTCTGGAGCGAGCTTTGCGGTGATCATCGGTGACGACGAGGCACAAGCCGGCGAGGTGACACTGAAGGCTCTGCGGCAAACTGGCGAACAGTCGAACGAACAGCGACGGGTCGTGGTTGATGGTGTCGCCGACGAAATCATGAGTTCAATTCTGGATTGGGACGAAGCTTGATGGCTACCTACGACCTCGAAGAGCAGGAACAGATCGCCGAAATCAAGGCGTGGTGGAAACAGTATGGCAATCTGCTGAGCGGCCTGATCACCGCCGCGGCGATCGCCGTGGCAGCCTGGCAAGGCTGGAACTGGTACCAGCACAATCAGTCGGCGCAGGCCTCCCTGGTTTATGCTGTCCTGCAGAAAGCGATTGCCGACCAGGATTCGCAACGTATCAAGGCGGCGAGTGGCGAACTGGTGGACAAGTATGGCGGCACGACCTATGCGCCGCTCGCTGCCCTGCAGACCGCCAAGGCGCTGTTCGACGGTGGCGATGCGAAGACCGCCAAGCTGCAACTGGCCTGGGTCGTCGAGCATGGCAAGGACGAACTGCGCGATCTGGCGCGTTTGCGTCTGGTGGCCCTGCTGCTCGACGAGAAGGCTTATGACGAGGCCTTGAAGCTGCTCGACGGCACACCGAGCCCGGGCTTTGCCGCACGTTTTGCCGATAGCCGGGGCGACGTTCTGGTCGCCCAGGGCAAGACCGCCGAGGCGCGCGTGGCGTATCAGGCCGCGCTGGCCAGTCTCGAAGGGGCAGGCGAGAACGGCAAGGGAAAAAGCTCGCTGCAGGATGGCCAGGCGAATGCAGGCTATCGGGCATCACTGCAGCTCAAGCTTGATGCGCTCGGGGAGGCGATCTGATGCGCTCGCCGCTACTCGTCACGGCATCGCTCTGTGTAGCGCTGGCCGGCTGTTCGACACTCGATGCGCTGAACCCTTTCAGCAGCAGCGGGCCGAAGATGGCCGAGCTGCAGCCGATTCAGGCAGGCGCCGAGGCGCGCGTGGCGTGGTCGGAAGGGGTCGGCAAGAGCGAGGACTACACTTTCGTTCCGGCCACCGTCGGTTCTTCTGTGTACGCGGCGGCCAGGGATGGCACGATTGTGCGCCTTGACGATGGTCAGCAGGTCTGGCGAATAAAGGTCGACCAGACGCTCTCGGGGGGGGTTGGCGCCGATGGGCGGATGCTGGTCGTCGGTACGATGAAGGGGGAGGTTCTTGCCCTATCGACCATCGATGGCAGCCTGTTGTGGAAGGCGCGCGCCAGCAGTGAGGTGGTGGCGCCACCTTTGGTGAGCTCGAGCCTGGTCATCGTGCGCAGTGTCGACCACCGCCTGGTGGCCTATGATCCCCTGGAAGGCAAACGCAAGTGGATCTACCAGCGTCCGAGTACGCCGCTGTCGCTGCGGGTAACGGCAGCGCCGATCCTGGTCGAACGCTACGTCTTTGCCGGCTTTCCCGGGGGCAAGCTGATTGCCGTCAGTGCAGAGAACGGTGCACCACTCTGGGAAGGAACGGTGGCGTTGCCGAAGGGGGCCACCGAGCTTGATCGGGTGGCCGACGTGACCAGTGCTCCGGTCATCGATGGACGCCTGATCTGTGCCGTGGCCTTCCAGGGCCGCATTTCGTGCTTCGATCTGGCGAATGGCAGCCTGGTCTGGTCGCGTGATATCTCGAGTGCAGCCGGTCTGTCGATCGACAGTCGTTACGTCTATGTCTCCGATGACAAGGGCGCCGTACATGCTCTGGACAAGGCGAGCGGGGCCGGGCTGTGGAAGCAGGACAAACTCTTCCTGCGCCAGCTGACCGCGCCCTTGCCACTGCGCAACATGGTCGTGGTCGCCGATGTGAAGGGAGTTCTGCACTTTCTGAGTCGCGACGACGGATCCTTCGTGGCACGCTTGAGCACCGACGGCAGCGCGGTGCGGGCACCATTGCAGCGTCTTGGCAACAATGTCCTGGCGCAGACGACGGGTGGACGCGTGCTTGCCATCGAGGCGCAATGAAGCCGAGCATCGTTCTCGTCGGGCGACCCAATGTCGGCAAATCAACGCTGTTCAATCGTCTCACCAGGACTCGCGACGCGCTGGTGGCCAACATTCCCGGTTTGACCCGGGACCGTCACTACGGGCACGGAAAACTCGGCAGTAAGCCCTATCTGGTGATCGATACCGGTGGCTTCGAGCCGCTCGCCAAGGAGGGCATCGTGCATCAGATGGCACGCCAGACCGAACAGGCGATCGACGAAGCCGATGCGGTGATTTTCGTGGTCGACGGGCGCAGCGGCGTCAGCGCCCTCGACAAGGAGATCGCCAACCGGCTGCGTCGTGCCGGGCGGCAGGTGCTGGTCGCTGTCAACAAATCGGAAGGCATGAGCCACGGGGTGGTGATCGCCGATTTCCATGAGTTGGGACTGGGCGAGCCGCTGCCGATCTCGGCGGCGCACGGCGAGGGGGTGCGGGTGCTGATCGAGCTGGCGCTGCAGTCATTTCCCGAACCGGCGGCCGAAGAGACGAGCGATGACGTGGTCAGAGTGGCGATCGTCGGGCGGCCCAATGTCGGCAAGAGTACGCTGATCAACGCGCTGCTCGGCGAGGATCGGGTGATCGCTTTCGACCAACCGGGGACGACACGTGACGCGATCGAAGTGGACTTTGAACGCGGCGGCCGGCATTACACACTGATCGACACCGCCGGCCTGCGCCGTCGCGGCAAGGTCTTCGAAACCATCGAGAAATTCTCGGTGATCAAGACCCTGCAGGCAATCGAGGACGCACAGGTGGTGATTCTGGTGCTTGATGCGCGCCAGGACATTTCCGATCAGGACGCGCACATCGGCGGCTTCATTCGCGAATCCGGGCGTGCACTGGTGGTCGCGGTCAACAAATGGGATGGGCTAGACGCCTACATCCGCGAGCAGATCAAGGGAGCGCTCGAAAGCCAGCTTTCGTTCATCGATTTTGCCCGCTTTCACTACGTGTCGGCGCTCCAGGGGCAGGGCCTGGAGCAGCTCATGCGCTCGGTCGACGCGGCGTTCCGGGCTGCTACCGTCGACCTGCCGACGCCCAGGCTGACGCGCGCCCTGATCGAGGCCGTCGCTCGTCAGGCGCCACCGCGCAGCGGATTGTTTCGGCCCAAGTTGCGCTATGCGCATCAGGGTGGGAGAAATCCACCCCTGATCGTGATTCATGGCAATGCGCTCGACAAGGTGCCGGATTCCTACCGGCGTTATCTCGAGCACACTTTCCGCGAAGTATTCAAGCTGCAGGGCACGCCCTTGCAGATTCAGTTCAACGTGACCAGCAACCCCTTTGTCGACAAACCGCCACCCGAGCAGAATCGGCGCAAACCCAAGCCGCCGGACAAGGTGAAACCGCCGGCGAAGAGCACGCCCGCCAGAGTTGGCGGCGGGCGACCGGGGAGCAGGCCCAAGGCGCCGGCGCGGCGCGGCTGAACCGGCGCGGACAGTGATTGTGGCGTTACCGGACTGGCAGGAACGCGGGGGGCCCGTAGCACTCGAGATCTGCGTGGTAGAGCATCGTAAATCCGGGCCCGATCCGGGTCTGATCTTGCACTCGGTGGCGTTTCCACGCATCATGAGTGCCTGACCGGCGCCGGCTGCCTGCCGGGGATGAACTGTGTTGCCTGGCTGCAGCCGACCGGCCGGAGCCCTGGCAGAGGACATACGTATCTGGAAAACGGAAGGTGATCAAGGTTCTATTCGTCTGCATGGGAAACATCTGCCGTTCGCCAACGGCGGAGGGTGTTTTCCGCCAAATCCTGCGTCAGAAGAATCTTGAAGACAAGGTGGAAGTCGATTCTGCAGGTACCCACGGCTATCATGCCGGTGAGGCGCCCGATCAACGGACGCAGCGTGCCGCGGCGGCGCGCAACTATAATCTCTCGGACATGCGGGCGCGCAAGGTGGCTGCCCAGGATCTGGCGTATTTCGACCTCATTCTGGCCATGGACCACAACAATCTGGGGGTCCTGAAACGCATCTGTCCGCCAGACAAGCAGGATCGCCTCGGGTTGCTGATGAGCTACTCGAAGAATTTCGAGGACGATGAAGTACCTGATCCTTACTACGGGCTGGGTCACGGCTTCGACCTGGTGCTCGACATGATCGAGGACGCATCGCAAGGGCTGATCGAGCGCATCGAGCAGCGCTTGCTCGACGAGGCAAATCCGGAGGGGTCCGCCGAGTTCGGCGAAATCAACTGATCAAGGCGCCGGGCTTGGTCAGGCGGGACGGACGGGCGCCATAGCCATCCGCAGGCGTGCTGTCGTGTCAGCCGGTTCGACTGCGCGCCCGCAACCACTCGGCGAAGGCATCCGGTGGCAGCGGGTGGGCATAGAGATAGCCCTGTCCATGGTGGCAACCGGAGGCGTCGAGTTCGTCGTGCTGGTTGGCAATCTCGACACCTTCGGCGACAACGCTCATGCCGAGGTGGCGGGCCAGTGCGATGATCGCCGAACCGATCGCCCGGTCGTCGGAATTGGTCGCGATGCCGTCCACGAAACTGCGCGCGATCTTCAATTCGTGGATCGGGAAGCGCTTGAGATACGACAGCGAGGAGAAGCCGGTCCCGAAGTCGTCGATGCTGATCAGCAGACCACAGGCCACCAGTTCGGCGAGCATCCGCTGTGCACGATCGAAGTCCATCAGCACGCCTTCGGTGATTTCGATGCATAACCGTTGCGGCGAGACACCGTGCGCGTTGACGATCTGCATCAGATCACCGGCCATGCCCTCCTTGCGGAAATGTCGTGCCGAGATGTTGACGCTGATGCGTACCGGCGGCAGACCGCTGCGGTCCCACTCGTTTATCTGACGGCATGCTTCGCCCAGCACCCATTCGTCGATCGCGATGATCAGGTTGCTCTGTTCGGCAACCGGAATGAACACCACCGGCTCGATCACCTCGCCGTCGCACTGCCAGCGCACCAGCGCCTCCGCGCCGACCACCTGGCGGTTTTCGAGGATGACCTGCGGCTGATAGTGGACGAACAACTCGCCATGTTCGATTGCCCGTCGCAGACCGGCCTCCAGCGCCAGCCGCCGCGTTGCCTGGTGGGCGAGGTCGGCGGTGAAGAAGCGGAAGGCGTTCTTGCCGTGATCCTTGGCGCGGTACATTGCCGAATCGGCATTGCGCATCAGTGCTCCGGCATCTGTCGAGTCCTCCGGGAACATGCTCAGGCCGATGCTGGCACTGATGAAGCATTCATGTTCGTCGAAGCGGTAGCTCGCACTCAGCGCGCTCAACAAGCGTTCGGCAGTCACGGTCGCTTCACGGCGGTCGGCGGTTTCGAGCAGGACGACGAACTCGTCGCCGCCCAGGCGGGCAACCGTGTCCTCGGCGCGTACGCAGTCGAGCAGGCGCAGGGCAGCCTGCTTGAGGAGCTTGTCGCCGGTAACATGGCCAAGGGTATCATTGACCACCTTGAAGTTGTCGAGATCGATGAAGACCACGCCGACGCTGGCGCGCGAGCGCTCGGCGCGCGCCAGCGCCAGATGCAGGCGGTCGTTCAACAGCGCGCGGTTGGGCAGACCGGTGAGTTCATCGTGCGTTGCCAGATATTCGATGCGTTGCTGCGACTCGCGCACCTTGGTGATGTCGCTGAACATGCCGACATAGTTGACTACTTTGCCGCTCTTGTCCTGAACCGTGTTGATCGACAGCCATTCGAGGAAGGTCTCGCCGTTCCTGCGGACGTTCCAGATCTCGCCTTGCCAGACGCCCGTCCGGTTCACGCGCTCCCACATCTCGACGTAAAGGTCGGGTGGCGTTTTCTCGGAACGTAGAATACTTGGCTTCTTGCCGATGACTTCCTGGCGGGTGAAGCCGGTGAGGGAAGTGAAGGCGTCGTTGACGGTCAGTATTCGCTGCTCGGTGTCGGTCACCATAACCCCTTCGGAGGCGCGATCGAAGACCATGGCGGCAAGCCGCAACTGCTCTTCGGCGTGCTTGCGGCCGGTGATGTCGGTGGCCTGGAAACAGAGGCCGGTGATTGCTCCGTCGTCGTCGAAGAGCGGGAAGCGGACAGCCAGGAAATGGCGTGTGCCGCTTTCCAGAGGCAGTGTTTCCTCGCGCTCCATGCCTTTGCGCAGGCGCATCGCCTCGATCTCACTCTCCCTGAAGATCGTGCACACGGCTTCGGGAAACAACTGCAGGTCGGTCTTGCCGATCACCTGCCCGGTGCTGAAGCCGAAGGTGCCTTCAAACTTCGGATTGGCGAACTGGTAGCGTCCCGAGGCGTCCTTGACCGCCATCAGAGAAACCGAGTTGTTCATCACGGCGAGCAGCCTGACCTGCGTTTCGCGTGCCGAACGCTCCACTTCGTAAAGGCTGGTGTTGTCGGCAAAAAGCAGGATGACGCCCGCAATACGCTGCGCATCGCGCAGCAGCGGCACGATGTGCAGCGCGTAGTGGCGCCGGTTGGCGTTGACGATCTGCCGGTCGAGGGCATTCTGTGTTTCAATCACCCGCAGGCTGTCGGTCACCAGATCTGGCATGTCCGGGGGCAGCGGCAGGTCGCGCAGATGGCGTCCCACCTGTGCCGCACCGAGCTTGAAGAGGCGCGCGGCGGCACTGTTGAAGCGTTGCAGGCTGGTGTTGCGGTCGAGGACCAGCAGCGGGTAGTCGACGCTGTTCTGGATGCACTCCAGCTCGATATTGAGTTCCTGCGTCTCGGCCGTCTTGATCTGCAATTCCTCGTTGACCGTGGCCAGTTCTTCATTGGTCGATTGCAATTCCTCGTTGGATGCTTCCAGCTCCTCGTTGGAAGCCTGCATCTCCTCGTTGGACGCCTGAATCTCTTCGTTCAGGGCCTGCATTTCCTCATTCGAGGTCTCGAGTTCCTCGACCAGTGTCTGCAGGTGTTCGCGCGTTGCCGCCAGTTCGTCTTCGAGTTCCTTGTCGGTGATGTTGCCACTGTCCTCGGCGGAACTCTTGCCGGCGGCCGGGAGTATCCACTCGATGCAGACCATGAACAGTGCGTCGCTGCCGGCGGAGGATACGGGATGCACCGACAGGCGGACGCCACGATTCGGGTCGAGTGCCTTGATGTGCCGTGGTCGCCCATGGGCGATCGCCTGCTTGACCTGCGCCTGGCGCATCAGTACCTGGACCTCGGTGCGCAGCTCGCGGCGGATCAGCGAAATCAGGTCGAAGGCCGGTTTGCCCGGTGATATGTTGAGCAGCCGGCTGGCATCACCGTGGATATGGCGGATTTCGAACTTGCCGTTGATCAGGATGCTGGTCGGAATGAAGTAACGTCCGGCCGCCTCGAGCAGGATGTTCTCGAAACCGAGCGGTGGCGTCGGCTTGGCCGGCCGCTGATGCTGGTTGAGGCCGGCTGCCGCCGGCTGCAGTTCCGAACGCCGCAGCGGCAGTCGGGCGGTGACACCGTGCCGACGGTAGAGACGTCCTTCCTTGTCCACCACGCCAAACAGCCCTTCCTGCTGGAAAATGCCTTCCGATTTGCCGAGAAACAGGTAGGCACCCGGGTTGAGGGCGTAATGAAACACCGAGAGCAGCCGTGCCTGCAGTTCGCTCTGGAAGTAGATCAGCACATTGCGGCAACTGATCAGGTCGAGACGCAGGAACGGCGGATCCTGCACCAGGTCCTGACGGGCAAAGATCACCACGTCACGCAGGTTCTTGTTGATCTCGTAGCGGTCGCCGTGCGGCGTGAAGTTGGTGCGGATGCGGCCGCGGTCCAGGTGAGCCAGGCTGGCGGCGGCGAACACCCCGCGTCGGGCGAGGGCCATCGCATCGAGGTCGATGTCGGTAGCGAAGATCTGCAGGCGGTATTGGTCAAATGAGGCGCCCAGTCGTTCGGAGAAAAGGATGGCCAGCGAATAGGCTTCCTCGCCAGTTGCGCAGCCGGCCACCCAGACGCGAATGTCATCGCCGGGCTGCTTGTTGGCGAGAATGTCGGCCACCACTCTCTCGAGACGGGCGAAGGCATCCGTATCACGGAAGAAGGCAGTGACCGAGATCAGGATATCCTTGCACAGCTTGTCGAGTTCGACCGGGGTCTGGTCGACCACCTGCAGGTAATCGTGCAGCGTGCTGACATGATTGGCCGCCATCCGTCGCTCGATACGGCGCCAGAGGGTTGGTTCCTTGTACTGGGAGAAATCGACCCTGGTACGGCTGCGTACCTTGCCGAGCAGCGTTTTGAGTGTTGCCGGTGCGCTTGCCGCCTGGGTGGCGACCGGAATCAGTCCACGGTTGAGGACGATCAGGCTGATCTCGGCGCCCATGTTCTCGGGAGGCAGAATCCAGTCTACACTCCCCGTGTCGATCGCCGACTGCGGCATGCCGCTGTATTTGGCGGTTTCCGGGTCCTGGGAAAAGGTGAAGCCGCCGGCCGCCTTGATCGCATGGACCCCGGATGCGCCATCGGAGCCCGTGCCGGAGAGGATGATGCCGATCGTCGATTCGCCGATCTCCTCCGCCAGCGAGGCGAAGAAGCGATTGACTGATGGTTTCGGCATCGATTCGCGCGCCGGTTCGACCAGTCGAAAGCGCCCTGCAACGAGCGTCAGGTTGCGATTGGGCGGTGTGATATAGACGGTATTCGGCTCTGGCGCCATGCTGTCCTCGATATCCCTGACCGGCATCGTGGTTTCGCGCCCGAGTAGTTGCGACATCATGCTGCGGTAGGTGGGCGACAGATGCTGTACGACGACGTAGCTCAGTCCGAGGTTCTTCGGCAGGCCTGGCAGGAGCAGGCTGAGTGCTTCCAGGCCGCCCGCCGAGGCTCCGATACCAACGATGAAAGGACGTTCATCACCCTTGGCGGGGTGTTCGGCGCCGCCCGCTTTCAGCGCTGTCGTCGCCCTTCTCGTAGAGCTGCGCCTTTTTCTTGGTTCTTCTTCGCTGACGATGTTCATCACGTCCTTCGTTCGATCTTGTTGCAGTCATCGGTGACGGTCGTGCAAAAGCTGCTGGTTGACTCCGGTGCGCATTCTGGGGTTCCCGGCGTTGCCGATGCGGATTGTGCGCGTCGTGGGGTGACAAGTGACGGTGAATTGTAGGCGGTGCAGGCGACCCGTGGTCGCCGTGGCGACAAATTTCCCGCTGCCGGGTTGCCGGGCGTGGCTTCCGATGGCCTGCACGATCCCGGGTTTGAAGCACCGGCGTGTCCTTGTTGTGCCTGTCGGCGCCAAGCGCCAGGTCAGCGGCACGGCTGGCGGCGGGCGCAGTCTGCGCCTGCCTGACTACGGTATCGCCGGGCCGGCCTCAGCTCTGCGCGATGACCAGCCGGAAACCGGTGCTGCGCGGCCGGTAGACGGGTTCGATGCGGCTGCGCGTGGCCGAACGGGCGTAGCGGGCCGGGTCACTCCACGTCCCGCCGCGCAAGACCCGCATCTTGCCGAACGTCGGGCCGCGCGGGTCGACCTGTGGCTCGCCCGGGTAGTCGGCATACCAGTCGGCGCACCATTCCCAGACGTTGCCGTGCATTTCGTACAGTCCCCAGGGGTTGGGCGGCAGCGAGGCGACCGGCACCGGGCGCTGGCGATAGACGCCCTTCATCCCGTCAGCGTATGGGAAATCGCCGTGGTAGTTGACCTGTTCGGTGGTGATCTGGTTGCCGAAGGAGAACGGCGTTGTCGTCCCGGCACGGCAGGCATATTCCCATTCCGCCTCGTACGGCAGGCGGGCGTTCAATCCCGGTAGCCGGCGGTTCAGTTCGGCGAGGAAGCGCTGCGTATCGTGCCAGGCGACGTTCTCGACCGGATGTCGCGGGTCTTCCTGAAAGTGGCTGGGATTGACCGGCCACACTGCCGTCCAGAAAGCCTGCGTGCACGCCGTGTCGGCAAGCCAGAAGCCGTGGCTGATCGTCACCTCGTGCGGCAGTTCGGCGACCCCGCGCTGCGTTTCGTCGGCCGGCGATCCCATCTGGAAACACCCGGGCCGGATCCAGCGAAACGCTTGTCGTGCGTTGCCTACCACAAGTCGCAGCGATCGCCCGAAGGGGTCATCGAGCAGGTCGCCGGCGCCGGGCACCGGGAAGGGTTCGGCGGAATCGGTCCGCGGGTTGCTGGCGGTTGGGCGGGCGGGCATGGTCTTCGTTCTTCGTTGATTCGGAAACGGCGCACCCCTGCCGGAACGCCGTCTGGTTTACGCGATGGCGTTCAATATACCGCGAAGGGCCTGGCTCGGGGTAATGCTCCGTGCGATGTATGCTAAGGTTGGATTTCCGTCGATACCCGTGCCGGCCGCGGCGGTCGGTCCGCTTTCGACGGCCATTGTCCGGTGAACCGTTTTTCCCCGTCGTGTCGCCATGGAAACCCCGATCGATCGTCCCTTTCTGTCAGTAATCCTGCCGGTGTTGAATGAAGCGGCAACGCTCAGGGAGCAAATCGCGGCACTGACCGAGTTGCGGCGACGCGGGATGGAATTGCTGGTGGTCGATGGTGGCAGTGACGACGGCACGCCGGAATTGCTGCGGCCGGTAGCTGATCGGCTGCTCGAGGCGCCGCGCGGTCGGGCCGTTCAGATGAATGCCGGGGCGCAGGCGAGCCGCGGTGCAGTCCTGCTTTTCCTGCATGTCGACACCAGATTGCCTGCCGAGGCCGAGCAACTGGTTCGTACGGCGATCGAGGGTGGGGCGGTCTGGGGTCGGTTCGACGTGCGCATCGACGGATGTTCGCCGCTGCTGCGGGTCGTCGAACGGATGATGAACTGGCGTTCGCGCCTGACCTCGATTGCCACGGGCGATCAGGCGATCTTCGTTCGCCGTGCCGTGTTCGAGTGCCTTGGTGGCTATCCGGATCTGCCGCTGATGGAAGATATCGCCTTGTCGCAGAGCCTCAAGCGAATGGGACGACCGGCCTGTCTGCGCGCACGGGTGACGACCTCCGGGCGGCGCTGGGAGAAGCATGGCGTGCTGCGCACGATCCTGCTGATGTGGCGTTTGCGAGTCAGTTACTTCTTCGGTGCCGATCCACGGCAACTGGCGATTCGCTATGGCTATGTTCCGCGACAGCCCTGAGGCACCTGCCATCGCCGTCTTCGCCCGGGCGCCGCAGGCGGGTACCGCCAAGACGCGCCTCATTCCGGTGCTCGGCGCGTCTGGTGCCGCCCGCCTGCAGCGCCGACTGACCCTGCGCGCGCTGGCCGTCGCGCAGCGGGCGGCCCCCGGCAGGGTCTGCCTGTGGGCGGCACCGGACGAGCGGCAGCGTTTTTTTCGCGCCCTTCGGTGGCACTGCGGTGTCGAGCTGCGCTGCCAGTCGGATGGCGATCTCGGCCAGCGCATGGCGGCGGCCTTTGCCGTGCAGTCCGGTCCGTCGTTGCTGATCGGCAGTGACTGTCCGGCCCTGCAACCGGCCGATCTGATCGCCGCAGGCGAAACCCTGCTGGCGGGAGACGAAGGCAGCGGCAACGACGCGGTGTTCATCCCGGCCGACGATGGTGGTTACGTGCTGGTCGGTTTGCGTCGTCCCCGGCCGGAGCTGTTCGAAGCGATCGAATGGGGTACGCAGCGGGTGATGCAGCAGACTCGTCAGCGGTTGTCGCGCCTGCATCTGCGCTGGGTCGAGCTGCCCGGGTTGTGGGACGTCGACCGGCCGGCCGATCTGGCGCGCCTGGCCGGGCTTGACGGATTCGCTGCATGGGGTCGGTGAAGGCACCACGCCGCCGCGTGGCGCTGGGCGTGCTGGTGCCGTCGTTGTGCGCCGCCGTGCTCGGCTTGCTCGTGCTGCGGCCTGCCTGCGCCGAGGACAGTGGCGGCGTGCGGCGCGTCGAGCTGGCAAGGTTTGCGAACGTCCAGCCGGGAAACAGTCTGCCTGCCGCCTGGGTACACCAGACTCTGCCTTCGGTCGAGCGCGCCAACCGGTTCGACATCGTCAAGGATGGCGGAGTCAGCGTGCTGCGGGTGATTTCCGACCGTTCGGCGTCCAGCCTGCTGGCTGTGCAACGTGTCGACCTGGCGGCGACACCGCTGCTCCGGTGGCGCTGGCGCGTTTCCAGGCCGGTCAGCGCGTCCGACCTGCGGCGCAAGGCGGGCGACGACTATGCGGCGCGCGTCTATGTGTTGTTCGACCTGCCGTCCGAGCGTTTGAGCGTCGGCGACCGGATGAAGATGATGACCGCGCGCCTGCTGTATGGCAGCGATCTGCCGGCGGCGGCGCTGTGCTATGTCTGGGGGACGGCGCAGTCTGTCGGCGAGTCCGGCTGGAATGCCTACAGTGACCGTCTGCGGATGATCGTCGTCGATTCGGGAGCGACGCACGCCGGGCAATGGCGGGAGGTGGTGCGCGATGTCGCGGCGGATTTCCGCGCTGCTTTCGGCGATCCGCTGATGCCCGTTACGGGCGTCGCGCTGGGTGCCGACACCGACAACACCGGCGAGCGCGTCGAAGCCCGCTTTGCTGACCTTTCGTTCGAGACGTACCCATGAGGACGGTTGAGACTGGCCTGTGGCGGTCGATAGCGGCGTGGGGGAGAGGGAAACTCGGCTATAATGCGCCGCCAACCGTTCTCGTTTTTCCCCTGCCACGGGCATGCCCGGGGGAGTTCCTCCCATGCGCAATGAGTTGCCGATGTCGCAAGCCGTGCCTGAATCGCCGCCTGGCCAGTTGCCGCGTGGTTTGCCGGAAGCCGCGCGCCGGGCTGGCGGGATGCTGGTCGACCGCCATGGACGGCATGTCAGCTACCTGCGCCTGTCAATCACCGACCGCTGCGACTTTCGCTGTAACTACTGCATGGCGGAGGAAATGGTTTTTCTGCCGCGCGCGCAGGTGCTGACGCTCGAGGAATGCCTGCGCATCGCCCGCATTTTCGTTGCTCTCGGGGTCAGCAAGCTGCGCGTCACCGGTGGCGAGCCGCTGGTCAGGCACAATGTCATCTGGTTGCTGGAGCGGATCGCCTGCCTGCCGGGCCTGAAGGAGCTGGTGCTGACCACCAATGGTTCGCAGCTCGATCGTTTTGCCCCGGCCTTGCAGGCGGCCGGTGTCAAGCGCATCAACATCAGCCTCGACACGCTGCGTGCAGGCCGTTTCCGGGAGATTACCCGGGTCGGTGATCTCGACAAGGTCTTGCGTGGTCTCGACGCGGCACAGGCGGCCGGTTTCCAGCGCCTGAAGATCAACACGGTGATGATTCGCGGCGGCAACGACGACGAGCTGGTCCACCTGGTCGACTTTGCCGTGCAACGTGGCATCGACATTTCCTTCATCGAGGAGATGCCGCTCGGCGACCGCGGGCTGGGTCGTCGGTCCAGCCATTTCAGCAGCGACGAAGCGCTCGCCCGCTTGCAGAATCGCTTCGTCCTCGTGCCATCCGCCGAGAGCAGCGGTGGACCTGCCCGCTACTGGAGGATTCCCGGCAGCGTGACGCGCGTCGGTTTCATCTCGCCGCACAGTCACAACTTCTGCGACAGCTGCAATCGCGTGCGCTTCACCGCGCGTGGCGACCTCTACCCGTGCCTGGGCAACAACGATGCCGTGCCGCTGCTGCCCTTGCTGCGTGCGCACCCGGACGACGACCGGCCGCTCGGCGAAGCGATCATGCACGGCATGGGGATCAAGGCCAGAGGTCATGACTTCGCTCACCAGATGGATACCCCACAGGTGGTGCGCTTCATGTCGATGACCGGCGGCTGAGCACCCGCTCCGGCGTGCGCCGGAGCCGCCGGCCGCCGCATGGCGGTGTACGCTGGTCGCCGCGGCACCTGCCCGATCCACCACCAGGGCCGGTTGTCACGCATCGCGTCGTCCGTTCCCGTGCCGTCAGGCACGGACCACCGATCTGCAGTGGGCAGGCGACGAGCGTAGTGCATTGCCTGGTGCTGGCGGGCGGCCGGAGCGCCAGCCGGACACTGAGTGTGAAAGGGGGGCGATGGACAAACTGCTGGAAAGAATCTGGGCCTACTTCTGGCTGCCCGAGACCAAGTTCATCATCGCTGGCGCCGTGATCCTGAGCCTGCTGTCGCTGCGCCTGCTGGCCAGGGAACGCCGGCGCGTCGGTGGCACCTTTGTCGTCTTCGTCCTCTGCCTGCTGGGCCAGCTCTTCGGTGCCATTCTCGAAGGACTCGATTACTCACGCCTGGCGGTGATGTTGCATGAACTCTTCGTCATCGGATCGGGAATGGCCCTGTTCCGCCTGGCGGCGATTTTTGCCTTCCGGGCAATTCTGCCGCGCGTCGGGATCGTCGTGCCGCGTATCGCGGAGGATATCGCCGTGCTCGTGCTCTACGCGGCGTTCATCCTGGCCCGGCTGCATATCGTCGGCCTCGACCCGTCGAGTCTGCTGACCACCTCGGCGGTGATCACCGCAGTGCTTGCCCTGGCCATGCAGGACACCCTGGGCAATGTGCTTTCGGGAGTCGCCCTGCAGCTCGACAACTCTTTGCGCACCGGCGACTGGATCAGGGTGGACGAGCTGACCGGCCGGGTGGCACAGGTGCGCTGGCGGCAGACGACGATCCGCACGCGCAACGGGGAAGTGGTCATCGTTCCGAACAGCCAGTTGATGCGCGGCCGGTTTACGGTGTACGGCAGGGAGGACATTCCGAACTGGCCGTGGCGGCGATGGATCTGGTTCAACGTCACCCATGATTCTCCTCCGACCCGGGTGATCGATGCTGTCGTCAAGGCGATCACCGTTGCGGAGATTCCCAACGTGGCCGCCGAGCCGGCGCCGACCTGTGTCCTGATGGACTTCGGTCCGGGCTATGCGCGCTATGCCCTGCGTTACTGGATGCTCGATCCGCAGCCCGACGATCCGACCGATTCCGCGGTGCGCGTCCATGTCCTGGCTGCCCTGCAGCGTGGCGGAATGCGCCTGGCGGTGCCGGAGCAATCCCTGCTCGTCACCAAGGAGAACGACGCCTACCGCGAGTCGATCCAGCGGCGCGAGACCGAACGCCGGCTGCTCGATCTGCGCAAGCTGGAGATCTTTGCCAGGCTTGACGAGCGCGAGTTGCTGACCATCAGCCAGCACCTGGTTTTTGCGCCCTTTGTCAGTGGCGACGTGATCTTCCGGCAGGGCGACGAGGCTCACTGGCTCTACCTGCTGACGGTTGGCGAGGCCGAGGTGTGGGTCGAGTTTGGCGACCAGCCGAGACAGCTTTTCCGAACCATACCCGCCGGCAGCACTTTCGGCGAACGGGGCGTGCTCACCGGCGAACGCCGGCGCGATACGGTCGTTGCCAGGACGGACCTGGTGTGCTACCGCCTCGATCAGGCGACGCTCGAACAGCTCATTCAGTCGCGGCCCGAACTGGCCGAAGCGTTTGCCCTGATTCTGGCGCGTCGCGAGACCGAGCTGGACGAGTTCACGCGCCGCTTCGTGGACCAGCCAGCCGGCGGGGATGCGCCGAAAGCAGGAATGCTCGACAAGATCCGCAGCTTCATCGGCCTTTGATCAGCACCGGCGACCCGCTGCTCATCCGGCCGCCGGCAAACGGGCAGAATGCCCGGCGACGCGCAGCCGCTCGGCGTAGCCGGTCATTTCGAGGTAGCCGCGCCCGCTCAGGCTGCCCTCGATCCTGACCAGTCCCTCCCAGTAAACCACCGGCGTCGGACGGCTGGCGGCCAGTTCCTGATCGTCGAGCAGCGGAAGCGTGCGCACGCTCTGCTCGCCGAAGCTGATCTCGATCTGCACCGGATAAGTCGCCCCGCTGCGCGGTGACGACCAGCCGCGCAGCGGCGTGAAGCGGACGCTGTCGGGTGCGAACTGACGCAGCCGGCCGCCGGCGTCACGCCACGCGGCGTGTGCATAGAGCGTTGCTCCGACCGCATCGCGCATGCGAAAAGCCATCAGCGCGCCGCCGTCGGCGAGGTTGATGCCGAGCCAATCCCAGCCGACAGCACCCTCGCCCAAGAGCGCCGTCGACCATTCGTGATCGAACCAGGCGCGTCCGCTGACCATTTGCTGCCGGCCTGCGTACACCAGTGTCCCGGCGACCTGCAACTGCGGCCAGCTAACATAGTAGCTTGCCAGACCGGGTGCGTGGCCCTTCGGCGAATAGCCCTGATCGCCCTGCAGCAACAGGGCTTGCGTCGGGCTGAGGGTCAGCTCCCAGGAGAACTGCGGGCTCTGCATCTGCAGGCGGAGCTCCTCGTCCGCCCCGCGTGCCTGGCGGAACATCCGCCAGGCACCGATGCCGACATCGCAATCGAGGCTGGAGAAGCGGGCGCCGAGATTCGCTCGCGCCGCGCGTTCGCTGTGTCGCAGCCGGTCACCGGGCAGGCTCAGTGCCGCGTGCGCAAAAACGATCTGCCGCGCGGCGATCGGTGAATGCAGATTTTCGGCGGTGCCTGGCCGACTGCGGAAAAAGGTGAGCTGAAAGCCGATATCCTGCTGCGGCGTGTCGAGCGCGCCGGTGACATACCACCACTCGGTACGAAACTCCGGGTGCGCCCCGTGATCGCGTGGAAAGACGAGGTGGTGGCCGCGGGTCACCGGCGGATAGGCGACCGCCTGCCGTGCTGATGCCGAACTCGCCAGTGCGGGCAGCAGCAGGGGGGTGGCGAGAAAGCTGCGCCGTCGCATCGCTAGCAGTCGCCGCTCACTGGGTGCTGGCCAGTACCTGTGCCACCGGCAGCCGGGTTGCCTGGCGGGCGGCATAGTGGCTGGCGAAGATGGCCGTCGCCAGGGTCGATGCGACGCCTGCGAGCAGCGCCAGCCACGGAATGTCCAACGGCATGTGCCAGTGGAAGGCCTGCGGATTGACCACGTGGGTCAGAACGGCGCCGATCGCGGTGCCGCAGATACTGCCGATGAGCAGACCGACGGCGGCGATCAGGGCGCCTTCGAGCATCACGGAACGGCTCAGCATGCGGCGGTCGAAGCCCAGCGCGCCGAGCGTCGCCAGTTCGCGCGCACGCAGCCAGACACTGGCCGCCAGGGTTACCGCCAGTCCGAAGACGCCGATCAGCATGGCGGCCGCTTCAAGGGCATGGGTGACGGCAAAACTCTTGTCGAAGATCGACAGGCTGAGCTGGCGGATTTCAGCGCTTTCCGCCAGTTCGAGTCCGTGTCTGGCGGTGTAGGGCCGCAGCCATTCGGCGGCGGCGGCCTCCTGGCCGGGCAGCGGCCAGAGGGCCAGGTCGGTCGGGCGAAAATCGCCGCCCAGCCGGCGATAGTCGTCGCGACTGATCGCCACGGCACCGAACTGTCTGGCGTAGTCGCGCCAGACTCCGCCGACAAAGACCTCGACCTCGCGTCCGAGAAGCGGCAGGTGGATTGTTTGCCCGGGCGAGAGGCGATAGATTTCGTGCATCGCCTCGCTGATCCAGACCACTGCCATCTCGGGCGGCGGGGCAATCACCGGCCCGCTGAAGGGCAGTCGCTCGCCCGGGTTGCTGCGCTCGAGTTCGCGCACCAGCAGACCGACACCGGGTCTTTGCGGATCAAGCGTCAGCAAGGCATGAGCGGTACGTTCGACATGGGCAAATGGCGTATCGGTCCGGGCCAGGGCAGCCAGCAGGTCCTGTGGTAAGGGGGTCGCCTTGCTGCGCAGATAGAGCGGGGCGGGCAGAACGTGGTCGAGCCAGCGATCGACGGCGACGCGAAAGCTCGACACCATGATCACCATGCTGGCGGTCAGGGCGAAGCTGACGATCAGTCCGCTGGCTGCCACCTGTGCCATCAGCGGTGCCTGCGCAACGTTCTGCAGGGCGATCTGTTGTGGCGCTGGCAGCAGCGAGCGTGTGGCGACCCAGCCGAACAGTTGCTGCGTCAGGAGCGGCGCAGCGGAAATGCCGATCACCAAAACCAGCGCAATTGCCGCGTAGCCGGCCAACGGCAGTTCGAACAGCGGTGGCAACTGCAGCAGCGCGCCTGCCGTCAGCGCCAGCCCGATCGGCAGCAGCAGTTGCCGGCGGGCGTTCCGGCCAGCCCGCGGCATCTGCGCGAATCCGCTGTTCAGCGCCTGCACCAGCGCTTGCCGGCGGTTCAGCCAGGCCGGATAGAGCGCGCCAGCCAGGCTGGCGATACAACCGAGGAACAGGAAGCCGAGTGCCGAAGTCGCCTGCGGCACGATGATCGGGGCGCTGCCCGGGAAATAGCCGCCACCGAGGTCGCCACCCAGCAGGCGCGTGAAGGCGAAGGCGAGGCCATAACCCAGCCCGAGACCGAGCAGCGCACCCGGCAGGCCGATGGCCAGTGCTTCGAGCAGTACCTGCAGCAGCCGCCTGGCCGGGGTCAGTCCGAGCACGCCGAGCAGGGCGAATTGCGTCGAGCGCTGGGCAACCGCAGTCAGTTGGGTGGCGAAGACCAGAAAAGCGCCGGTCAACAGGGCGACCAGTGCCAGGACGTTGAGGTTCACCCGGTAGGCGCGCGACAGGTTGGCGGCGCGCGCGCTGTCGTCGTCCGCCACGCGCAGCAGCAGACCGGCCGGCAGTCGTTGCGCCAGCCTGGCTCTCCAGCTTGCCGGATCGGCATCCGGTGCCAGGCGCAGGCGCGCCTCGCTGACCGCATCGGCCGGTCCGAAGTGCTCCTGCACCCAGGCGATGTCGGCCACCAGCAGTAGTTCATCAGGTCCGGCAGCGGGCAGGTCGCCGGCGATGCTGGTCGACCATTGCTGGTCGCCGCGGGTCAGCGTCAGCGCTGCGTTGACCGGCAGACCGAGCCTGGCGAGCAGCGCCGGCGAGGCGTATACCCCTCCTTCGAGGATGCTGCCGGTCGGCGCTGGCTCGGCCTGCCGGGGCAGCAGGCCGGGCATCACCACTCCCGCCGTGAACACATCCAGGCCGATCAGGCGAACCGGTGCCGGCCAATGGCCGATGCGTACGCGTGTTTCGATCACCGCTGCGACGACCAGCACGGCCGGGTCGCGCGCAATCTCTTCGAGACTGCTCAGGGCCACGCTGCCGGCGCTGTCGCGTGCGGCGATCACTGCATCGGGCTCTCCCTGCACCGTTTTCATCGCCCGCGAGAAATCGGTTAGCGCCGCGTCGTTGATCAGATGGATGGCGTAGCCAAGCGCAACGCCGAGGGCGATCGCCAGCATCGAGAGGAGCGTTGCGACGCGGCAGCTGCGGAACTGGGCGCGGATCAGCCACCAGGCCAGCGTGTTCATTGCAGACCGTCCGAGGTGAGCGTCAGGATGCGGTCACAGCACAGCGCGACGTGCTGCGAGTGGGTGACGATCAGCGCGCTCGCCTGCTGCTCGCGGACTTGTTCGAGCAGCAGCGAGAGCACTTCGCCGGCGGTGCGCGGGTCGAGGTTGCCGGTCGGTTCGTCGGCCAGGATCAGCGCCGGGTGGTGGACCAGGGCGCGGGCGATCGCTACCCGCTGCAATTCGCCGCCCGACAGCGAGGCAGGCCAGCGCCCAGCGAAACCTGGCAGGCCGACCCGGGTGAGCAGTATTTGCGTGCGTGCCGTGTGTTCCTCGCGCGGCACGCCGGCGAGCAGCAGCGGCACGGCGATGTTCTGGGCAACGGTCAGCGTCGGCAGCACGTGAAAGGCCTGGAAGACGAAACCGATGCTGCGCGCCCGCAGGGCGGCGCGCGCCGCTTCGTCGAGGCCGACGATATTCACTGCCGGTGCGCCGATGTCGATCGCGCCGCTGTCCGCGCTCTCGATACCGGCGATGCAGTTGAGCAGGGTGCTCTTGCCGACTCCCGATTCGCCGACCAGGGCGACGATTTCTCCCGTCCCGACGGTGAAACCGAGGCCGGTGAACAGCGGTCCGCTGGCTTGCGCATGGCGCTTGGCCAGTCCGCTGACGCTCAGCACGTCCGCTCGGCCATGTAAGACCAGTTGATCTTGCGGCGGGGGAGAAGGTAGTCGAGTTCATCGATCGTTCGATCCTGCAGGCGTAGCGGACGCTCGATGCTCAGACCGTCGTCGAGCGCCAGATCGACGATGATCGACTGTCGGCGCGGTACCTCCGGGGCGTAGACCATCACCTTTGGCCGGAGCGGCTTGTCCGCTCCGGCCGAGCCGATCACCGCAGCGCTCCGACCGTCGCTGAGCTGGACGATCGAGCCCGGCGGATAGACGCCCATCGCGCGAATGAAGAGCTGCAGCAGCATCGGGTCGAAAGCGCTGCGCTCCCGCATCCACAGGGTCGACAGGGCTTCCGACGGCGAGATGGCGCGCCGGTGATCCGGCGGATTCACCAGATTGTCGAAGCGGTTGGCGATCGCCACCACGCGCGCCGCCAGCGGCACCGCGTTGGCGCTGAGGCGATCCGGAAACCCCTGGCCGTCGTAACGCTCGTGATGGTGCAGGATGGCGTGGCGTATCGACTGCGCCAGGCTGCCGGCACGGGCGGCAGCATCGAAGCCGCTGCGACAGTGCGATTGGTAGATGGCTTCCTCGTGCCGATTGCGCTGGTTGTTGCGCAGGATTGCCGGATTGACCTGCAGCTTGCCGATATCGTGGAGCAGGGCACCGATACCGATCGCCTGCAGCGCCGCTGGTGGCAACTGGGCCTGCTTGCCGAGCAACAGCGACAGGGTCATCACCGACAGTGAGTGGGCGGCGTGTCCGTCCTGGTGTGCCTTTTCGGCAATCAGCACGATCGCGCTGTCGGGGTCGGCGAGCAAGGCGGCGGTTGAATCCTCGCTCACCCGGGCGACTTCCCTGATCGCTTCGCATGGGTTGCCGGCAAACGCAGCAAGCGCGCCGGCCACTGCCCTTGCCGCACTCAGATAGTGCTTCTGCGCCTTGTCCAGTCCTTCCCTGAGACGTTCCATGGCCTGGCTGCGGGCTTGCTTCTCGGCCAGGCGGGCGGTGGTCAGGGCAGCCAGGTGGGCTCTGTCGGGAGCGGTCTCGCGGTTTGCCGCACAGGTCGCGGGATTGCCGGTCGATGGCGGCGGCAAGGGTGGTACCCGGCAACGCATCGGGTCACAAAACAGTTGCGGCAGCTTCATCGCGGCGATCAGACGTGCCTGTTCCTCGTCCACAATGACAAAGGAGCTGAACATGAACTGGTGCTCGATCCACGGCACCGGCAGACGGACGTGCACCCCGGGACGCAGTTGCGCTGCGTCGATAAGGATCTCACCCTCCTGCCGGCCTGTCTCGTCCGGGGCTGACGACATGTCGTGCTCTCTCCTGTGCGGCGGTGTCGCTGACCTGATGCGCGACAACTGGCACTATAGGGCAGTTGCTCCGGACAGTGCTAGCCACCCGCCTGCGCTTGCTGGATGCCGGGCGGCGTCGATCAGCACGGCCGGCGCCATTCAGCGGGTCGGCGTCGTCGGCACGGCCGTGCCGACCGGCTTTTCGGCCGCCGCGACACGCAGTGCGGCCAGCAGTTTCTGTCCCGGACGGCCGTCGGCGGTCATCCCCAGACGTTTCTGTTCGGTCTGGATGGCTTGCCGCGAATTGGCGCCGATCATGCCGTCGATTTCGCCGATCGGGTATCCGCGGCCGGTCAGCAGGGTCTGTAGCTCGCGTCGCTCACGCCGCGACAAACCGGGATCGTCGGTCGGCCACGGCGTCACGAAGGGCTTGCCGCCCTTGATCCGGTCGGCGAGGTGGGCGATGGCCAGGGCGTAGCTTTCGGCAGCGTTATAGCCGTAGATCACGTCGAAGTTGCGCAACACCAGAAAAGCGGGGCCGCGCGGACCAGCCGGCAGGAGCAGTCCGGCGGCAGCTTCCGCGGCGGCGATCGGCTGTCCGTCGGCACGCCGCACGCCGCGCCCGCTCCAGTAAGCGAGTGGTCGCTTGTTGGTGCGGCCGGAGACGCTGGTATCGAAGCCTGGCGGCAGCACGACCTCGTAGCCCCAGGGCTCACCCGTGCGCCAGCCCGCCTTGTGCAGGAAATTGGCGGTTGAGGCGAGCGCGTCGGGGACGCTGTCCATCAAGTCACGTTTGCCGTCGCCGTCGCCATCGACCGCCAGGCGCAGGAAGGTCGATGGCATGAACTGGGTATGGCCGAAGGCGCCAGCCCAGGAGCCGACCAGGCGCTCGGGTGCGATATCGCCGGTGTCGAGGATTTTCAACGTGCTCAGAAACTCGCCACGAAAGAAGGCTTGCCGCCGTCCGAAACAGGAGAGGGTGCCGAGCGACGTGAGCAGCGGTCGCTTGCCGAAATTTCGCCCGAAATTGCTCTCGACACCCCAGACGGCCACCACCGTGTCGGCATCGACGCGATAGCGCTCCGCTACGCTGGCCAGTGGGCTTGCCCATTGCTGTTTCATCGCCATGCCGTCGGCCACCCGCTCGTCGTCGACCAGGCCGGCGAGATAGTCCCAGATTGGCGTTCGGAACTCCGGTTGATAGTCGAGGAATTCGAGCACGCTCGGGTCGGGAGTCAGGTCGCGAGTCAGGCGATCAAAGGAGGTCGCCGAGACACCCTTGCCTGCTGCCTCGGTGCGCAAGCCGGCGAGGCACGCGCTGAAACGTTCGGCAGAAACGCCTGCCTCGCCGGCAGCCGCTGCGGCGATCAGGGTCAGGGTGAGGGTCAGAGTGGCGGTCAGGCAGGCAGGTTTCATGGTCGAGGGCCGGGGAGAGCGGTTGTTGCGGCAAGGGAAGGGCAGCGGCTCAGCGCTCCGCGTCGGATCACGGTTGCCGGTCGTAGGGCGCGGGAAGGTCTTTGGCCGGTCGTTTGGTCGATGGTCGGGGCCGCGCATCGTATTCCGCGTCACCGATCACCTCTCCCTCGATCACTCGTCCGCTTGCCTGACCGCCCGCTGCTGGTCGTGGCTCCGCCGGCTCTCCGGGCTGGCGATGCAGGTGGCGGGTTTTCCATTTCAGATAGGCGAAAATCAGCGCCCCGCCAATGAGCAGCACGCCCAGTGCGAGCAGCGAGAACATGAAGCCGACGACCAGCAGGAGGGCGCCAGCACTCATCGTCAGCAGCCTGGCCAGAACGCCGCCGGACAGCGGCAGGCCGAACTGTGAAAAACTGTCTGTTTGCTTGTTGCTGCTCATCGAAGTCCTCTTGTTGCCGCGTTGCGGCGAGCGCTATGTCCGTGCATTGTACGGTCTGCCCGGCGGACCGACCAGACGGTGAGCACGCACGGAGGGCCGGGAAGATGGCTGTCCGGCGTGGTGTACAAAAAGAAACGGCCCGCCAGAGGGGGGCTGGGCGGGCCGGGTGATGCTGTCGCCGTGGCACTCGGGGGGGAGGGGGAGGGGGAGGGAGTGTCCCGGCGACGAAACGAATGCTACAGACAAAGGCGAC
>NZ_JAEUOL010000022.1 GCF_016789985.1 Accumulibacter sp.
GAGCCTTCTCTCCGCAACCCGCTCCACCGCCTCCGCCCGAAATTCCGGCGTGTACAACCCCTTCGGCATCCTTGTCATTTCCATCCTCCGTTTCCATTCATTTTACGAAACGTTGGACTCCACTTTTTTCAGCCTACCTCAGCCTGGGCAGACGAAATTTCGGAGGAAGCTCAGATTGAATCAGGCTATCGATCCCATTGACAGAATTTCGTTGAACGACGGGTGCCCAGGCGATAGTCTGGTCAACGTCGTCGATGACCAACAACCCAAGGAGAGAACCATGTCCGACCAGACCAAGTGCCCGTTCTCGGGCGAAGCGCGCCAACACACCGTGGCTGGGGCCCCGACGAACGCCGACTGGTGGCCCAAGCAGCTCAACCTCAAGATCCTGCACCAGCATTCCGCCAAGTCCGATCCCATGGGCGAAACGTTCGACTACGCCGCAGCGTTCAAGAGCCTCGACCTGGATGCAGTGATCCAGGACCTGCATGCCCTGATGACCGACTCGCAGGACTGGTGGCCCGCCGACTTCGGCCACTACGGACCCTTGTTCATTCGCATGGCCTGGCACAGTGCCGGCACCTACCGCATCAGCGACGGTCGCGGTGGCGCGGGGACCGGCAACCAACGCTTTGCCCCCCTCAATAGCTGGCCCGACAACGTCAACCTCGACAAGGCGCGTCGATTGCTCTGGCCGATCAAGCAGAAGTACGGTCGCCGGATCTCCTGGGCCGACCTCATGATCCTGGCCGGCAACGTCGCGCTGGAGTCGATGGGCTTCAGGACCTTCGGATTCGCCGGTGGCCGCCCGGACATCTGGGAACCGGAAGAAGACATCTACTGGGGTTCCGAAAACAAGTGGCTGGATGACCGACGCTACTCCGGCGACCGGGATCTCGAAAATCCGCTCGCTGCCGTGCAGATGGGTCTGATTTACGTCAATCCGGAAGGTCCGAACGGCAACCCCGACCCACTCGCTGCAGCGCGCGACATCCGCGAGACCTTCGCTCGCATGGCGATGGACGACGAAGAAACCGTGGCACTCATCGCGGGTGGTCACACCTTCGGCAAGACCCACGGCGCCGGTGACGCGAAACATGTGGGGCCCGAGCCGGAAGCTGCCGGCATCGAGGAGCAGGGGCTGGGCTGGAAGAGCAGCTTTGGCACCGGCAAGGGTGGGGACACGATCACCAGCGGGCTGGAAGTCACCTGGACCACGACGCCAACGAAGTGGAGCAACAACTTCTTCTGGAACCTGTTTGGCTACGAATGGGAACTGATCAGGAGCCCGGCCGGTGCGCATCAGTGGACTCCGAAGCACGGCATGGGCGCCGCTACCGTACCGGATGCCCATGACCCGGCCAAGCGGCACGCCCCCGCCATGCTGACCACCGACCTCGCCCTGCGCTTCGACCCCGTGTACGAAAGGATTTCCAGGCGCTTCATGGAGAATCCGGACCAGTTCGCGGATGCCTTTGCCCGCGCCTGGTTCAAGCTGACACACCGTGACATGGGCCCGCTCACCCGCTACCTCGGCCCGCTCGTGCCGCAGGAGGTGCTGATCTGGCAGGACCCGATCCCCGCCGTGAATCATGCGTTGATCGATGAGCAGGACATTACGGCCCTGAAGGCCAGGGTTCTCACCTCCGGTCTCTCCATTGCCCAGTTGGTCACCACGGCTTGGGCTTCGGCCGCCAGCTTCCGCGGCAGCGACAAGCGCGGCGGCGCCAACGGGGCGCGCATCCGCCTTGCACCGCAGAAGGATTGGGCAGTCAACCAGCCGGCCGAACTGGCCAAGGTGCTGGCCGAGCTGGAAGCGATCCAGCAGGAGTTCAACGCTGCGCAGTCGGGCGGCAAGCAGGTCTCGCTGGCCGACCTGATCGTGCTCGGCGGCTGTGCCGCCGTCGAGGCGGCGGCGCAGAAGGCCGGCCACGTCGTGTCGGTGCCCTTCTCGCCCGGGCGCATGGACGCCTCGCCGGCGCAGACCGATGCGCACTCGTTCGCCGTGCTGGAGCCGGTCGCGGATGGCTTCCGCAACTATGTCCGCAAGGGGCTCGAGGGAGCAGCGGCCGAGTTGCTGGTGGACAAGGCGCAATTGCTGACGCTGACCGCCCCCGAGATGACCGTGCTGATCGGCGGCCTGCGTGCTCTCGATGCGAACGTCGGGCAGTCCCGGCACGGTGTGTTCACCCAGCGTCCGGGACTGCTGACCAATGACTTCTTCGTAAACCTGCTCGACATGAACACGACGTGGCAGAAGTCCGCCAAGGAGGAAGGCGTCCTGGAGGGGCATGACCGCAAGACGGGTGCGCTCAAGTGGACAGGCACGGTCGTTGATCTCGTCTTCGGCGCGAACTCCCAGTTGCGCGCCCTGGCGGAAGTCCATGCCTGCAGCGACGCGCAGCCGGCGTTCGTGGGTGCCTTCGTGGCGGCCTGGAACAAGGTGATGAATCTGGATCGCTTCGACTTGGCGTGATTGGGCAGGGAGGCCCTGAACCTTCTCGACGGCGCCGTCCAGACCGGGGTTCGGGTTGCCCCGAGCCGGGTCGGGTGCGGCGGATCGCCCGCTGAGCGTCTGCTTGCAGCGATCTCTTGGTGACAGATCACGGTCAATTGGTGGCGGTCACCTGAAGTGATGAAGTTGTCGGGTGGTCAAGGTATCACGATAGCCACGGCAGCGTCAGTTCGCGGCCATCCGTCGTTCTTGTCACGACCGGCGTCATCGGGAAAGCTGCACCAGTTCGATTGCTTCGCTCCCGGTATGGAAAATCTGGTGATCGACGCCGTTGGGTAACACCAGGGTCGAATCCGCTACGAAGTCGAGCGTCTGGCCACCGACCACCAGACGACAGTGGTGGAGTGGATGCCGGGCAGGCTGGCGCAGGGCAGACCCTGTTTGTGGAAGGCGTACATGGCGACTCTCCTTGGGTATGGGTGGAACACAGCGCCAGTCTGCAGGCATTCCTGGAATTCACGGATACGGTGAAGCACGGCAACTTCACTGGTGCGGAGGGCAAAATGGGTATCTCGCCGTCGGCTGTGGCCAAGAGCATCGGCCGCCTTGAAGAAGACCTCGGCTTGCGCCTCTTCCATCGCACCACGCGCAGGTGACGCTGACCAGCGACGGGGGTGACCTGCATTTGCGCTGCAGGCACATCGCTGACAAGATCGAGGCGTTGCGTGACGAGTCGGTCGGAGCGCGCAGCGAAGTCAGCGGAACGCTGCACATCAACGCGCCAGTCGTCATCGGCCACCAGTGGGTCGTACCAGCGCTGGCAGAGTTGCGGCAGCACCACTCGAAGCTGGCACTCGAAGTAGAACTGTTGGATCACTACGTCGCTATCATCAGCGATGGTCTCGACGCCGTGGTGCGCATTGGCGAGCAGTCGCTGGTTGTCTGCGGTGCTCCGGACTATCTCGCCCGGCGCGGCGCGCCACGGAACCCCGCCGATCTCGGCGGTTACACCTGCCTGTTGTTCCGGATTACGTCGATCGGGCTGATCCGGACCTGGCAGGTTCAGGATGGCCGCGAAACGCGGGAACTGCGGCCAGAGTCGTCCGTCGTCATGGACAAGGGTGAAGTGATGCTCGCCTGCGCGGTAGCCGGAATGGGCATCGTGCAGATACCGGATTACATTGCGGCCGGCGCCGTTGATGCCGGATGTCTGGTCGAGGTGCTTGCTCACCATCGTGCGCCGCCGATGCCGATCTCGGTGCTCTACCCTTTCGCCCGGCGCGTGACGCCATGGCTTCGAGCGTTGATCGAAGTGCTTGCCGAGCATGCGGGCCAGTCGTAACCGCCAGCCGGCAGCCCAAGGTAAGCGGACTTCTTGGGATTCATCGACCACCCCTTCACCAGATCTTCTCGCACTGCGTTGACGAAAGCGCGCCAGTCAAGCCGATTCTGATCGCTGTACTCGTCGGAAAACACGCAGAAGTTGGCGCAGTGGGCTTGCCTTCTGCTGTCCTGACTGTCCAGCCGAGGGACGCACCTGATCAAAGGCATCGACGATCGCTCCGGCCGGGCGAGCGGCGTGCGTGACGTCGACCCGGAGTTCGGTCGGACTCTTGATGCTTTGAGTTGTCGGAAGCGATGAGTTTCCGGCTGGAAGAACGCGGCGCCGGGGAGATGTCGCCGACCACTTTCCGGTTAGGGCGGTTGCCTCGGGAGATGAGGTGGTGCGCCAGCAGACTGCCCGCGTCCGGCCAGCCAGGCCAGCACGCCGAGGCCGGCGGCCCGGCCGCTGGAGAAGCATGCGGTCAACAGATAGCCGCCGGTCGGGGCCTCCCAGTCGAGCATTTCGCCGGCGCAGAAGACGCCGGGCAGCGCGCGCAGCATCAGCCTCCCGTCGAGCGCAGGGAAGCGCACGCCGCCTGCGCTGCTGATTGCCTCTGCCAGTGGCCGGGGTGCGACCAGACGAATCGGCAGGGATTTGATGGCGGCCCCCAGGCGCTGGGGATCGGCGAACTGCTCGGCACTGGTGCATTCGTGCAGCAAGGCGGCCTTGGCGCCCTTGAGTCGTAAACGGCTTTGCAGATGGCTGGCCATCGAACGGCTGCCTCGCGGTCGCGCCAGTTCGCTGACGACGCTGACCAGTTCGCGGTTGGGCAGCAGATCGAGGCGCAGCGTCGCCGAGCCGCTGGTTTCGATCCCGTCGCGCAAGGCGGCCGACAAGGCGTAGATCAGGCTGCCTTCGAGGCCGTTTACCGTCAACACGCACTCGCCGGGCCGACGATGCTCGACGCCCGCCGAGTCGACGAAGGAAGCCACCACGGACTTGATCGCAGCGCCGGCAAAGTGTTCGCGCAGATACCGGCTCCAGCCGGCATCGAAACCGCAGTTGGCTGGCCGCAGTGCGGCCAAGGGGATTCCCGCTTGTTCGAGGAGGGCGAACCAGCGTCCATCGGAACCGAGCCGGGGCCAGCTACCACCACCCAACGCCAGCACGACGGCCTCTGCCGCATACTGCCGATCACCTCCCGGGGTGGCGAATTCGAGCTGCGTGTGACCGCTGGTGGCGCGCTTCCAGCCAGACCAGCGGTGACGCACATGAAAGCGGACGCCGGCCGAGCGCAGACGCTGCAGCCAGGCGCGCAGCAGGGGCGCAGCTTTCATGTCGGTCGGGAAGACGCGTCCCGAGCTGCCGACGAAGGTGTTGACGCCCAGACCTTGCGCCCAGGCGCGTACCTCCGGTGCCCCGAAGGCGGCAAGCAGGGGGCCCATTTCATCCTGCCGCATGCCGTAACGCGCACGGAAGCTGGCGGTGGATTCTGAGTGCGTCAGGTTGAGCCCGCCCTTGCCGGCCAGCAGTAACTTGCGGCCGAACGAAGGCATGGCGTCGAAAAGATCGACCGTCATTCCGTGGTGGCTGATCGTCTCGGCTGCCATCAGCCCTGCCGGCCCGCCGCCGATGATTGCCACACGGGTCGATGACAGGCTGGTCGCGCTGGTCATCCTCAGGCGATCACCAGGTGGGCCGCGCTGCCTTGGCGGTGCCCGAGCCAGTTCAGTCCGAGCGCCGGCAGGGCGGCCTGCAGACGCTCCGGGTGTGCCGTGGCCAGCAGTGTCAGTCGACCCTTCCCGTGGGCATGGGCACCGGCCAGGCGGACGCACTGGCGGGCGACCGCATCGGCGACGTCGACCAGCTCGGCCTGCTTGCCGACGATCGTTTGCAGGACGGGAGAAAGAAACGAGTAATGGGTACACCCGAGGACGATCTGGTCCACTCCTGCATCGAGCAGGGGGGTCAGATGTTGCCGGGCTTCCGCGACGAAGGCGGGATCGTCGAGACGCAGGGTTTCGACCCGGGTGGCCCAGCCGGGGCAGGCTTCGATCCGCACCTCGACCGATCCGGCGTGTTGTCGAATCAGGCGCGCCAGACGTTCGCTGCGCGCGGTCGATACGGTCGCCAGGACCGCGATGCGTCCGCTGCGCGACAGCGATGCGGCGGGCTTGACGCCCGGCTCGATGCCGACCACCGCCAGTTCGGGAAAGGTGTCGCGAAAAGCGGCTACTGCCGCCGCGGTGGCGGTGTTGCAGGCGACGACGATGACCCCGCAGCCTTGATCGACCAGGCGGCTCCCGATGCGCAGGACGCGACTGCGGATGTAGTCGTCGTCCTTGTCGCCATAGGGAAGGTGTGCCGTGTCCGCCAGGTAGACCAGGTCGGCTTGTGGCAATTCGCGGGCAATCGCGGCCAGCACGGACAGTCCGCCAAGGCCGCTGTCGAAGACGCCGATCATCGAGTCGGGCGCTGCGCTGACGTTTCCGCCGTTCCTGCCGGCGGGGGGGGCGTCAGGTGGGTGGTGGCTGCCGGTTGTCGCCCGGGGTGGAGCAGGGCCATCACTTTCCCGGTGAACGCCTGGCGCAACGTGCTAGCGTGCTGCAACAACCGCCACTTCGAGGAGGAAATCGTGATGTGCCAGTCTGGCTTCGACGCAGATCCGAACGGGTGCCGTGCCCTGGGGAACCCAGCGATCCCAGACGGCGTTCACCGCGACGGAATCTTCGATATCGCGCAGGTAGATGGTGACCATCAGCAGGCGCGATTTGTCGCTACCCGCCTGGCGCAGCAACTGATCGATACCGGCCAGGACTTCGTGCGTCTGCGTCGCGACGTTGCTGTCGAGCGTGCGCGGTGATTCGACCAGATAAATGGTGTCGCCATAGGCGCAAATGTCCGAATAGCGCTGGGTCGTTCCGTGTCGCTCTATCGCCATGGCTACTTCTCCGTCCACCGCAGGTGGAACGGTTCGGCGCCATGCCCGGCCACCGCCTTTCACGCCGTGCAGCTCAGGCGGCGACCAGAGGGATCTTGCCGATTCTGGCCTGCCATTCCTGCGGCCCGGTTTGATGTACCGAGGTGCCGGTCGAATCGACTGCCACGGTGACCGGCATGTCCCTGACCTCGAACTCGTAAATGGCCTCCATGCCGAGATCGGCGAAGCCGACGACCCGGGCCGTCCGGATCGCTTTGGCGACCAGATAGGCGGCGCCTCCGACTGCCATCAGATACGCCGAGCGATGCTTGCGGATGGCCGCAATGGCGGTCGGCCCGCGTTCGGCCTTGCCGACCATCGAGATCAGGCCGGTCTGGGCAAGCATCATTTCGGTGAACTTGTCCATGCGTGTTGCGGTGGTCGGGCCAGCCGGGCCGACCGCTTCGTCGCGTACCGGGTCAACCGGGCCGACGTAGTAGATCACTCGATTGGTGAAGTCGACCGGCAGCTTCTCGCCCCTGGCCAACATGTCCTGGATGCGCTTGTGTGCGGCGTCGCGGCCGGTCAGCATCTTGCCGTTGAGCAGGAGCGTCTGGCCGGGTTTCCAGGCGGCGACCTCGGTCGGCGTCAGCGTGTCGAGGTTCACCCGTGTCGAGGTTTCGGTATTCGGTGTCCAGTTCACCTTGGGCCATTCATCGAGGTCAGGCGGGGTGAGGACCGCCGGCCCGGAGCCGTCGAGATGAAAATGCGCATGCCGGGTCGCCGCACAGTTCGGGATCATTGCTACCGGCAGGCTCGCGGCATGGGTCGGGTAGTCGAGGATCTTGACGTCGAGGACGGTGGTCAGGCCGCCCAGACCCTGCGCGCCGATGCCCAGGGCATTGACCTTCTCGTATAGTTCGAGGCGCAGTTCCTCGACACGGTTGCTGGCACCCCGGGCGATCAGTTCATGGATATCGACCGGCGCCATGAGCGATTCCTTGTCCAGCAACATCGCTTTTTCCGGTGTGCCGACGTTGCAGATGCCCAGGATGCCCGGCGGACACCAGCCGGCACCCATGGTCGGTACGGTCTTAAGCACCCAGTCGACGATCGAGTCGGAAGGGTTCAGCGCATAGAACTTGGACTTGTTTTCCGAGCCGCCGCCCTTGGCGGCGCAGAT
>NZ_JAEUOL010000067.1 GCF_016789985.1 Accumulibacter sp.
TGGTTCAAACGCGGCATCCGCCTTCTCTTGAGACGCGCTGCCAGCGCACTGCCTCTTCCCAAGTTCTTTCAGGGGGCCGAAACATGATAGGTGGTAAGCGAGTCGTCCTTCGGTGTGGACGACGGCGCGCCGATGGCGAAGGTTCTGCTCTTCGGCTCGGCGAGCGATTTGATCGGGCTGTCGGCCGGCACAATCAATTTGCTGGTGAACGCGACATCTTTGGTGCTTGGTCGGGAATCGCCGAAACGCGCAAGGTATCGGCCAGGCTGGTGACGGCGCCGAGCATCTGGGCAAGTGCCAGTGCACTGCGGGAAATCAGGCGGGGCAAACGAATCATTGTTGTCTCCGTGCGGGTGAGCGGGTTCAGTGGGTCGGTCGCTGGCCGCGATGGCGGGCGTGCTTCCTGCTGCGTCCATTGGTCAGTGTCCCGGGGGAATAGGTTTCCACCGAGGGTTCCGCCGTGGCGCAGTGTCATGGCGTTCCCGGCATTCGGTTCGTTCGTCGTCGCTCGCCGCCGAGCAGATCGTCGATCAGCCGGTGCAGTTCGGCACGCTCGCGCTGCGGCGCAAAGAGCACCGCCCGCTGCCGGCATTGGGCAGCCAGTTGCTGCAGCAGACTTTCACCCGGCGTCGCCGCCGACTCCCGGCAGCGCCGCAGCAGGACGGCCAGCGACTCGGCGTCGTCCCAGGGAAAATAACCGGCGTAAGCGGTGCCCAGCATGCCGACGTTGCCGTCAACGGCTGAAGCGAGCACCGGCGTACCGCTCGTCACGGCTTCCATGATCACGTGCGCCCCGCCTTCCATGCGGCTGGTGTGGATCAGCAGATGCGCGCGCTGGATGCGCCGACGCACCGCCTCGTGCGGCAGGATGCCCAGCCAGCGATAGTTGGGCACCGCCGCCATCGTTGCCAGTGCTTGCTGGCCGAGCGTCGGATCGAGCGCTTCTCCGATGTGGTCGATCAAGATGTCGGCCCGGCCGGCCAGACGACGCGCGGCGGCGAACAAGGTCTGCGGCGATTTCTCGTCGCGCAGGTGGCCGACCATCACCGCCCGCAGGTGGCGCGACGATTTGGCCAGGGGCTGCCGGGCAGTGGTGGATTGAAAGATCACTCGTGCCTTGCCGCGTACCGCCGCAGGCAAGGCCTGCGGCGCGCATTCCTGCAGGACGACCAGCGCCTGCGCCAGATCCAGCGAGCGTTGCGCCGTCGTGTCGGCGACGATGTCCCGGTAGAGGTCGGTGCCGGTGAGCACCACCACCAGTCCTTGTTGCGGGTGCGCGGCGCTCCACGCGGCGACCGCCGACGCCGAACGGCGGGCATGCAGTGCGATCATCGCGGCGTCGCCGGCGGCCAGTGCATCCGGCCAGCCCTGCGTGATGCGCACGCGGCCGGCGCCGGCCAGATGCTGCCGCCACCGGCGCGCCGTCCGCCAGTTGCCATTGTTGGCATCGCGCAGCGCCGGACTGACGATCACCATTTGCGGCATACTAGCGACCTTGCTCATGGCTTCCCGTCTGCCGATGCATGACCTTCCTTCCGAAGCCGCGCGCTGCGGCGGTCGCCAGATCCTGAGCACGGCGCTGCAGGACAGCCGTGCCCGCACGCTGGCCCTGCTCGACGCCTGCGTGGCGGCGCTGGGCGATTCGCTGGTGGTCCCCTATTCTCCACAGCTCAATCCGCCGCTCTGGGAGGCCGGGCACATCGGCTGGTTCCAGGACTACTGGATTGCCCGCAACCGCCAGCGCGCCAGCGGCATCGCCTGCGTGCCCGACCACCCGCGCCCGCGCGGCCGCCTGCCGCAGGCCGACAGCCTGTACAACTCGAGTTGCGTGGCACACACTACACGGTGGCAACTCGACTTGCCGGACCTCGCCGCGACGCGCGCCTACCTGGTCGACGGCCTGGCGGAAACGCTGGCCTGGCTCGCCAACACGCCGGAGAGCGACGAGGCGCTTTACTTCTTCCGGCTGGTGCTGTTTCACGAGGACATGCACGGCGAAGCCGGCATCTACATGGCGCAGGCGCTCGACATTCCACTGCCCGAAGTGCTGCTGACCCCGGCCAGCCCATTGCGGGAGGCCTGTCCACTCATCTTTCCTGCCCGGCAATGGACACTCGGTTGGGATAGCCCGGGATTCGCTTTCGACAACGAGCTCGCGCCGCAGACGGTGGCGTTGCCCGCATTCGCGATCGATTGCGAAGTCGTCAGTTGGCGGCGTTACCTGCCGTTCATCGAGGAGACCGGCGCCCCGGTACCGCGCTACCTGTGCCGGCAGGATGGCGTCTGGCAGCGGCGCGTCTTCGGACAATGGGAAAACCTGCCGCTCGACGCGCCGGCAAGCCATCTCGCGTGGAGCGAAGCGCAAGCCTGGTGCCGCTGGGCCGGCCGCCGTCTGCCCAGCGAAGCGGAATGGGAGATGGCCGCCCTGAGCTGCCCCGAGTTCCGCTGGGGCCAGGTATGGGAATGGACGGCCAGCCGCTTTCTGCCCTACCCGGGCTTCGTGCCTCACCCCTACCGCGACTATTCGGTACCCTGGTTCGGCGCTCGCTACGTACTGCGCGGCGCCAGCCGCGCGACCTCGCCGCGCATGGCGCATGCGCGCTACCGCAACTACTTCACGCTCGAGCGCAACGACCTGCACAACGGCTTTCGCAGCTGCGCCCGCTAGCCGTCGGACCCGGCGCCGGCGCGCGCTCGGCCGCATCGGCTCAGGCCTGCGCGGCGAACACCGCAAACCAGCCGCGCGCATCGCACCAATGGCGCGGCGTGGCAAAGCCGGCCCTTTCGAGCAGGGCGGCGAACTCCGCGCTGCGCCATTTGTAGGAATTCTCGGTGTGCATGCGCTCGGCCGCCACGAAATGCCGCTCTCCACCATCCCAACGCACCGTCGTGTCACGCAGCGCCTGCAAATGCATTTCGATGCGCGACTCGGCGTGGTTGAAGAAGGCGACATGGCACCAGTCGGCGATAGCGAAGTCGGTACCGGTCAGCCGGTTGAGGTTTAGCAGGAGGTTGCGATTGAATGCCGCGGTAACGCCCAGCGGGTCATCGTAAGCCGCTTCGAGGATAGCGACCGGCTTGACCAGATCGACGCTGATCAGCAACGAGCCGCCGCGACACTCGGCGTGCGCCTGGCGCAGAAAGCTCAACGCCTCCTGTGGCGTGAAGTTGCCGATGCTCGAGCCAGGGTAGAAGAGCGTGCGCGGTCCCGCATCGAGCTCGGCCGGGAGCTGCAGCGACAGCGAGAAATCGAGACCGATGCCCAGCATCTCGATCGCCGGATGGCGCTGCTGCAGATTCTCCAGTGACTCGCGCAGGTAGCGCAGCGAGATGTCCACTGCCACGTAGCGCCGGACGCGCAGTGCGGCGAACAGAGCGGCCGCCTTTTCGCAATTGCCCGCACCGAGGTCAACCAGGGTGTCCACCGGGCCCAGTGATCCGGCCATGGCGCCCAGGTGTTCGATGAAAATCGCGGCCTCGGTACGCGTCGGATAGTACTCGGGCAGTTCGGTGATCGCGGCAAACAGTCGCGAGCCGAGTGCGTCATACAGGTACTTCGGGGCGATGCTGGCGCTTGGCGCGGTCAACCCGGCGAGCAGCTCGGCACGGATCTCTGCCGACTGCTCCCGCATCTCCGGCGCGATTTGCAACAATCTGGGCGAAGTCATCGAACCATCTCCATCGCGGTTTTCGGCCGGGCAAGTGCACGCACCAGAGCGCCGCCACTGTGGCAAGGCGGTGTGCGTGGGAGGCCGCCGTTGTTGCCCGTGACCTCGCCACCCGGCACGCTTCCTCCGGCCAGGGGAGCCTGCGACCGGTTGCGGTGGCGACCGGGTGGAATTCGGCAAGGGCATCATCACGCGCTCTCCAGCGAAAACCCGGGTAGCGGAGGCAGCAGATTGTAGACCGCTTCGGCTGACGGGTGCGCATGGGGAAGCGGCCAGCAGCCGAGCAGGCGGCTGGCCAACCCGCAACGGGTGCGCAAATCCTGGGCATCCTGTCCACCCAGATGCAGAATGCCATAGCGGTAAGAACCCAGTCACTTGAAATCGCGGGCAATCTGCTCGGGCGCCTTGGTAAACCGGAAGAGCATGGCGTCGGGAAAATGCCGCGTCAGCGCACGCCGCTGCACCGGTGCTCGGCGCGGCATGCGACAAGCAGCGCGGATCGCGTCCGTGCGCCAGTTGCAGGCCGACGCCATCGACGTGCAGATAGAGGTCGGAAAACTGTGCCGCCATGCGTGGATCGAACTGGATGATGTTCAGGTGGTCCCGGGTGTCGTCGTAGAAGAACTCCATGTTGAACGGGCCGTGCGTAAAGCCGACCGCCTGCAGAAAGCGCCACGCAACGTCCACCGCCCGCTCGCGCATGGCTATCGACAGGGGGCAGGGATAGACGAACTGTATGCAGGCCTGCGTTCCCGGACACATCACCGACTCGACAAAACCGAGTACGTTCAGTTCGCCGGCGAAGACGTAGCCGCCGAGCTTGTACTGCTGCCCACTGGCTGGCGTTTCGAGCATCAGCCGATGTGCGCTGCCTGCCTCCGGCAGGCGCTTGGCGATGATGCGCGCGAAGGGGTCGACCAGGTGGCGGATTACCCACAGCTCCCAGGTTCCGAAGCGGGTTATCGTCGTCAGTTCGGCGTGCTCATGCACGATGCATGCGAGCACCGGGAAGGCTGCTTTCACCGGCTTGACGAATACCGGGTGGCGCAGCCCGTCCGGGATCGGCTCGCCGTAGCGCGCCGGCAGCAGCTCGGCAGATGTATTCGCCTCCGGCGCCACCGTCTTGAGCACGCGGCGGGCGTGCAGCTTGTGCTGGCAAGCGAGCACCGCCTTCACCGGTGTTCCGGGCCAGTCCATGCGCTCGGCGAGCATGGCGCCAGCCAGCGCCGCCGAACTGCTCGTGATGGGAAGTCACCGCCTGCCAGCGTTTGCAGCGAGCCTTGCGTGCCAGCCGGTCGACGAAGCGCTGCAGATCGAAACCGGCGAGGTGGAGATTGCCCGGAAAGGTGAACCGGTCGAAGCCCGCGCAGGACGAGGTAGCTCCCGGCGGCAATGCCGCGGACACGGTAGGCGTCCGGCCCGTCGGCGGTCGCCTGGGCCTGTCCGCAGGTGTCCAGGCCGATCAGCGCCGTCATCAGAAGGGTGGTGCGGCATCGGGAGATCGGGTTCACCGCCATAGCTCAGCCGCCGGTGAGCAGTGCGTCGGGGATCTCGTATCGCTCCGCTGCGCCGATCTTGACGATGGCGAGGTCGCCCTGGCGTGAGAACGTCAGCGGATCAGTTGCGTCCGCCGCTATCGGTTTCCCCTGTACGAAGAGGATACGTCGCTGCAGATTGCCGCTCCCGTGCACCTCGACGGTGGCGGTGCCGTCGAGGCCGCGGTGGATGACGAAGGCCTCACATTGCTGCGGCTCGGGGTCGAAGGCCGGCATGCAGGGGATCTGCGCCAAGGCATGGAAGGGCGTGCCGGGCAGGAGGACACCCTTTGAGGCGGGCAATGGCGGCAGCGGCTTGCCAGTGACGGCGACGGCCAGTGTGTAGTGGCTCGATTCGTTGCGGCGGGCCGCCGACCGCATCAGGTAGACCCGGACCGTGTAGTCGCCGTCGGTCGGCAGGACGCCGGTGAAATTGTCAGCCGTCTGGCCGACGTACATCGCCAGATCCGAAACCGGTGGAATGACGCTGAAGTAGTTCTGCGGGTTGGAGGGCTTCAGAGTCACGGTCAGTGTCTGGCCGGCAGCGGCGCGCACCACGTGATCAACATCCGCGCTACTCTTCAAGTAGCCCTGGATCGACGCCGACGGTGGTCAAGCATACCGCGGCGCATCGGTTTGTGGTCTTGCCCAAACGCTGGATCGTTGAACCTACGTTTGCCTGGCGCGGTGGGTCGCGCAGTTTCTCCAAGGGCTACGAGTCGCGCCCGGAAACAGCCGAAACCGTGCTCCATATCGCTGCCGATTACCCGATGCTCCGGCAACTGGCGTAGTTTCTGGACAGCTTCCAGTCGCGGCTCAAGTGCCAGATTTTCAGATCCATGCTCCCCATTTTTGGACTTGTGTAGATACCGATGCCAAGAAAGGGGGATCAGGGCGGGGCGTGTGAGCCACCGGCCCTGCCGGGCGACCGGTCTGGTGGCTCGTCGCGGGTCATGCGAAGTGACTAACCAGCGGCTGGCGCGAAGCGCTGAAGATCGGCGCGACCGAGGCAGCCCGCGGTCAACGCCGGGGCCAGTGCTGGCGGGGTTGATCGAAGAGCGCTTCGCTGACGGGCGCCAACGCCGGCTCGTCGTCAGGCGGGAGTGGCCGGCTCCGCCTGGGGGCCGGGCGGCCCCGGTGGGCCTGCTGGTCCCTTGGGGCCGGCAGGTCCCGTTGCTCCTTTTGCTCCCGCCGCGCCGGGAGGCCCGGCTGGCCCGTCTTTGCCGGGCGTACCCGCTGGCCCGGCTGGCCCCGTGGGTCCGGCGGGTCCCTTCGGCCCAGCCGGGCCAGGCTCGCCTTGCGGTCCCGGTGGCCCTTCCCGGAGGATCAGTTGCGCGAGTTGTTCTTCGATCACTGCGACACGGTCCTGCAGAGTCTGCAGCGGATCAGGTGCTACGGCCAGTGTGCTCACGGCCTCGGTCTTGCTGGACTTCTTCTTGTCCTTCTTTCTCGCCAAGGTAGGTCTCCTCTCGTAGTCAAGATGCGTGGAGCAACGCGGGACAACACTCCGGGTTCGACTAATACACGCAATGAAACACCGGGTCAATGGATTGGGTATCGTCATTACCGATCTGATCCTCATGGGATGTGCATATGGCAGTACCTCGGATTTGCGCAGGGTGTTGGCAAGGGTCGGCCAGCGATTCTTTGCCGAGTTTCGTGCGTGGTCGATCCGTCTGACGGCGAATGAGCCGCATGATCGGCACAGTCGCTCGGTGGTCAGGCGATCGCAACGGGCCGGTCGGGATCACGCCCCGGGCGTGAGCTATCTCACGGAGCCCCGGCCTGCCCTCGGTATAATGGGTCCGACTTTATCCGGTTCGATCTGCCATGCAGGGAGTGTCCGGGGTGATGCGATCTACAGGAGACGACATGGACATCAGAGGCGAGGTGGTGGCGATTCTTGACGAGGTCTTGAGTCTGAAGGGGCGGGCGAGCGGGTTTTCGCTCGACACGCCGCTACTCGGCGCGCTTCCCGAACTCGATTCGATGGCAGTGGTGGCTCTGATCACGTCGCTGGAAGAACGCTTCGCTTTCGTGGTCGATGACGATGAACTCGACGGTTCGGTCTTCGCATCACTGTCGACCCTGATCGACTTTGTCCAGGCCAAGCTGAACGTTTGAGCACCACTGTCCATGTCCCTTGAAGCCTTCTTCCTGCCGGCTTCGCCCGGTCAGCGATTTGCCTTGCTGCATTTGCCGGAAGCGGCGCGACAGGTTCGTGCGGCCGTGGTCCACGTCCATCCCTTTGCCGAGGAGATGAACAAGTCGAGGCGGATGGCGGCCGTACAGGCACGTGCCATGGCAGCCACCGGTTTCGCCGTACTCCAGGTCGACCTCCTGGGCTGTGGTGACAGTTCGGGCGATTTCGGTGATGCCAGTTGGGAAGCGTGGCTGGCCGACGTGGAACTCGCCTGCAACTGGTTGCTGCGGCGGATCGATGCACCGCTCTGGCTGTGGGGCCAACGTACCGGATGTCTGCTGGCCAACGAAGTGGCCAATCGCATACCGGGAGCGGTCAACCTGCTGTTCTGGCAGCCGGTTCTTTCGGGTCGGCAATTTCTGCAGCAGTTTCTGCGGTTGAAGGTCGCCGCCGAGATCGTCGGTGGCGAAAGCAAGGGCGTGATGCAGCGCTTGCGTACCCAGTTGGCCCAGGGAGAGTCAGTCGAGATTGCCGGTTATATGCTCTCACCGGCGCTCGCTGACGGACTGGACAAGGCTGAATTGCTGCTGCCGCATCGCTCTGGTCGCGTCGAATGGATCGAGGTTTGCAGCCGGCCGGATGCCGGCATGTCCCCAGCCGCCGCCGCACGCCTGACGCAATGGCAAGCCGCCGGCCAGCATGCTCGTGGAATGGCTGTGCACGGCCCCGCTTTCTGGCAGACGAGTGAAATCAGCGAATGCCCGACACTGCTGCAAGCCAGCCTGCTGGCGATGTCCGAGGCTGTTGCCACATGAGTTGCGTCGAACAGGCCTTGCTCTTCCCTTGCGCCGGCGAGATCTTGCCGGCGATCATTGCCTGGCCGTACGACCCGTTGGTGGTCAAAGGTCAAGGCGGGAACGAGGCAAACGATGCGCGGGGCGCTCGAACCAATGGCGGCGACCGGTCCGGGTCAGTTCCCTGTGCCGCCCGCCCGCCTTCCTGCGGGGTCCTGATCGTGGTCGGCGGGCCGCAGTACCGGGTGGGCAGCCATCGGCAATTCCTGCTGCTCGCCCGCCGACTGGCTGCGGCAGGCTATCCGGTGATGCGTTTTGACTATCGTGGCATGGGTGACGCGAGCGGAGCGATGCCTGGTTTCGAGGCGGTATCAAACGACGTGGGCGCTGCGATTGATGCCTTTCGGAGCGCCGCGCCGGGGCTGCGGAAAATCGTGTTGTGGGGGCTGTGCGACGCGGCCTCGGCAGCCTTGTTGTATGTCCAGGCGAGCGCCGACGAAAGAGTTGCCGGCATGGTGCTGCTCAACCCGTGGGTGCGTTCCGAGACGAGTCTCGCACAGACCCACCTCAAGCATTACTACGGCCAACGCCTGCTGCAGAAGGAGTTCTGGTGGAAGCTGTGCACCGGCCGGATGGAATTGTTGAAATCCGTGCGCGATCTCCTGCGCACGGCCGTCCTGGCCCGACGGCCAGGAGCGGCAGAAGCCGGGACGACGGTCAACGCCTCGTTTCAGGAGCGCATGGCCGGCGGCTGGCGACAGTTCTCCGGGAAGATTCTGCTGATCCTGAGCAGTGAGGACTATACGGCGAAGGAGTTTCTTGAATATGCCGCCTCCAGTTCCGGCTGGTCGGGTCTGCTAGATGCCCCCAAGGTGAGCCGGCTTGACCTCGCCGATGCCGATCACACTTTCTCGTCGCTGACCTGGCGGCGGTCGGTCGAGGAGGCTACTCTGGCCTGGCTGGACGCCCTGAACGGCGCGCATACGTGAACGCCCCGTGTGCCGAAGATCGCGCGCCAGACGAAGCGGGGGAGGGCGACCCGCAACTGTGGCTAGGGCGAGAGGAGGATTCAAATGAGCGCTGGCTCGACTAATACCTACGGCAGCAGACGCCGGTTACGCGGCAAGGCGCGCCCCGGTTCGTCGCGCTGGTTCCGGCGCTATCGCTGGCTGGTAATCTCGGGCTGGCTGGTCCTCCTGCTGGTCATCACGTGGTTGTTTTTCATTCGCTCGGACAAGGCCCCGGTGGCGGTTTCAGCGCTGCCGTCGGGCGAACAAGCCGAGCCGGCCGCCAAGTCGGCAGCAACGATGCCGGCAGTGAGACTGCCGGCCGACGATGCTTCCCATGCCATGCTCACCGAGTGGTGGTATTACAGTGGCCACCTGCACACGGAATCGGGTGAGCGCTATTCATTCCATCTTGCCACCTTCCTGCGGCAGGGAACGATGACCCATACGGTGTTTCAGGGCTCGCTGCTCGACCATCAGGCCGCCAGGCTCTACACCGAGCAGGCGCGTACGGCCGGCAATCCTTCCGATGGACGGCGCGACGGCTTTGGCTTCAGCTATGGCAATTGGCAGATGCGTGGTGAGGGTGCCAGACATGTCGCAAAGATGGCCGGCAAGGACTTCACCCTCGACCTGCAACTCGATGACAAACTTCCGCCGGTGTTGCATCAGGCACCGGGCACGCCGGTTAGCGGCCTGCTCGATTTTGGTGCCGCCGGTCTGAGCTACTATACTTCTCGCCCGCGCATGACTGCCCAGGGGATGCTCACCATAGGCGGAACGGCGAAACGGGTTGAGGGCGATGTCTGGTTTGACCATCAGTGGGGTGACTTCGAGGCGGCACAGCTTCGCTGGAACTGGTTCGCACTGCAACTCAGCGACGGTGCGGATATCATGCTCTTCGAGCTCTTCGATCGTCAGGGAGCGGCCGTGCTGCGCATGGGGACCCATGCCAGGCATGGCGTCGTCACGGCACTGGGTGCCTCGGATTTTGAAGCCAGGCCCAATGGCACCTGGAAAAGTCCTGCGTCGGGCATCGTCTACCCGGTCGACTGGACGATTTCCTTGCCATCCCGCAGCGTTCGCCTGAAGGTCGAGCCAGTCCTGCGCGCCAGCGAGATCGACGCACGAACCACGACCCTGAACGTCTACTGGGAAGGAGCGATCAAGTCGAGTGGTTCGCACAACGGTGTTGGTTTCATGGAACTGAGCGGCTACAGTCCGCCGGGCGAGCAGATGAAAAACCGCGGGCAACCGTGAGCCGGGATTCCGGCCATCATCGGCCGAGCAAGACCCAGAATGTCAATCCAAAGCACAGATGTCCGCTTTCCTGCCAAGCAGAAATGTCCGGTAGGCGCGTCATGGCTGAGCGGAATTCCGCTCTGCCATGACGCGGGCGGCGGCCGGGGAGAAAGGCAGGCGCCAGGGGTGCCGGGCAGAAGGCTTGACCGGTAGCGGGCGGGCCTGGACGACCTTGGCATCGACTACCGGTGCCTGGGGTCGAGCCGCCAGCAGTTCGTGGGCAAGCACTTGGCCGTTGTGGAGGACCTCCAGGGCGCCGTTCAAGTGGGCACGGATTTCCACCCCGGCACCGATCAGGCGCCGCTCCCCGCCCTTGGGTGGGAGA
>NZ_JAEUOL010000077.1 GCF_016789985.1 Accumulibacter sp.
GTGTGTCGTGCTCGCCCCCGGCGTCAGTGGCCATCGCGCATGGAAACACGGCGGATCGCCGGATCGCAAGCGCCTGACCGACGATCGATCGGAGGCTGACTTTGATCCGCGCGCTCCACGTCGAACTCAAGGGAACCTACGGCAGCCCGCGCAGGGTGCGCGAACCGCGTGCGCGGGGCTTAGGTCAGCATGTCGGCCCAGATGTTTGTTGCCCAAGCCTGCGCAATCTTGCCTTCCATCTCGTTGCGCGCAGCGGAAACACCACCGGCGCCCTTGACCGGCTGCACGAGCCTGGTCGCCGCGTCGTATTGGTGCACCGAAGCAACGTGGATGGCGTTCTTCGCGTCAACGAAACTGTAGCAGGTGTTCACCACCACGGGAGCCGGATTTGGTTCCTGCCCGGAGAGGAGATTGAGGATCGCGGCGGCCGCCAGCTTGGCGTGCTGATTGGCCATGTGACCCGATTTCGGCATGCTCGGCGCCGGAAAAATGGCATCCCCCAGAACATGCACTCCGGGCGTGCTGCTTGATTCCATCGACAGCCAGTCAATCTCGACCCAACGTCCGTTGATCAGCTTGATGCCTGATTTGGCTGCGATGTCGCCGGCACGGTGTGGCGGGATCACGTTCAGGACGTCGGCCCGAAGCTTGTCGAATTCGAGTATGAGCGTCTTGCTGCGCGGCTCGACATCCTTGACCTCGCTATTCGGGCGGTACTCGATGGTCCCCTTGTACAGATCGTTCCAGGCCTGGGTGAACAGTCCCTTCTTGGACTGCACGTCGTCGTTGGCATCGAGAATCACCACCTTCGATCGGTTCTTTTTCTGTTTGAAGTAGCTCGCCACCAGGCAGGCGCGCTCGTAAGGGCCGGGCGGGCAACGGTACGGTGCCTTGGGGATGGAAATCGCGTAGATACCGCCGTCCTTCATGTCTTCGAGTTGCTGGCGCAGGGCAAGCGTTTGCGGGCCGGCCTTCCAGGCGTGCAGAATTGTGGATTGCGCTTCGGCGCTGCCAAGAGCAGGGATCTGGTCCCAGATGAAATCGATGCCCGGTGACAGGACCAGCCGGTCATAGCCGACCTCGCCGCCTTGGGCAAGCCTGACCGAACGTTTTGCGGGGTCCACGGCCAGCACGTCGTCGTGAATGATGCGGACGCCCCACCTGCTCTTCAGTTGGCCATAGCTGAGCGTGATGTCTTGCATCGTCCTGCTGCCGGCAATGACCAGGTTGGACATCGGGCAGGAGATGAAAACGGGGTGACGCTCGATCAGGGTGACTTCCACCCTACCGCCACTCCACATGCGCAGGTACTTGGCAACCGTGGCCCCCCCATAACCGCCGCCCACCACGACCACGTGGCCGCTCGCCTGACGAGCGCCACCCGCACAACCACAGAGAGAAGCGAGCACGCCGGCTGCCGCGCCCATTTTCAGAAAATCACGTCGCTTCAACAACATCTTTGCCCCTCCTCTACTTCTGTGCCGCGAAATAGGTGGCGACCAGATCGATCTGCTCGTCGGTGTAGCCCTTGGCGATCTGATGCATGACCGACGCAGGTTTGGCACCGCTCTTGAAATCCGCCATCTTCTGCAGTGTCCGTGTCTTTTCCATTCCCGCCAGCACTTCCAGACCGGCACCGGGCACGGCCCGGCCGTCGGTGCCGTGGCAATTCGCACAGGTTGCAGCCAGATTCCGTGCGAGGTTGGGATCGGCGGCGTGTGAGGCGCCAGCAGCCGCCAGCAGGCACAGTGCAGCAACCGTGGATGGCTGTTTCATCAATGGATCTCCTTTGTGATGTGGGTACGCCGTGACAGCGAGGCTTCCTGCGCTGGTTCAGAATCGGCACACAAACCCGGGCACCCGCCTGGTGTCACCCGCGCGACGTCGCAAGGCTGCAATACTAGCAAAAAGACAAGACCGTCGCGGCCTGCACCTGCCTGCCCATGCGGTGGTCGGTTCCAGTGTCCGCTCTTGCCGATTTGCCAGATCTGCGACACCAATCGTGGCAGTCCCAATGCAATTGCCCCTGGCAGAAGTGCAAGCGCTCCAGCGTCAGGCCGGTCGGCTTGATACAATTGTGGATTGACCGTCCCGCAGGCGCCCGCACATGAAACGCAACCGCTTCTCTTCCCGCAAACGCATTTCGGCCGACGCCACCGAGTTGAGCCGCCTGGCGATCGGCCTGGCAGAGTCCGGCAGCAAGCTCGAGGACCAGTTCTGGCAGAGTCGCCTCGCCGAACTGGTCGATCGACTGTTTCATGATGGCGCGGAGGATGACTTCACCAGCGCGCTGGATCGCCTGTTCGATGCGCACCCGATGGCACATGATGATCTCGCCGACCTCATCGAAGCGCATGCCGAGTCATGCATCGTCTCCGCAGGCGGCCAGGATTTCGACATCCTGCTGATCGCCGCGCCGGTGCTCGCCTGGTCGCGCTTTTCAATCCCGACGTCGGCGATTCCCCGAAGCACCCTGCAAACGCTCAAGGTCCATCTCGGCGCACATGTGCTGGCGGCCGATGCCCGCCTGTCGCTGGCCGACTACCTCTACAGCCCCGACCAGTTGCCGCATACCTTTGTCGACACCTGGCAGTTGATGCGCCAACTCGGCCAAGCGGCCCTGACCGGCAGTGACCTCAAGGTCGATGCGAAGAGCATGGCGGAGACCAACCGCTTCCTGTCCGACACGCGCTATCTCGTCGGTGCGCTGGCCGTGCCACGCGGCATGCCGCTGTTTCACTGGAACGAATCGGGCAAGAGCAGTCGCGAAGGGGCACTCAAGGAGTGGCTGCGACAGGGCGCACCCTGCTTCGAACCCCTGCTCACCGGCTGTGCCTACCAGGCGCTGCTCGCCGACGCCTATCATGCGGCCTGCCGCTCCGCCGACGGCGCCTCGCGCCCGTACTCGCTGAACGCTTCGGTGGCCTTTCTGCAGAGCGCCCTGGGACTGCCCCCCGACAACCTGCGGGCAACCATCGGCGCCTTCCATGACCAGCGACTCGAGGAGTACCGGATCGGTTTCGGCCCACGCGACAACGATCTGATCTATCACGGCGTCGTCTGGCCCCTGCTGGGCATCGAAGACGACAGCAGCGACATCTCCGGCGAGATCGAAAACACCCTGCGCAAAGCGGGAATCAAGGAGGTGGCCGTCCTTGATCAGCAATTCCCCTACGAATTCTGTGACGACTGCGGCGCCCCGCTCTACCCCAATGTCGACGGCGAGACAGTGCATGCCGAAATGCCGGAGCAGAACGACGTGCCGTCGCAGACCCTGCACTGAGCGGCGCCGATCACGATGACCAGCAACCGCGACCTACTTGAGCGTAGCCTGAGCGCTGTCTGGCACCCGTGCACGCAGATGAGGCAGCACGCCAGCGCCGTCGAACCCCTGCCCCTGGTGCCGATCGCCAGCGGCCAGGGCGTCTGGCTACACGATTTCGATGGCCGACGCTATCTGGACGGCATCAGTTCCTGGTGGGTCAACCTGTTTGGCCATTGCCATCCGCGGATCAACGCCGCGCTGCGCAGCCAACTCGACGAACTGGAACATGTCATCCTCGCCGGTTTCACGCATCGCCCGGTGGTTGAACTGTCCGAGCGGCTGTCGGCCCTTGCCGGCGGCGTGCTCGGCCATTGTTTCTATGCCTCCGACGGCGCATCGGCGACCGAAATCGCACTCAAGATGTCCTTCCACGCCTGGCAGAACAGGGGACGCACCGAGAAACAGGAGTTCCTCTGCCTGGCTGGCGGGTATCATGGCGAAACCGTCGGAGCCCTGGCGGTCACCGATGTCGCACTGTTCAAGGACGCCTACGCACCGCTGATTCGTCCGGCGGCCATCGTCGCAACGCCCGACGCGCGCCAGGCGGTAGACGGCGAGAGCGCTATCGAGGTTGCCGTACGCGCGGCCGCCGACCTCGAACGCCACCTCCAGCAGCACCATCGGCGCGTCGCTGCGTTGATCGTCGAGCCGCTGATTCAATGCGCCAGCGGCATGGCCATGCACGATCCCGCCTACCTTCGTCTGGCACGCCGCCTCTGCGACCAGTACGAGGTCCATCTGATCTGCGACGAGATCGCCGTCGGCTGCGGCCGGAGCGGCAGCTTCTTCGCCCACCAGCAGGCGGACATCCGGCCGGATTTCCTGTGTCTGTCGAAAGGCATTTCGGGCGGCTACCTGCCCCTGTCGATCGTCATGACCACCGACGCGGTCTATGCCGATTTCTACCACGAGGCCACCAGCCGCGGCTTTCTCCACTCGCACTCCTACACCGGCAATGCGCTGGCTTGCCGTGCCGCGCTGGCGACGCTCGACATTTTCGCCGAGGACCAGGTGATCGAGCGCAATCGTCAGCTCGCCGAATATCTCGCCGGCTGCCTGCAGCCCCTGGCCGGGCACCCGCAGGTCCGTCACCTGCGCCAGCGCGGGATGATCGCCGCCTTCGACGTGATCAGCGACGACCCGCTGTTTTCCCGCCGCTTCTACCGCCACGCCCTAGACAACGAGATCCTGCTGCGACCGATCGGCAACACGGTCTATTTCATGCCGCCCTATGTCATCAGCCAGGGAGAAATCGAGTTCCTGGTCGCACGGGCGAGCGCGGCACTGGAGGCTGCACTGCACCGATGATCTGGGAAGAACTGCAAGGCGAACTCGACGCACTGCAGGAAGCGGGTCTGAAACGCGAGCGCCGGACGCTCGAACTGCCCTGTGGTCCGACTGCGCGGGTTGCCGGACAACCGCTGATCAGCTTCTGCAGCAACGATTATCTGGGCCTGGCCAATGACCCGGCCCTGGTCGAGGCCGCCTGCGCCGGCGCGCGCGCCTGGGGCGTCGGCAGCGGCGCCTCGCATCTGGTCAGCGGTCACCTGCAACCGCACACCACCCTCGAGCAGAAGCTCGCCGAATTCACCGGCTTTGCCCGTACCCTGCTCTTCTCGACCGGCTACATGGCCAACCTGGGAATCGTCCCGGCCCTGGTCGGACGCGATGACGCAGTGTTCGCCGACCGTCTCAACCACGCTTCGCTGATCGATGCCGTGCAATTGTCGCGGGCCGACAGCCAGCGCTATCCACATGCCGACCTGGCGGCGCTCGAGCGACTGCTCGCCGCCAGTACTGCCCGGCGCAAGCTGATCCTGACGGATGCGGTGTTCAGCATGGATGGTGATCTGGCACCCCTGCCCGGCCTGCTGGCGCTCGCCGAGCGCTTCGATGCCTGGCTGGTGATCGACGACGCACATGGCTTCGGCGTACTCGGTGCACAGGGTCGCGGCAGCCTCGCCCACTTCAATCTGCCGGCGGCGCGCCGCGTGATCTACATGGGCACGCTGGGCAAGGCCGCCGGTGCCGCCGGCGCTTTCGTTGCGGCCGACGCCACGGTGATCGATTGGCTCGGGCAGCGCGCCCGCAGCTACATTTTCACGACCGCCGGCAGCCCGCTGATGGCCTGCGCGGTGGCCGCCAGCCTCGATCTGATCGCGGCCGGCGACGCGCGCCGCGCCCATTTGTGGACACTCGTCAGCCAGTTGCGCGACGGACTGGCCGACACACGCTGGCGGCTGCTCGCTTCGCCAACCGCCATCCAGCCGGTGATCGTCGGCGACAATCACGCAGCCCTGCGACTGGCCGGCGCACTCTACGAACGCGGCCTCTGGGTCCCGGCCATTCGTCCACCGACCGTAGCCAAGGGAACGGCCCGTCTGCGCGTATCGCTCAGTGCGGCGCACAGCGAAGCGCAGTTGGCTCGTCTGGTCGAAGCTCTGCGGGAGTTGGCATGAATACCCCCTCCACCGCGCAGCCCGAACTTGCGCTGATTCACGGCTGGGGCCTCGGCAGTGCCGTCTGGCGGCCACTGTTCGACGCGCTGACTCGTTCGTGGCGCGTACACCTGATCGATCTGCCCGGCTACGGCCGGTCGCCCGACGACCCGGCAGAGTTCACCGCAACCGCACAGCATCTGGTCGACACGCTTCCCGAGGCGATTACGCTGTGTGGCTGGTCGCTCGGCGGCCTACTGGCGATGCGCGCCGCGCAGCTCGCACCACAACGAGTCGACCGCCTGGTGCTGGTCGGCGCCACCCCCTGCTTCGCGCAGCGCCACGATTGGCCAAGCGCCCAGCGCGCCGGACTACTCGACGACTTCACGGCAAGCGTCAAACTTCATCCGGTGCAAACCCTGCAACGCTTCGTTGTGCTGCTTTGCCAAGGCGACAGCCGAGCGCGATCGCTCACCCGTGAGTTGCTCGCCACCCTGCGGCAGGCACCGATACCTGCGCCGGCGATACTCGAACGCGGCCTGGACTGGTTGCGTGCCATCGACCTGCGCTCAATGCTGCCCACCCTGACCCAGCCAACGCTGCTGGTACACGGCGATCGGGATGCGCTCAACCCGATCGCCGCAGCCCGTTGGCTATCGCATGCGCTGCGCCATGGTCGTCTCGAGATCTTTGCTGGAACCGGCCACGTGCCGTTTCTTGCCGACTCCGAGCGCTTCGTCGCTCTGCTGGATGAATTCCGCCATGCCTCCCCAACCTCCTAGACAGCGCGTGCGCGAGTCCTTCGAACGCGCCGCGGCATCGTACGACGACGCTGCCGTGTTGCAGCGGCAGGTCTGCGAACTGCTGCTGGCCGCTTTCGACCCGCCCTCGCCACCCGAAAGCATCCTCGATGCCGGCTGCGGCACCGGCTACGGCAGCCGCCTGCTGCGCGACCGCTGGCCAGCGGCACGGATCATTGCCGTGGACTTTGCGCCGGCGATGCTGAGCATCGCCCGTCCGGATGCCGATCTCTGCCTGGCGGCCGACATCGCGGCACTACCGTGCATGGACGCCTGCTTCAGCAGCTGGTGGTCGAACCTCACGGTGCAGTGGTGCGATGCCGGGCAGGTCTTCCGCGAAGCGCGGCGCGTCCTGCGCCCGGCCGGCCAGATCGCCCTGAGTACCCTCGGCCCGGAGACTTTCACGGAACTGCGCGCGGCCTTCGACGGAATCGATCGGCACCGCCACACGCTGCGTTTCAGCGAACCGGCAGACATCGGGGAGGGTCTGTCGCGAGCCGGTTTCCGCGACATCAGGCTGCACCGCCAGACGATCAAGCTGCATTACCCGAACCTGAAATCCTTGCTGCGTGCCGTCAAGGACATCGGCGCCAACACGGTCGGCGACGGTGGACGCAGCGGCCTGCTCGGGCGCCGCGCCTGGCAGCGCGTGCAGGAAGCCTACGAACAGCACCGTACGGACGCCGGCCTGCCAGCCCGCTACGACGTCCTCCTGGCCTACGCTGACAAATGAGCGACCAGTCCGCCTGGTTCATCACCGGCACCGACACCGAAATCGGCAAGACTTTCGTCGCCTGCGCACTGCTGCACGCCCTGCGCCGGGCGGGTCGGGTCGCCACGGCAATGAAACCGGTCGCCGCCGGTTGTGATGAACACGGCGTCAACGAAGACGTCGAGCGTCTGCTCGCCGCGTCTTCGATCCAGCCGCCACGCGCGCTGGTCAATCCCTACCTCTTCCAGGCTGCGATTGCGCCGCACATTGCCGCCGAGGAGGAAGGACGACGCATCGAACTGCCGCGCATCGCGACGGCCTTCGCCGCCCTGCAGGGCATGGCCGACACGGTTCTGGTCGAGGGCGTCGGCGGCTTCTGCGTGCCACTCGGTGTCGGGCTGGACACCACCGATCTGGCAGCCATGCTCGGTTTGCCGGTGATCCTGGTGATCGGCATGCGCCTCGGCTGCATCAATCACGCCCTGCTGACCCGTCAGGCGATCGCCGCCCGTGGCCTGCCGCTGGCCGGCTGGGTGGCCAACCGTATCGACCCGGCAATGTCGCGTTTCGATGCAAACCTGCTCGCCTTGCAGGAACGTTTGCCCGCCCCCTTGCTCGGCGTGGTCGACTACGGAACGATCCCGGAACTGGCCGCACGCGGCCTGCAACTGCCCGGCCGGTGGCACCCCTGAAAAGGGTTTGCGCAACGCGCCAGTCAGGCCAGCAACCCTGGCGTGCGATGGCCGTCGATCACCTGCAACAACTGCGCGAAGACCTTCGGCGTACCGGCCACCAGATTACCACTCTCGAGGTAACCGTCGTTTCCGGCAAGGTCACCGATCAGTCCACCGGCTTCACTGATCAGCAGCGCACCACCGGCCATATCCCACGGCGAGAGACCGAACTCCCAGAAACCATCAAAACGACCGCAGGCGACATAAGCCAGATCGAGCGAGGCGGCACCGGGCCGCCGTATGCCCGCCGTCTTGCGTGCCAGCTCCTTGAAAATCGCCAAATAGGCGTCGATGTGATCATAGACGCGATAGGGAAACCCCGTGCCGATCAGCGCATCTTCAAGCCGGAGACACTTGCTGACCCGGATGCGACGGTCGTTGAGAAAAGCGCCGCCACCCTTGCTGGCAGTGAACAGCTCGTTGCGCATCGTGTCGTAAACCACCGCCTGGGTCACCTGCCCGCGGTGCGCCAGAGCGATCGAGATGGCGTACTGGGGAAAGCCGTGGATGAAGTTGGTCGTTCCGTCGAGCGGGTCGATGATCCACTGGTACTCGCTGTCGCCGGCGCTGCCGGCGCTCTGCCCGGACTCTTCTGCTAGAATGCCGTATTCCGGATAGGCCTCGCGCAGGACATCGATGATCGCCGCTTCGGCAGCCTTGTCCACTTCGGTGACGAAGTCGCTCTGCCGTTTGGTGGTGACCTGCAGGTGTTCGAGATCGAGCGAGGCACGGTTGATGATCTGGCTGGCGCGCCGCGCCGCCTTGATGATGATGTTGAGAGCCGGGTGCATGGTGTCTGAAGAACCTGACGGGCGGCGCGAGCCGCCCGATTGGTGTTGAGGGGTCCCGATTCTAATATGAACCGACCTGCCGGGTCTCATCCTTCGAGCACCGGGCTCGACCGCATCCGGATCGTCCTGTCACAGACCAGCCATCCAGGCAATATCGGCGGCGCCGCGCGCGCGATGAAAACGATGGGCCTGTCGCGCCTGCTGCTGGTCAATCCGAAGCGCTTTCCCGACCACGAGGCAGTCGCCCGGGCGGCCGGCGCCGATGACGTTCTTGCGCGGGCCGAGGTGTGCACCAGTCTCGACGACGCTTTGGCGAATACCGTTTTCGCCTGTGCCGTGTCGGCGCGCCAGCGTAACCTCGGGCCACCGTCGCTGGCGGCACGCCTGGCAGCCGAAGAAATCCTGGCGCGTGCCGCTGTCGGCGAGGTGGCCCTGCTCTTTGGCAACGAAACCGCCGGGCTGACCAACGCCGAGGTGCAACGCTGCCAGCGCACGGTGTTCATTCCGGCGAATCCCGACTACACGTCGCTCAACCTCGCTTCGGCGGTACAGCTCCTGGCTTACGAACTGCGCCTGGCCGCTTTCGGTCATCAGCCACCGGTGCTTGCCCGGACAGTGCCCTTCACCTCGCCACCCGCCAGGCATCAGGATGTCGAGGGCTTCTACCAGCATCTGGAACGAGTGATGATAAGCAGCGGCTTCCTCGACCCGCAACACCCGCGCCGCCTGCTGCCCAAGCTGCGCCGCCTGTTCGGGCGCGCCGAGCTCGAACAGGACGAGATCAACATTCTGCGCGGTTTGCTCGACGCGGTTGAACGAGCTGGCCCCACCCCGTCGACAAACACCACAGCCACATACAATAGTGGACTGAAAAAGTAGGCTATTGTATAGTCTTACCTTCCTGTACCTGGTACTCCGCTGAAGGACCCTCCTCCCATGTTCAGCCGTCTGCGCGAAGACATTCAATCGGTATTCGACCGCGACCCCGCTGCCCGCAACTTCTGGGAGGTTCTGACCTGTTATCCAGGGGTTCATGCGGTCGCCTCACACCGTCTCGCACACTGGTTGTGGACCCATGACCTGCGCTGGCTTGGCCGCGTGGTCTCGCATCTCGGTCGCTTCATCACCGGCATCGAAATCCACCCTGGCGCCACCGTTGGGCACCGTCTGTTCATCGATCACGGGATGGGAGTGGTGATCGGCGAGACAGCAGTGATCGGCGATGACGTCACCCTCTACCACGGCGTGACCCTGGGGGGCACCTCATGGAACAAGGGCAGGCGTCATCCGACGCTGGAAAACGGCGTGGTCATCGGTGCCGGTGCCAAGGTGCTCGGCCCGATCACGGTGGGCGCCTCGGCCAAGGTCGGATCGAATGCGGTGGTAGTCAAGAACGTTCCGCCCGGATCGACGGCAGTCGGCAATCCGGCGCGCATCATCGACAGCGTCCAGGCACAAAAGCGTGAACAGATGGCGGGACAACTCGGGTTCTCGGCCTACGCCCTGGCCGGTGATCAGGATGACCCTCTGGCCAAGGCCATTCATGGCCTGCTCGATCATGCGGTCGAAGTCGACCGTCGCTTCGCCCAGCTCCTCGGCAAGCTGGAAGCGGCGGGTGTCGAGGTCGACAGCGAGTTGTTCGCAACCGACCAGTTCGATCCGCAATACTTGAGTAAAATAGTTGACTAATTGCTGAAGGGCGGCTAAAGTATATTAGTCCAATCTACTATTATCCAAGGAGGAACCATGCGACTGACTACCAAAGGACGCTTCGCCGTCACCGCGATGATCGATCTCGCCTTGCGCTGCAGCGAGGGTCCGGTGTCTCTGGCCGGGATCAGTGAACGGCAGAAGATCTCTCTGTCCTATCTCGAGCAGTTGTTCGGCAAGCTGCGCCGCTACGGCTTGGTGGAAAGTGTGCGCGGTCCGGGTGGTGGTTACTGCCTGGCGCGTCCGACCATCCAGATGACGGTGACCGACATCATTCGTGCCGTCGACGAGCCACTGGATGCGACCCAGTGCGGCGGTCGCGAAAACTGCAAGGACGATGAACGCTGCATGACCCACGAGTTGTGGTCAACCCTGAATGACAAGATGTACGAATTCCTCAGCTCGGTGACACTGGCCGAACTCGTCGAGCAACAACTGACAAAAACCGGCGGCCAGATCGCCATTCTGCAAGACGCGCGGCGCAGCCGTCAGCGGCCGCGCGCCAAAGCTGTTGCCATCAGTAGCTGAGCTCCGTCTCCCGTGTTCGCACCCATCTACTTCGACCATAACGCCACCACGCCGGCCGATCCGGCGGTGATTGACGCGATGCTGCCTTACCTGTCGACCCAGTTCGGCAACGCGTCGAGCCGGCACGAGTATGGGCGGGCGGCGCGCCGGGCAATCGACGAAGCGCGCAACCGGGTCGCGACAGCGCTCGGCGCCCATGCCACGGAAGTCGTGTTCACCAGTGGTGGCTCGGAAGCGAACAACCTCCTGATCAAGGGGGCGACCGCGTGCCTCAAACCCGGCCTGCTGGCGGTCAGCGCGATCGAACACCCCTGCGTGATCAAACCGGCCGAACAACTGGCCAGACGTGGCTGGACACTCGCCAGAGTGGCTGTGGACGCCGCGGGACGGATCGACGTGGACGACTATGCGGCGGCAATGGCGCACAAGCCCAGGCTCGTCTCACTGATGCTGGCCAACAACGAAACCGGGGTCATCCAGGACATCGAGGCACTCGCCGGACGAGCCCGCGCGGCGGGGGCATGGTTTCATACCGATGCCGTACAGGCGGTCGGCAAGCTGCCGGTGGACTTCCGCCGTCTCAATGCGGCGGGCGTACATGCACTGACCCTGTCCGGGCACAAGATAGGCGGTCCCAAGGGCGCCGCGGCACTGATCGTCGACAAGCGGGTCGAGCTGGAACCACTGATTGCCGGCGGCGGACACGAGCGCGGCCTGCGCTCGGGCACCGAGAATGTCGCCGCAATCGTCGGTCTCGGCGTCGCCTGCCAACTGGCGGCCGAGCGTCAGGCTGCACTGGCCGTCGATCTGGGCCAACTGCGCGGGAAGCTGGAACGTGGCCTGCTCGGCCTCGGAGCAACGCTTTTCGGACAGGCTGCCGATCGCCTGTCGAACACGGTCTACTTCGCCTTCGCCGGCATCGATGGTGAGACCCTGGTCGGGCAGCTGGATCGGGCGGGCTATGCGGTGGCCAGCGGTGCCGCCTGTTCCAGTGCCAACCCCGAGCCTTCGCATGTTCTGCGCGCCATGGGTGTGGCACCCGACCTGGCACGCAGCGCAGTGCGTGTCAGCCTCGGCCGCGGCAACACCGGAGGCCAGATCGAGGGGTTTCTCGGCACTCTGCAGCTAACCGTCGGCAGACTGCAACAATTGACCGCGATGGCTGTCTGAACGGCCGGGCGAGGTGCATGAACGTCTGGACAAACCTGAACAACCCGGAGCAAGAGCAATGCTGAAGCTGCCCATCTATCTCGACTATTCGGCCACGACACCGGTTGACCCACGCGTGGCGGAGAAGATGATTCCCTACCTGGTCGAGAAATTCGGCAACCCCGCGTCGCGCTCGCACTCCTTCGGCTGGGAAGCTGAAGCAGCCATCGAGGAAGCGCGCGAAGAAGTCGCCCGATTGGTCAATGCCGATCCCAAGGAGATCGTCTGGACCTCCGGTGCCACCGAGTCGAACAATCTCGCGCTGAAGGGAGCGGCCCAGTTCTATGCGGGCAAGGGCAGGCATCTGATCACCATGAAGACCGAGCACAAGGCCGTACTCGACACCTGCCGGGAACTCGAACGTCAGGGCTTCACCGTCACCTACCTTGACGTCATGGAAAACGGCCTGCTCGACATCGACGTCTTCAAGGCGGCACTCCGCCCGGACACCATTCTGGTCTCGGCGATGTTCGTCAACAACGAGATCGGGGTCATCCAGCCGATTGCCGAGATCGGAGAAATCTGTCGCAGCAAGGGGGTACTTCTGCACGTCGATGCGGCACAGGCGACCGGTAAGGTGGTGATCGACCTCGAGGCGCTGAAGGTCGACCTGATGAGTTTCTCGGCACACAAGACCTACGGCCCGAAAGGAATCGGCGCCTTGTACGTCAGGCGCAAACCGCGCGTCCGCCTGACCGCACAGATGCATGGCGGCGGACACGAGCGTGGTTTCCGCTCGGGTACGCTACCGACACACCAGATCGTCGGCATGGGTGAGGCATTCCGTCTGGCCCGTCTCGAAATGGGCGCCGAAAACGAGCGCATCCGCATGTTGCGCGACCGCCTCCTCAAAGGGGTATCGGACATCGACGAGGTCTATGTGAACGGCGATCTCGAGCGGCGAGTGCCGCACAACCTCAACGCCAGCTTCGCCTACGTCGAGGGAGAGTCACTGCTCATGGCGATCAAGGATTTGGCGGTATCGTCGGGCTCGGCCTGCACCTCGGCCTCGCTCGAGCCGTCCTACGTCCTGCGCGCCCTTGGCCGCGAAGACGAACTGGCGCACAGCTCGATCCGTTTCACTCTCGGCCGCTTCACCACCGCCGAGGAGATCGATTATGCGATCAGGCTGCTGCACGACAAGATTGGCCGCCTGCGCGAACTTTCGCCGCTGTGGGAAATGGTGCAGGAAGGCGTTGACTTGAGCACGGTCCAGTGGGCCGCGCATTGATCGGTTATTGAAGGAATTGAAGGAGCAACATCATGACATACAGTGTCAAGGTTCTGGATCACTACGAGAACCCGCGCAACGTCGGTTCGTTCGGCAAGGAAGAGGAAGGCGTGGCGACCGGCATGGTCGGCGCTCCTGCCTGCGGCGACGTGATGAAACTGCAGATCAAGGTCGGCAAGGGTGGCGTCATAGAAGACGCCAAGTTCAAGACCTACGGCTGTGGCTCGGCGATCGCTTCGTCCTCACTGGTCACCGAGTGGGTGAAAGGCAGGACAATCGATCAGGCGCTGGACATCAAAAACACGCAGATCGCTGAAGAGCTGGCGCTGCCGCCGGTCAAGATTCATTGCTCGATCCTCGCGGAGGATGCGATCAAGGCAGCCGTGGCCGACTACAAGAAGAAACACAGCGACCATGCTGCGGGCTGAAACAGATATCAGAGGAGGTTTTTTGCATGGCAGTGACGCTTTCTGAACGGGCAGCCAAACACGTGGCCAACTACATGATCAAGCGCGGCAAAGGTATCGGGCTGCGCCTTGGTGTGCGCACCAGCGGTTGCTCGGGGATGGCCTACAAACTCGAGTTCGCCGATGTCGCCCGACCGGACGACATCGAGTTCGAATCGCATGGCGTCAAAGTGCTGATCGATCCGAAGAGCCTGCCCTACCTCGACGGTACCGAACTGGACTACGCCCGTGAAGGTCTCAACGAAGGCTTCAGGTTCAACAACCCGAACGTAAAGGATGCTTGCGGCTGCGGGGAAAGCTTCAACGTATGAGCCTGACCGGCGCCAGACAAGCGGCCATCTGGCTGCACCGATGCGCCGCTGCCTGACCCCGATGCGCCGGCCCTGCCCAAGCAAATGGACTTCAACGCAGATCATTTCTCCCTCTTCGACCTGCCGCCCAGCTTCCGGCTCGACCCCGTTGTACTCGACAGGCGTTACCTCGAGTTGCAGTCCAAGGTTCATCCGGACCGCTTCGCCAGCGCAGGAGAGAGCGCACGCCGGCTTTCGCTGCAATGGGCGACACGGGTCAACGAAGCCTACCAGACGCTGAAAAAGCCGCTGTCGCGCGCAGCCTACCTGCTCCACCTGGCCGGCCACGAGATCGGTAGCCACGACAACACCGCCATGCCGGTCGACTTCCTCGTCGAACAGATGGAATGGCGCGAAGCGGTGGCCGAAGCGCGCGCAGCCGGCGAACACCACGAACTGGAACACCTGCATCATCGCCTGCAACGCGAGCTGCAAAACCGCCACGACGAAGTCGCGGTCCTGCTGGACGATCGGAACGATCTGCCGCAGGCCGCCGACCATGTGCGACGACTGATGTTTCTTGACAAGCTGCTGACCGAAATCGATGACGCCATCGCTGCCTGCGAGGAGTAGGCGACACGCTGTTTCACCGCCAGGCATCCCTGCAACCAGCCTCAGAACCCCATTTTCTTCATGGCACTACTACAGATAGCGGAACCCGGCGAGTCGACCGCGCCCCACCAGCACCGTCTGGCGGTCGGCATCGATCTCGGCACCACCAATTCGCTGGTGGCAACCGTACGCAGCGGGCTGGCTGTCGTCCTGAGCGACGAACTCGGGCGTCCGCTGCTGCCCTCGGTGGTGCGTTACCTGGCCGACGGGTCCAACGAGACCGGTTACGAGGCGCAAGCCAGACAGGCGATCGACCCGCGCAACACGAGCGTTTCGGTCAAGCGCTTCATGGGCCGCGGCCTGCAGGACATCGCCAATCGCGAAGCGATGCCCTACCTCTTTGATGACCACCCGGGCATGCTGCGCCTGCATACAGCAGCCGGACTGAAAAGCCCGGTCGAAATCTCGGCCGAGATCCTGCGTGTTTTGCGTCGGCGCGCCGAAGCATCGCTCGGCGGGCTCCTGGTTGGCAGCGTGATCACCGTTCCGGCCTATTTTGACGACGCCCAGCGCCAGGCTACCAAGGACGCTGCCCGACTGGCCGGACTGCCGGTGCTTCGCCTGCTCAACGAGCCGACCGCGGCGGCCATCGCCTACGGACTCGATAACGCTGCGGAGGGCGTCTATGCCGTCTATGACCTCGGCGGTGGCACCTTCGACATCTCGATTCTGCGGCTGTCACGCGGCGTCTTCGAAGTCCTGGCGACCGGCGGTGACTCGGCGCTGGGCGGAGATGATTTCGATCACCGCATCTTCTGCTGGATACTCGAGACGGCCCAGCTCAAACCCCTGTCGGTCGAGGATGCCCGCATGCTCCTCACCCGTGCCCGTGAAGCCAAGGAGTACCTCACCTTTCACGGGGTGGCACCGATCACCGCGCGTCTGAACAGCGGCGAACTGGTCGACCTGACGCTGACCACCGAGATCTTCGCCGAGATCACCCAGACCCTGGTCGCCAAGACCATGCAGCCGGTCAAGAAGGCGCTGCGCGATGCCGGGCTGTCGGT
>NZ_JAEUOL010000105.1 GCF_016789985.1 Accumulibacter sp.
AATGGCCCTGGGGAGCGACGTGCTCGCGGCGGCCCTCGAAGGTTATGCCATCGCCAAGGCCTTCGGCAAGGGGGCCGGGCTCGATTCGCTGAAGGAGGCGATGGCCACCCGCTTCAGCGGCGGACGCCGCGCGGCCAGGAGCGTCAGCGCGTAGTCCCGGAGTGCGCCCGGCGGCAGCGGCGGCGCGCCCGGCCGGCATTCGGCCGGGCCGCCGGGGCCGGCCGGCCTCCCGCGGCGGCGCCTGACCGGGCTTTCCGGCGATGCTGCCGCGCCACCGACGCGGCGTGTCGTGATGGCGGACGACGAGCACGTCGCCCGGAACTGTGAAGTCATTGCCCGGAACTGCGAAGTCGTGGCCTTGAACTGCCTTGTCGTGCTTGATCGACTCCGACGTCGTTGCGTTGAACGATGCAGTCGTCGTCGGGAACTGCGACTTCGTCCTTGCGCAGTCCGACGTCGTCGTTCAGAGCTTCGCTCATCGACTCCCGGAGGGACGATTTCGTTGCCCGCAACTGCGTCGTCGTCGTTCCGGGCGACGCCGTCGTCCCGGCGCGCGACGACGACGTGCTTCCGAACTCCGACGGCGTGCTGCGGAGCCACGATTTCGCCCTGGCCAGCCGCGCCGCCGGCCAGCGCTCCCCCGGACGTCGGGCCGGACGGCAAGGCGGCCGATCCTCGACGCCGATTCGCCGGCCCCGGCGCGCTGGCCGCGGCGCGGCGGGAAAGCAGCCGGACCGCCGCGGCCCCTGCTCAGACGCCGTGCTGCCCGAACCACGCCTGCAGCCGGCGCCAGCCGTCGGCCGCTTCGGCCTGGCGGTAGCTCGGCCGGTAGTCGGCGTGGAAGGCGTGCCCTGCCTGGTCGTAGACCTCGATCCGCGACGCCTGGCTCACCGGGTTGGCGGCCGCGGCGAGCGCCTTGCGCATCTGCTCGACGGTTTCGAGCGGGATGCCCTGATCGAGTCCGCCGTAGAGTCCGAGCACCGGCGCGTGGAGTTTGGCGGCGATGTCCACGGGCTGGCGCGGGGTCAGCTCGCCGGCCTGTCCGACCAGCCGCCCATACCAGGCGACGGCGGCCTTGAGCTGCGGATTGTGCGCCGCGTAGAGCCAGGCGATGCGCCCGCCCCAGCAGAAGCCGGTGATGCCCAGGCGGGTGACGGCGCCGCCGTGCTTGCCGGCCCAGGCGACGCAGGCATCGAGGTCGGCCATCACCTGTGCGTCGGGGACCTGGCTGACCACCTTGGCGAGCAGCTCGGGAACGCTGGCGTACTGCCGCGGGTCGCCCTGGCGGGCATAGAGTTCGGGCGCGATCGCCAGGTAGCCGAGCTTGGCGAGGCGGCGGCAGACATCCTTGATGTACTCATGCACCCCGAAGATTTCCTGCACCACCAGGATCACCGGCCAGTTGCCGCCGCTCGCCGGCTGCGCGCGGTAGGCGGGCAGCTCGCCGCCGGCGGCCGGCACGCCGATCTCGCCGGCGGTCAGGCCGATGCTGTCGGTGCTGATCACGCTGCTCGCCGCGACCGGCTGCACGGCGAGGGCAAAGCCGGCGCCGAGGGTGCCGACCAGGAACTGGCGGCGATTCACGGGAAGGGCGGGAAGCAGGCTGGCAAGATCGCTCGGTTCGGTCATCACGCGACTCTCCTCTGGTAGGTGCGGGTTTTGTGTATCATGCCACGACGCAAAACCCCCTGACCACGGAGATCCTCATGAATTCACTCGGCGGCTACCACATCGAAGATCTGCAACCCGGCATGAGCGCGAGCCTTGCCAAGACCGTCACCGAAGCCGACATCATCCTCTTTGCCGGCATCTCGACCGACGTCAATCCGATCCATCTCAACGAGGAATGGGCGAAGACCACCCAGTTCGGCGGTCGTATCGCGCACGGCATGCTGTCCGCCGGTTTCATTTCGGCCGTGCTGGGTAACCGGATGCCCGGGCCGGGCACGGTCTATCTCGGCCAGACGCTGAAGTTCAAGGCGCCGGTGCGCATCGGCGATACGGTGACGGCGACCGTCACGGTGCGCGAAGTGAACGTCGCCCGCCGGCGTTGCGTGATGGATTCGGTGTGCACGGTCAACGGCAAGCCGGTGATCGAGGGCGAATCGACGCTCTATTGCACGAGCGGCGAGGCCTGAGCCATGAGCCGGCCGATCAGTCGTTTTCCCGTTCCGGCGCTGGACGAGATGCCGGAGGACGTGCGCCACCGCATCCTCGAAGTGCAGGCAAAAGCGGGTTTCGTGCCCAATGTCTTCCTCACGCTGGCGCACCGCCCCGACGAGTTCCGCGCCTTCTTCGCCTACCACGATGCCTTGATGGAAAAGGACAGCGGGCTGAGCAAGGCCGAGCGCGAGATGATCGTGGTCGCCAGCAGCGGCGCCAACCAGTGCCAGTATTGCGTCGTCGCGCACGGGGCGATCCTGCGCGTGCGGGCCCGCAACCCGCTGATCGCCGATCAGGTGGCGGTGAATTACCGCAAGGCCGACCTGACGCCACGCCAGCGGGCGATGCTCGACTTTGCGCTGAAGACGGCGCTGCGTTCGGCCGAGATCGGCGACGCCGATTTCGCCGCGCTGCGCGAGCATGGCTTCTCGGACGAGGACATCTGGGACATCGGCGCGGTGGCCGCCTTCTTCGCGCTCTCCAACCGGCTGGCCAACCTGACCTCGATGCGCCCGAACGACGAGTTCTTCCTGCTCGGCCGGTCACCCACGACCTAGCCGGTCAGACGCCCGGCGCCGTGCCCGGGGAGGCCGGCAAGGCCGGCGACCGGGGCCGGCGGACGGGCGCCGGCCAGAGCGATTTCCGGTGCGCGGGGCGGCCGCCGCCGACAGGGCGAGGGCCGCTCCGCCGATAGTGGCGCCGATCCGCGGGCAGTGGCCGTCGCGCCGTGCCGTGCACAGCGGTGACTAGCGCGCCGTGCGGACTTGGCGTTATGCTCCCGCTCCTTTGCCCGTCGCAATCGACAAGCCAACCCATCAACCGGAGACAATCGTGCCTGCACTGCTGCCCCAACCCGATCCCGAAGGTCTGCTCGAATACTCGGTGGTCTATACGGATCGCTCGCTCAACCACATGTCGCAGCGCTTCCAGAGCGTCATGCGGGACATCGCACGGATTCTCAAGACGGTGTACAACGGCCGGACGGCGATCGTCGTTCCGGGCAGCGGAACCTTCGGCATGGAAGCCGTCGCCCGGCAGTTCGCCACCGACCGCAAGTGTCTGATCATCCGCAACGGCTGGTTCAGCTTCCGCTGGACGCAGATCCTCGAGATGGGCCGGATTCCGTCGGCGAGCATCGTCATGAAGGCGCAGCGCATCGGCGACGAGAAGCACGCGCCGTTCGCCCCGCCGCCGATCGAGGCGGTCGTGGCACGCATCCTGGAGGAGAAACCGGACCTCGTTTTCGCACCGCATGTCGAAACCGCTTCCGGCATGATCCTGCCCAACGACTACCTGTGTGCCGTCGGCGAGGCGGTGCGCGCGGTGGACGGGCTGTTCGTGCTCGATTGCGTGGCCTCCGGTGCAATCTGGGTCGACATGGTCGCCAACCATGTCGATATCCTGATCAGCGCTCCGCAGAAGGGCTGGACCGGGCTGCCCTGCTGCGCCCTGGTGGTGCTCGGCGAGCGTGCGCGCGGACGGATCGACGCGACCAGCAGCAGCAGCTTCGCCTGCGACCTGAAAAAGTGGATGCAGATCATGGAGACCTACGAGAACGGCGGGCACGCCTATCACGCCACCATGCCGACCGACGCGCTCGCCACCCTGCGCGACGTGATGCGCGAAACCGAGAACTACGGCTTCGAGCGGGTTCGTCAGGAACAGCAGGAGATCGGTCTGCGCGTGCGCGCCCTGCTCACCGGCAAGGGTTTTCGCAGCGTTGCCGCCGAGGGCTTCCAGGCGCCCGGCGTGGTCGTCAGCTACACCGACGATGCGGAGATCCAGTCGGCGCGCAAGTTCGCCGCCATCGGTGTGCAGACGGCCGCCGGCGTGCCGCTGCAGTGCGACGAAGCGGCCGATTTCAGCACCTTCCGCATCGGTCTCTTCGGCCTCGAGAAACTGCACCATCCCGACCGGACGGTCCGCAGCCTGGCCGACGCGCTGGACGAGCTGATCCGTTTGAGCGTGCCACCCGAATCAGGACCGAGCGCTGCCGTCGGGTGACGCCCGACCCTTCAGCCAGTCCGGCAGTGTGCGGTCACCGGCGTTGTCGATGATGTATTGACGGATCAGCTTGCGCACGACCTGCGAAGGCGTCAGGTCGTGCGTCGCGCAGATTTCCTCGAAGATCCGTTTCTTGCGAGGGTCGATGAGAATGGTCAGGCGAGCGGTGCGATTTTCCATTGCAGCACGTCAGATTACATAAGATGTTAATCAAATTACAATTGCAATTGTAGCAGCGGCAAATATAATTGTCGCCATATTTGCATGGCAGCATAAAGGGAGTCGTCCTGGCCGGTCCGGTCGGGACTCGAACGCTCGGCGCGGGTTCGGTTCGGCAACTTTCGGGCGGGCTTATGGTGGAGGTCTGAAGGGAATGCCGTTCCCAAACCGTGGCGACCAGCAGGGGCTTGCTCCCCACGCATCCGAAATTCCTGGCGTGCCTTTTTTGCGTTCCGCCGGGTCGCGCGGCGGCGCTGGCGACCGGTGAATCTCCTGTCCGGGAACTTCGTCGATCCGCTCACCTGGCTGTGCCTCGACTGGATTCTGCTGCTCGCCGCCGGCTGGCTGCTGATCGGCGTGGCGGGCGTTTTCGCCCTGCGCCGGCTGACCCTGGTGGCCAGAGTCCTGTTTCCCGTCGGCGGGGTGTTCGGTCTCGCCCTGTCCGGTCTCGCCCTGCATTCGCTGGGGGCACCGAGCGAGGTCGCCGTGCTGCCGATCGGGCTGCCCGGGCTGCCCTTCCATTTTCGGCTCGACAGCCTGTCGGCTTTCTTCCTGATGCTCATCGGCAGCGTCGCGGCCGGGGTTTCCGCGTTCGCCGCGGGCTATTTCCGCAAGGGGGAAGGCACCCCGCCGGGCCTGCTGGCGCTCGAATACCACATTTTTCTCGCCAGCATGGTGCTGGTGGTGCTGGCCGACGACGCCTATGCGTTCATGGTGATGTGGGAGAGCATGGCCCTTGCCTCATTCTTCCTGGTCACCGCCAATCATCGCATCGTCGAGATTCAGCGCGCCGGCTACCTTTATCTGCTGGTGGCGCATATCGGCGCCATCGGGATACTGCTCTGCTTTGGCGTCCTGCAGGCCAATACCGGCGACTATACCTTCGCCAACATGCGCGCCCAGCAACTGTCGCCGTTCTGGGCGTCGACCGCCTTCCTGCTCGCGCTGTTCGGCTTCGGCGCCAAGGCCGGCATCGTGCCGCTGCACGTGTGGTTGCCGGAGGCGCACCCGGCGGCCCCTTCGCCGGTTTCGGCGCTGCTGAGCGGGGTGATGCTGAAGACCGCCATCTACGGCGTGCTGCGGATCTTTTTCGACCTCCTGGCGTCGCCCATCTGGTGGTGGGGCCTGTTGCTCCTGGCGGTGGGCCTGGCGACGGCGTTGTTCGGAGTCGTCTTCGCCGCCGTCCAGGTCGATATGAAGCGTCTGCTGGCCTACTCTTCGATCGAGAACATCGGTTTGCTGTTCTCCGGAATCGGCCTGACCCTGCTGTTCTCGGCTCATGACATGCCGCCGATGGCCGCGCTGGCGTTGACCGCGGTGCTCTATCATGCCCTCGGCCATGCCTTCTTCAAAAGCCTTCTGTTCGTCGGCACGGGCGCGGTGCTGCATGCCACCGGCGAGCGCAACCTCGGCAAACTCGGCGGTTTGATCCGCAGCATGCCCTGGGTGGCGTGGGTGACGCTGATTGGCGTGCTGGCCAGCGCCGGTCTGCCGCCGCTGGGCGGCTTCGTCTCCGAGTGGCTGCTGCTGCAAAGCTTCCTTTTTGCACCCGGTTTGCCCAGTGCGTTGCTCGACATGCTGATCCCGGTGGCGGCGGCGCTGATCGCACTGGTCGCCGCGCTCGCCGGCTATACCATGGTCAAGTTTTTCGGGGTCATTTTTCTCGGCCAGCCGCGCGAGGAGAAACTCGCCCGGGCGCATGACGCCGGTAGCTGGGAGCGTCTCGGCATGGCCTGGCTGGTTGGCGGTTGCGTCGTGCTCGGACTGTTTCCCGTGCAGTTGATTGCGTTGATCGATCCGCTGACCCGGACACTGGTCGGCGCGGGTCTTGCCGAGACCGCCGGCGATGCCGGCTGGCTGCTGGTGCCGGTGGCGATCGAACGGGCGAGCTATGGTCCGGTCATCTTCCTGCTCGGCGTGGCCGGCAGCTTCGCGCTCGCCTTCCTGCTCGTCCGCCTGCTCTACCATGGCCGTCTGCGTCGCGCAGCCCCCTGGGATTGCGGCTACCCGTGGCAGAACGCGCGCATGCAGGACACGGCCGAGGGTTTTGGCCAACCGATCCGGCAGATTTTCGAACCCTTTCTCCGGATGCAACGCGAGCTGCCGACCCCTTTTGACGCCGAACCCCGTTATCGCGTCAGCGTCGGCGACCACTTCTGGCATTGGCTCTACCTGCCCCTGGCGAGGATCGTCGATCGTCTGGCCAGCCTGATCGGGCTGTTGCAGCAGGGGCGGATCGCGGTGTACCTGCTCTACAGCTTCGTCACACTGATCGCGGTCCTGCTGGTGGTGAAACAATGACCTGGCTCGGTGTCGTCTCGCAACTACTGGAGATCGTCCTGGCACTGCTCCTGGCGCCCCTGCTCGGTGGCTGGATCAACCAGTGGCGTGCCTGGTTGCAGAACAGGTCGGCGCCCGCTCTGCTGCAACCGTACCGGACGCTGCACAAACTCTTCAACAAGGAATCGGTGCTCGCCGAACACGCTTCGCCGCTGTTCCGCGGCGCGCCGTACATCGTTTTCGGCTGCATGGCCCTGGCCAGCGCGATCATCCCGACACTGTCCACCGATCTGCCGCTGTCGCCGGCCGCCGACGCGATTGCCCTGGTCGGTCTGTTTGCCTTTGCACGGGTGTTCATTTCCCTGGCGGCGATGGATGTCGGGACTTCTTTCGGCACGCTCGGTGCCCGCCGCGAGATGCTGATCGGCTTTCTCGCCGAGCCGGCACTGCTGATGGTGCTGTTCTCGGCCTCGCTGATCTCGAAGTCGACCTCGCTGACCACCATCGTCGAGACCCTGGCGCATCGCGACCTGACGATCTATCCGAGCCTGGCCTTCGCCGGAGTGGCCTTCACCATGGTCTCGCTGGCCGAGAACGCGCGTGTGCCGGTGGATAACCCGGCGACCCATCTCGAGCTGACGATGATCCACGAGGCACTGATCCTCGAATACTCGGGTCGCCACCTCGCGCTGCTCGAGTGGGCCGCCAGCCTGAAGCTCTTCGCCTACTCGTGTATCGGCCTGGCCCTCTTCTTTCCGTGGGGCATCGCCGAGGCCCAGGCACCGCTGGCACTGCTGCTGGCGATGCCGGTGCTGATCCTGAAGCTGGCCATCGGCGGCGTGCTGCTCGCCCTGCTCGAGACATTGAGCGCCAAGATGCGCATCTTTCGCGTACCGGAATTCCTCGCCACCGCTTTTCTTCTGGCAGTGATCGGCATGCTGGTCAACATTCTGGTGCGCGCCTGAGATGACCGAACTGGTTGGCCAGTTGATCAACCTCCTGGCGTCGATCCTCTTGATGCTGTCCTTCGCGATGATCTCGCAACGCCGGATTCTCTCCTTGATCCACCTGTTCACCGCGCAGGGTGCGGCACTGGTCGCAGCGACGCTGGTGGTGGGCTACGCGACGCACCAGCCGCACCTGTATCTCTCGGCGGGCATCACCCTGCTCCTCAAGGTCATCGTCATTCCCTTGCTGCTCCATCGGGTCATCACCCGCCTCGACGTCCGCTGGGATGTCGAAACGCTGATCAATATCCCGACCACGATGATCATCGGGATCACCCTGGTCATTTTCGCCTTCGAACTGGCGCTGCCGATCTCCCGCCTGTCGATCAGTATTGCCCGGGCCACGCTGGGCATCGCGCTCGCCTGCGTGCTGCTCTCCTTCCTGATGATGATTACCCGCTCGAAGGCCGTGCCGCAGGTGATCGGTTTCCTGTCGATGGAAAACGGCCTGTTCTTTGCCGCCACTTCGGCGACCTACGGCATGCCGATGGTCGTCGAACTCGGCAT
>NZ_JAEUOL010000108.1 GCF_016789985.1 Accumulibacter sp.
CTGACCGAGGGAATCCTGCCGATCTCCTGGGTTTACTACAGTCACGACCTGCACCATATCCGCGCCATCCATCACCGGTTCGGCAGCCAGTCGCTGAAGACTTTCCCGCAGATTTCACTGCTCGCCTTCACCATGAACATCCTGGCCGGGCGCTATCGCATGGTCAATCTGTTGAACTACATCGACTACGACAAGGCGCAGGCCGTGGAGACGATGAAGCGTGAACTGGGCTGGCAGTACTACGGCGGCAAGCACTACGAATCGATCTACACGCGCTGGTACCAGGGCTATTATCTGCCGAAGAAATTCGGCTTCGACAAGCGGCGTGCTCACCTCTCGGCGCTCGTCTGTGCGGGCCAGATCAGCCGCGAGCAGGGTCTTTCCGAGTTGCAACGCGATCCCTACGCCGACAACGATCTTGTTGCCGACACCGATTTCGTGGTCAAGAAGTTCGGGATCAGTCACGCGCAACTACAGCAACTGATCGATGCGCCGAACCGGAAACATACCGATTACCCGAATCGCAACTCGTTCATCGAGGGATCGTCCGGCCTGAGGGACCATGTGCGCAGGATGGCCAAGGCGGTCTGAATGAAGGCGCTCAACGTTCATGTCTACCCGTCTCCACTGACGCACGAAAGCCGCATTCTGCGCATTACCGATGCCCTGGCCAGGGCCGGCATCTTCCAGCGAATCGAGGTGGTCGGTGTCGCGCGCGACGATCTGCCGTCCCGTCAGCCTTTGGACGATACACGCGAACTGATACGCGTACCCCGTCGACTGATGCCCGCCCGCGAAGGGCTGGCAGGCAAGTTTCTGCGCACCGTCGAGTGGTCGCTGCGCGTTCTGGTCCGTTTGCGTGGTCGTCGGATCAATTGCATCAATGCGCACAGCCTGGCTGTCCTGCCGCTGTGCGTTGCTGCCAGTTGGCTGACCGGTGCGAAACTGGTATACGATACCCATGAGCTCGAAACGGAGACCAATGGCAGCAAAGGCATCCGACAAAAGCTTGGACGCCTGGTCGAACGGCTGTTGATAAGGTACTGCGACCGCGTTTTCGTGGTTGGTGACTCGATTGCCGACTGGTACGCCCGGGCCTACGGCATTGCGCGGCCGGTGGTCGTGCGCAACATTCCGCAATTCAGTGGGCCGGTGGAGCACGACTCCGCTCGCCTGCGTGATCGGTTGCGGCTAACGGGGAACGACATCGTCTTCATTTACCAGGGTGGCTTCCTTCCTGGGCGCGGCATCGAGCGGCTACTGCGGGTCTTTGCCAGCGATCGGCGGTTGCACCTCGTGTGCATGGGAAGTGGGCCCTTGCAGCAACTGATTGCCGACGCAGGTGAGGCGTCGTCGAACATTCACCTCATTCCACCGGTGGCGCCTGACGAAGTCCTGGCCTATACGCAGGCGGCCAATGTCGGGCTCTGCCTGACCGAGAATTCCTGCCTGTCGTACTACTATTCGTTGCCGAACAAGCTCTTCGAGTACCTCCATGCGGGCCTGCCAGTCATCGTGTCACCCCTTTTCGAGCAGGAAAAGCTGGTGCGCGAGTACGGCTGCGGGTGGGTCGCGCCCGACGACGACGCAGCTTTCCTGCACCTCCTGCAATCGATAGATCGGCTTGCCATCGCGCAACGTCGAACTGGCGTCGCTTCCGCTCGGGCCGGCTTGCGCTGGCAGGACGAAGAGCAACGCCTGATTGCCACCTACAAGGACTTCGTTGTTGTCTGACGCGGGGGCGATCTGGTATGTGCATCCCTACGCGGGAGGCCCTGGCGTCGGTCGTTATGATCGTCCGTATCATCTGGCAAGGCACTGGGCCAGGCTGGGGACGCCGAGCGTCATCCTCAGCCCCTCCTTTCATCATTTGCTCGATGTTCCGCGCAGGCCAGGCATCGAGGAAATGGAGGGGGTGCGCTACGAATTCCTGCGCAGTCCGCACTATGGCGGCAACGGGCTCGGACGGGTTGTCAACATGGCGGCGTTCACTGCGCAACTGGCGTACCATGGGACGGATCTCGCGCGGCAACACGGCCGGCCGGCGATGATCATCTCTTCCTCACCCCACCCCTATGCCTTCCTTGCGGTCCGCCATCTCGCGCGGCGTTTCAGTGCCCACAGCGTATTCGAGGTGCGGGACCTGTGGCCGCTGAGCCTGGTTGAACTGGCCGGAGTGCCTCCATCACACCCGATGGTACGGATGACTGGCTGGCTGGAGCGCTATGCTTACCGCCATGCCGATTCAGTCGTATCGCTCCTGCCCCTGGCCCGACAACACATGTTGCCCCTGGGCTTGGACGAGAGGCGCTGGCACTACATTCCCAATGGTGTTGAGCCACAGGGGTGGGACCTGCAAACCGGGATGGGAGATTGCGCCGCTCTGGCACGGTGTTGGCGGGAAGCCGGCCGTACCGTGGTGGTGTATGCTGGCGCACTGGGCCGGCCCAATCATGTCGAATCACTGGTGCGCGCAGTCGCGCTGCTCGATGCCGCGGGAGAGGTCGACGTCGGGGTGATCATCGTAGGGCGCGGCGACCTCCAGGTCGAACTGCGCGAACTCGTCGCCACCCTGGGTCTGGGCGGCAGGGTGGCGATCTTCGACCAGATTGCCAAGAGTGCAGTACAAGGTCTCTTGCGGGAGGCGAGCGCGGGCTACATTTCGCTCAGACCGGAGCCGCTCTTCCGCTTTGGTGTAAGTCCGAACAAGCTCTTCGATTACATGCTGGCGTCGTTGCCCGTGATCTTTGCGGTGCGTGCAGGCAACGACCCTGTGGTTGAGGCGGCTTGTGGTGTCTCCACCGATCCTGGCGATCCCCGGGCGATCGCCAGGGCGATCGCCTCCATCGCGGCCGAGTCTGAAGTCCGGCGCCGGGAAATGGGCGAGCGCGGCCGGACCTATGTCCTGGAGAGGCACGGTTACGACAAGCTGGCACAGGCTTACCTTGACTTGCTGGGGCCAGCATGAAGGTGGCAGTGAGCGGTGCCAGCGGGTATGTTGGACAGGCTTTGCTCATGCTCCTGGCCCGGCAAGGCGCGTCAACGCTTGCGCTGGCTCGCAGCAAGCCGTTGCTGCCTGCTTTGGACGGTGTGCGCTGGTTGCTCTGCGCGGACGGCGAGCCGTCCGCAAGTCAGCTCGTCGGCATCGATGCGGTGGTGCATCTGGCAGGCCGGGCCCATACCAGGGTTGCGTTCGCAAACGGCCGCGATCTGTTCGACGGGGCCAACCACCGTCTTGCCGTCCGGATGGCCTTGGCCGCGCAGCGGGCGGGTGTCGGACGTTTCGTTTTTGTCAGCACGCTCGGTGTTCATGGGAACTGGTCTGACAGCGCCGTGCGGGAGGATTCACCGATACGGGCGGAAACCCCTTACGCACGCTCCAAATGGGCTGCCGAACAGGCTCTGCTGCGGAGTTCCGAGGCTTCCGGCATGGACTTGTGCATCGTTCGACCGCCCATGGTTTATGGTCCGCGCTGCCCGGGGAATTTCACTCGCCTGCTCAAGCTGGTGAGAATGGCCTGCCCTCTGCCCTTCGCTTCGGTGAATGCACAGCGATCATTCGTTTACGTGGAGAACCTCGCCTCGTTCCTTGTCCATTGTGCGGAGCATGTTCGAGGGCGACAGACTTTCGTGATCGGCGATGGCTCGGACTGGGAGCTGCCGCAGCTCATCCGGACCATCGGCGCAGCCCTGGACGTACCCGTTCGCTTGTTTCCCTTCCCGCTGCCGGTGCTGCGGCTGGCCGCGCAGGCGGCAGGGCGTCAACGTGAGATCGACAGTCTGACGCGTTCGATGACGGTGGACTGGGCGCATGTCAGAAACGGCACTTCCTGGCGGCCACCGATTCCGGCAGTCGATGCCTTGCAAGCAGCCCTCAAGTCCGATGTCTTCTGAAGCGTCAGCGATTCGGAGGCGGTGGGGTCGGGCAGACTGGCTACGGGCGGCGTTCCTGATGGCCGGGCTGGTGTTTCTTTTTCTGTCCGCAACGTGGCCAGCACATGGCTTGGTGGCGGTAATCCTGGTTGTGCCGGCCGTATGGCGGAATAGGGCGCACCTTCTCGCGAGTCTGGCTCCAGCGATGGACATGCCGGCACCCCTGATCGGTGCTTTACTCGCGGTAGCGGTGGCGATCCCGTCTTGCTTCCTGTTGGCGCAACCAGTCCTTGACCTCGAGCAGAAGTCAGGCTGCCGCTTTGCCGTCGACGCTTGACAGGAAATGGTAGCCTATCGTCCGGACATTGACGGCTTGCGCGCGCTGGCAGTGCTGCCGGTGGTCCTGTTTCATGCCGGCGTCCCGGGTTTTGGCGGCGGCTTTACCGGCGTGGACATCTTTTTCGTGATCTCCGGCTATCTGCTTACCGGGATACTGCGGGGGGAACTGGCGCGCGGGCAGTTTAGCCTGGCGGGCTTTTACGTACGGCGGGCTCGCCGAATACTGCCCGCGCTTGCCACGGTTGTCCTTGTTTGTGCCGTGGTCGGGTTTTACCTGCTGGCACCCGATCATTATGCGCAATTCGGCCATGCCGTGCGTTCCGTCGCAACGATCACTGCCAACAATCATTTTTCCGCGATACAGGCGGACTACTGGAACCAGACCCTTCTGGCCGAGCAGCCCTTGCTGCATACGTGGTCCCTGGCCGTCGAAGAACAGTTTTACCTGGGACTACCCCTTATGCTCTGGAGCATGCATGCAATCTTCGCACGCGCTGGGCGCAGCCCTGATTCGTCGCTTACCCTGACGCTAGCGTCTCTTGGTGGCGTCGCGATTGCCTCGCTGGCCTGTGCCCAGTGGCTGTTGACGAGTGACCCCGGCGGTGCCTTCTTTCTCCTGCCGTCGCGGGCATGGGAACTGTTGGCCGGCTGCCTGCTCGCTGTCCATAGCGAGCATCAGCAAGTACTGACCAAGGGATTTCCAGGCCAAGGCATCGCGGGCGCAGCCGGGTTGGTCATGGTTGTTGTCGCCATCGTCCTTTTTGATGAGCAGATGACGTTTCCCGGGATTGCTGCCCTTGTTCCCTGCGTCGGAGCTGCGCTCATCATCTACGCTGGAATCCCGTCTGCTCAGCCAGCAAGCGCGGTATCGCGTCTGTTGGCCAGCCGTCCGTTGCTCCTTGTCGGGCTGATTTCCTATTCGCTTTACCTCTGGCATTGGCCCGTGCTGGTTTTCGCCCGTTCCCTGGGGTGGCAGGCATGGTCATTGCCGCCTCTTCCCATGATTGTCCAACTACTTGCCATGCTGCTTCTGGCGTGGACCTCATGGCGCTTTGTCGAGAAACCGTTCCGCCGGGGCAAAGATACGGCCGTGGCGCAGCGGAGGGTCCTTATCGTGGCGGTAGTGGTCCTTGGCGTCGGATGGGGTATCGGCAAACTGGCGATCATGATTGGCCGTCACAATGAGCCGCTTGCCCAGGTGCAACCTCCTGTCATGAAACGTTTGTCCGCCGAAATGGTGGCGACGCCCGGCGCCCGTTGCGAAGGCTCCAGCAGGACCAGTGCAATACGTCGGGATGGGGGAGGCTGTCTGCTCGGTGGTCGCGGTACGGATGCCCCGGCCTTCGCACTGGTCGGCGATTCGCACGCGCGGATGTACACCGAAGCAATCGAGGTCCTTGGCCGGGAAACCGGTCTGCCTGTACTGCTGCTGGCAAGGTCGAGCTGCGTGCCCGTTTTGGGACTGCGACCGCCCACGCGGCCCGAATGCACAGAACTCACGGAAGCTACGTTCGACTACCTTGTTCGGTCGCCGGTCAGGCACGTGGTTCTGGCGGGGTACTGGGTCGATATCGCGTCTGCCGGGAGGCGCGATGCTTTTGCATCCTTTCTCGATCGGACGGTGGGGGTGTTGATAGGCGCCGGGAAGCGCGTCTACCTGATGCAGGATGTTCCCGAACTTGCGGATGATCTGGTCGGGCAAAAAGCAGCGATCAAAAGCATTGGCGCGGGCGGTTCGGCAGTGTACGGGCCAACCCTTGCGGAGCACGAGACCGTTCAGGGGGCGGTGAACGAGGTGCTGCGGTCGGTCGCCCGCAAGTACGGGGCATTGCTGCTGGACCCGGCGGAAGTATTGTGCCGGAGTGCCGACGGCTGCATTGTCGCCGACCGGAACCGTACCCTCTATCGTGACAGGCATCACCTCACCGACGCGGCTGCGATCGAGCTGCGCAGTGTTTTCCGGCCCCTTGCCGACGAAGCCGCGAGGTAACGATAGACGACAGGCCGCGTCTTCGGACGCTCGGCAATCACGGGATCTCGGCGAGTGGATGCTTGCCTTCAGGCCTTGTTACCACAGGAGAGTGACCTGTGCAGAGCGGTCCGCAGTCTTCCATGGGTCGCCCAACTGTTGCCCTATCATGCCGCGACGCAGCGCACCCCGCTTTCGCTCAGCACATAACAGGCTCCGGTGGCAGGGCACTGCGCCTCACCCTCGCCGCTCAGTGGCAGATCGAGGCGCTCGCCATGCTGGCTGATCCAGCCAATCTGCCTGGCCGGTACCCCGGCCATCAACGCGTAGGCAGGCACATCGCGGTTGACCACCGCCCCGGCTGCCACGAAGGCAAATTCGCCTACGGTGACGCCGCAGACGATGGTGCAGTTGGCGCCGAGGGTGGCGCCGCGTCTGACCAGAGTGTCCCGATACTCATGTTTGCGCGACACATGGCTGCGCGGATTGTAGACATTGGTGAATACCATGCTCGGACCACAGAAGACGTCATCCTCGAGGGTTACGTTGTCGTACACCGAAACATTGTTCTGGATCTTGACGTTGTTGCCGATGATCACCTTGTTGCCGACAAAGACGTTTTGACCGAGCGAGCAGTCACTGCCGATGCATGCCTGAGCGCAAACATGCACCCACTGCCAGATGCGGGTGTTCTCGCCGATTGTGGCTCCATTGTCGATGATCGCCGTTGAATCTGCAGTGAAACGGTTCATGAAGGCCTCGGGTTCAGTAAAGGTTTTGGGAAACTTTTCTTGCCAGTGCGCAGGCGGTTGTCCATTTTCCGCCGAAAACGCTGAGCAGGGCGCCTTCTCGGTGCAGGGCGTACTCGCGGGTTGCCTGCGCGGGGTTGGCTGCCGAGTGCAGTAGCGGTCGGACCCCGGCAAAAACCCCGCATACCCGTCCAGCATCGTCGTCATGCGGGAAGTAATGCCGAATCACGGCCAGCAGATACTCCCGTTCGTTGTCCTCGCAGACCACTGGCGCTTCGAGTTCCTGGCGAACTTCGGTGGTGCCAACCAGGGTTCGGCCCTGCCATGGGAGAACGAAAACGATGCGCGGTTCGGCAGGAACCTCCAGCAGGTATGCTTGCGGGCAGGGACGATCGAGAACGAGGTGGCTGCCGCGCACGAGATCAAGGCGGTAGGGCGAGGCAATGCCGCTGTTGGCGAGCAGCCGTTCCGCCCAGGGGCCGCAGACGTTGATCAGCCGTTCATGCTGGCGCGCGCTACCGTCGGTGAAGCTGATGCGGCCGCTGCGATCCACCTTCAGCACCTCGCACCCTTCATGCAGGAGGGCACCGGCTTCCTGGGCCTGTCGCGCGACCCAGAGGCCCAGTGCCTGATCGTCCATCTGGCCGTCGAAAAAGCTGTAGCCGCCACGCAGTCCAGCGCTGCGCAATGCGGCGTCCTGTTCGCTGATCGGTGCTGCCGTATGCCAGCGTGCGGCCGGCAGTTGCGTCTTCCCGGCCAGCGAATCGTAGAGAAACAGTCCGGCGCGGATCAGCCAGCGTGAGCGGCGACCGCCGCGGTAAATGGGCATCAGCAGACGCAGGGGGCGGGTCAGCTCGGGGACACGTGCCAGCCAGTCATCACGTTCGCGCAGGGCTTCGCGGACGAGGCGAA
>NZ_JAEUOL010000119.1 GCF_016789985.1 Accumulibacter sp.
GCGCCGGCCCACCGTACCCGGCTGCGAACCACCAATGGGCTTGAACGCATCAACCGCGAAATCAAGCGCCGAACCCGCGTCGCGTCGATCTTCCCCAACACCGACTCCTGCCTGCGCCTTGTCTCCGCCCTTCTGGCAGAATGCGACGAGGAATGGATGACCGGGAAAATCTACCTCAACCTGAATGACTGATGGCTATATCCCGATGGAATCCCTTGGGGGCTTTTACAAAAAAGAAGTTGCGCTGCCCAAGGCTTGCGAAAGGAGGGAACGAGATGCCCGAAGCGTCACGTAGGGAGGGTGCGCTGCTGCGGATGATCGAGCTCGCCTATGCCGCACCTGACGACAGCGAGATGATGCGGTCGGTGTTCGAGACCTTGCGCTCGTTGGTGCCGTTCAGCAGCGGCGTGTTCATGCCCGTGCACGAGGCGACGATGGAACTGCAGCCCGGGTTCTGCTTCGAATGCAGCATGGACGATATGGCGCGTTATCTTGTCCACTACGCACCCCTGGACCCCTTTGTGCTGCAGCAGCCTGGCCCGACCCTGCTCAACCGGACCCTGCTCCTTTCTGAAGTCATCTCTGGCGCTGATCTCGGACGTAGCGAGTTCAGCGACTTCCTCCGGAAGGTGCCCTACCGTCACGCGACAGGTATGCTCACCGGCGTCGCGCAACAGCCGGTTGCGGTAGTCAGCGTGCATCGCCAGGAGCACGAGCCAGACTTTACGAGTGACGAGAAGGTAGTGCTCGATCACATCGGACCGCATCTCGCACGGGCAGTCGTTCTGCGTGGTCTGGCGAGAGACCCGCTGCAGCGCGAGGAAATCGGAATCGCCGTCTTCTCCCGTGGTGGTCAGACGCTCTTCCTCAATGGTGCGGTTCGCCGCTTTCTCGCTGGAGTGCCGGCCGCAGTGGTGCTCGCTGCGTTACAGCAGCAAGGGAGCGGAGTACTCAGGCTGCGCTCGCAAACCTTTCGTCTCGGGCGCTTGCCATGGTCGGCGGCGAGTCTGCTGCGCCCCTTCGCCGAGGAAAGGGCCGGGTTGGCGATGAGCGACTGCATGCCCGGGGCCAGCCACCCAGCGGACGCCTGTTTCGGGCCAGTCCAGGTTCCCTCAGGCGCGACCATTGTCGTCCTGCGACCCTTTCATCCGCGCACTGATCTGGTACGCCGACTGAGGCAATACGGTCTGTCGCCGCGGCAGTCCGAAATCGCGACTTGGGCCTTGCGTGGCTTGAGCAATATCGAGATCGCCCGGCAGATCAGCATTGGCGAACAGACAGTGAGAGATCACTTCCAGGAAATCTATAGCCGCATCGGTGTCCACAGCCGAGCCGAGTTGCTGACCCGGGTTTTCGGGACAAATGAAGTGGCGCTTCCGACGCGCCGCGTGCGCGACAATTAACCGAGTGGCCGTCCGAAACTCAAGCGCCTCTTCGCGATCCGGATGGGGTGCCGTCTTGTTGCGACAAAGCAAGCTGTGCTTGGTCTTGCTCGAGTGGTGGCAGTGTTGTGTGTGCCGGACGCCTCGAGTCGGTTTTCGACTTGCCTACTGGATGACCGAGCTCGTCACGGAGCAACGGTGGCGGTTCTCCTTTCCGGCGCGGGTTGTCACGAAGGTCGTCCGTGTGCCGATGTGTGTGCAACCGATCCTGCGCGACGTTTCTGCGTCCATCGCAGTAGGCCAATTTGCTCGGTCACAGACGCGGCGTCAGACCATCCGCCAGCGACAGGCGGTAGGCGCGATAGCCGGGGAGCAGGCTGGCGACCAGCCCGCCCGACACCGATGATCGCGGCCAGTCACACCAGTTCAGCGCCGGAAAGCCAGCACAGGGACAAGGTTAGGCCGGAATGTGCCTGCGCGAGCGTGGCCATCAGCAGCGTCAGCAATGCAACGCCCAGAACGACGCTGAGCAGGGTGATGAAGAGCCTTTCGGCCGCGAGCAGCAGAAAGACGTCGCCGGGTCGGTCGGGGCACCCACCGAACGCAGGATGGCAAGCTCGCGGCACCGTTCGCCGAGGCTTGAGAGAACGACGGCGACCAGCCCGGCGAGACCGACCGTGACGACCATTGCCGAGACCGCGAGCAGGGTGCGCTCGGCAAACCCGGCCATCTGCCAGAGCTGATCAAGGGCGATGCCCGGCAAGACGGCGAGCAGCGGCTCGGTGGCATACTACTGGTTGATCTGCCGCTGCACCTTGAGGATCGCGGCGCGGCTTTTCAGGTCGACGAGGGCCGCGATGATCTCCTTCGTAGAGAAAGATACGCTCGCCGTGGCAGGCCGTGAAGTCCGGGATGTCGAGGCAGAAGGCGTCATCGGGTTGCCAGCGGAAACGCGGGTTTTCGATCTGGATGACCGTTTCGAGCATGGCCCCAGGATACGCGGTGTTACTGTGGTGACAGCCGGGTGGCGGATTGCCGGCGTGGACTGCGACCTGTACGTCGACACGGTACAGCTTCGGGAAGGTCTGAAAGAGACCGACCTCGATGTCGCGCAGCGCGGCTGGACTCGCGCAGCGGAACAGGAAATTACCGGCGAGGTCGGCATGCCTGTCGCCGGCAGGGAGCGGTACCGCTTGCCGCACCGGCGATGCGAACTCGACCGACATGGGTGTGCAGCGGGCGGCCGGCGAGGGCGTGAGCACTTCGGCCATCGCGCGCACTGCCTGTTTCTGTTTTTCGCTATGCGGCGCACGTTCGAAACCGAGCAGCTTTTCCAGCGGAGTATCGAGCTGCAGGGTCAGGGTGTTGCCATCACTCGCCAATTGCAGGCTGGCGGTTCCATGGATGTGGGCAGCGGGGTTGCCGGCAATAGCCGACGAGGACAGCGCGCCGGTGACGAGGCAGCACAACAAGGCCAAACGCTTCATGAGGGCAGTTCCTTGAACAATCGGTCCGGCTGCGGCAGGTTTCATGAAACCTGCCTGAGGAGCAGTCGGGATTGAACAACTTGTTTGCTACACTGCCCGAGGTCGGAGAGGGCGTCGAGCAGTTCGGGGAACTCCTGCGGCGGCCGGGTCTGGTCGTCGAACGGATCGTGTCGAGCAGCCAGGTTAGCCCGGAGGGCTTCTGGTACGACCAGGAGCCGGGCGCATGAGTGTTGCTGCTGCCAGGCGAGGCCCTGCTGCGCTTCGCGGATGAACCCTCGCCACGCCACCTCAAGGCGGGAGACTTCATCGATATTGCGGCACATCGGAGGCACCGTGTCGAGTGGACGGCACTCGATCGTCTGACCATCTGGCTGGCGCCGTATTACGCGGCTGACAGGGTCGCGGGTTGAGATGGAGGGTTTCGTGTCCGGCTGGTGGCCGAGCCGGGTTGTCGCGTGTGTTCGGCGTCGAGCGGCGCGTAGGCGCCGCGAGCAGGTTCAGCCCTGCAATTCGCCGACCGTCTTGCGAAAGCGCAACTCGCGGATCAGCACAGCACCGGTGAGAAAGATTGCCAGCAGGGTGATGTTGTTGACCACCTGCATGACCGCGACGAACCATGGCGATTCGCGGTTGGGATTGAACTTTGAGCGGCTGACGACCTTGATCACGGCTTCGCCGGAGATGTCGAGGAAGCCGGCCTGCTCGTGCTGGATGACGTTCCGGATGTGGTTGGCGCCACTGTCTGCCTGGATCATCACCGTGGCGTCGACGTTGAGCTGGATTTCCGGCCGGCGACCGGGCCCAGGCGCCAGGGTCATTGTGCCAGCTTCACCTGCAGATGCGGCGGCCATGGTGCCGATGGGTCGAGACGAACATAGGCCACGCCGGGCCGCCCGGTCTTGACCTGGCTGCGGTATTTGCTGAGCAGTCCGGGATCGATCTGCGCCTTGCCCCGGAAAGCGGGCTTCTGACGCTCACTGGTCGTCTCGACCGTCTTCGGAGTGAACTGGGTCGCGCGGTCGACGAAGGAAATGCGGGCCGGGATGACGTACTGCGGTGCGGCGTCGAGCACCAGTCTGACTTCGGCGCCAATCGCCACCTTGCCGGCTATCGTCTCCGGCAGGAAAACGCTCATGTATACGTCCGACAGGTCGAGCAGGGTGAGCAGCTTGCTCCCGGCCGGGAGGACCTCACCCGGCTCGGCCGTGCGATACTGCACGCGGCCACCGTGTGCTGCCCTCAGGGTGGCATCGCCGATGTCCGCCTGGAGCTTCTCGGTGGCCGCGATGGCCGCTTCGATCGAGGAGACCGACTCGCTGACCTGCGATCGCGACGCCTCAATCGCCGACTGCATTTCGAGCGTCTGTGACTGTGCCGTTTCGATTGCTGCCTGTGCTTCAGCCACCCGCGAGCGGGCGGCATTGAGCGCTGCCATTGCCACCTGCAGCCGGTTGCGATCCGCTTCCAGCCGCTGTTCCGTGATGAAGCCCTTGGCGACAAGTTCCTCCGAACGCTTCAACTCATGCCTGGCGAAAGCCAGTTCGCTCTCGCTCTGGGCCAGTGAGGCGAGCGCGGTGGCCTTGGCCTGCCGTCTTTGCGTGACCAGTGCAGCCGCGCTTGCCCCGGCTTCCTGCCGCTGTGCGCTGACGGCAAGCGCTGTCGAGCCGGCGCTCTCCGCCTGTTTCACCTTGGCTTGCAACTGGTGCAGCTCGGCCTCCAGAGCTTGCGTGTCCATGCGTGCCACGACCTGCCCAGGCTCGACGTAATCGCCCTCCTTGACCAGCACCTCGAGCACTCGGCCGGCAGACTTGGTGGCGATGTCGATGGTGGTGGATTCGATTCGGCCATTGCCGGCGACAAAGCCCGCGGGCAGGGTGGCCGGCTTCGTGTGTTGCCAGACGTAGGCCCCGGCGAGCAGTGTGATCACGGCCACGGCCATGAAGAAAAGGGCAGGTCGTGGTCTGCTGCTCATGATCTGATGTTCCGTACAGTGGGACGGGTGTTGGCTGGGTGCGGCCCGTTTGCCGGGGATCGAATGTCCCCTTGCCGGTCGCCAGTCGGGCGCCATTCTACCTCAGCCGGCGGGGGCTGCGGCCGCTCGCCGGTGCTTCCAGCCAGCCTGCTACGGATCGAGCGTGGCTGTTGAGGCGCCTAGGTCGTGCTGGCGAACCAGCCGAAGGTCTGCCGTGGTTCGTTCGTGGCAGGCCATGAGCTTGCCCGTCGCTCGCAGGGAGCTGAACTGGGTGTCGATGACGGAGCTTTCGGCAACCACGGTCAGCGCCGTCGCTTGCAACGGTCCGGTCAAGCCGCGCAGTCAGCCAGCGAGTTCGCTGGCGACCGTGCCGAAGCGGCCATGGTTCCTGCCGGGGCGTCGGGAACGAGCCTCAAGCGCGTTGCCGACCGTATAGCCGTGCCAGTTCGGCCAAGCGTCCGGCGTGCTTGTCCGCCACCTGCTGCCAGTGGAAACGCCACTCCCAGGAGCCCTCGCTGCGGCTCGGTTCGTTCATGCGGTGGGTTGCGTCGAGGCCGAGGACATCCTGCATGGGAATGACGCACATCGTGGCGACCGAGGCGCAGGCGAGGCGGATCAACTGCCAGTGTATTTCGTCGCCGGCCGCGTCGTCCTTCCCCAGGTAGGCGCGCACGTATTCCTGCTCGGGATGGGCAAGCGACTCCCACCAGCCGCGCGTCGTGTCGTTGTCGTGCGTGCCGGTGTAGACCACGGTGTTGGCCTCGTAGTTGTGCGGCAGATAGGGGTTGCCCGCATCACCGTCGAAGGCGAACTGCAGGATGCGCATGCCGGGCAGGCCGATCGCCTGACGCAGGGCATTGACTTGAGGGGTGATGATGCCGAGATCCTCGGCGATGATGCGCAGTCGTCCATGCGCATCCCCCAGTGCTTGCCGCATGGCGTCAAAAACGGCCTCACCGGGGCCCGGTCGCCATTGCCCGTCGATCGCCGTTTCTGCCGCCGCGGGAATCTCCCAGAAGGACTCGAATCCACGGAAGTGATCGATGCGCACGATGTCGCACAGGCGCATCGTCTGGCGCATCCGCTCGACCCACCAGCAATAGCCCTCGGCAGCATGCGCCGACCAGCGGTAGAGCGGATTACCCCAGCGCTGGCCGGTGGCACTGAAGTAGTCGGGCGGCACGCCGGCCACGACGCGTGGTCTGCCTTGCGGATCGAGGTCGAACAGGGCGGGGTTTGCCCACACGTCGGCGCTGTGCGCGGCGACAAAGATCGGCAGGTCACCGACGATCTCGATGTGGCGCGCATTGGCATACTGTTTCAGGGCGGCCCATTGTCTGGCAAAACACCACTGGCAGAACTTCCAGAACTGGACCTCGTCGGCGTGCTTGTGCTGCGCGTCGTGCAGTGCAGCTGGCTGGCGACGGGCCAGTGCGGCCGGCCAATCCTGCCACATTCTGCCATTGCCGCCATGCACGCTGTCGAGCGCCATGAACAGCGCGTAATCATCCAGCCAGCCGCGCGCGCTGGCGCAAAATGCGTCAAAGGCAGTATGCTCGGACGCCGCCGGATGGGCGAAGAAGCGTTTGGCGGCACGTCGCAGATGCGCCATGCGGAAGCGCCTTGCTGCGTCGTAATCGACCCGACCGACTGGAAAAGCGGGTACCGTTCTGAGGTCGGCGTCGCTCAGCCAGCCGGCGTCGCGCAACTGGCCGAGGTCGATCAGCAGTTCGCTGCCGGCGAAAGCGGACGGGCTGATGTAGGGCGAGTTGCCCGGCCCGACGCTGCCCAGGGGCAGCACCTGCCAGAGCGACTGGCCGGCACCAAGCAACCAGTCCACGAAATGGTAGGCCGCCGGTCCAAGGTCGCCCGATCCGTGCGGGCCGGGCAGCGATGTCGGGTGCAGGAGAATGCCGTTACGGCGGGGATGGTGGGTCATGCCGGTCCTCTTGCTCGATTCGGGTGTTGCGGTGCACGGCCTTGGTGTTTAATGGGCACCCTTCCAGCGAGGCAGTCGCCAGCGTTCGGGAAGGGGGCGCGGGGGAGGGGGACGGTGCCACACGAGACCTGTCCGGCTGCCGCCGCCGACATGCAGGCGCCGCATGCCCTACCTGCCGCCGCAGGCGTGCGACGGCGGCAGCCGCTTCAGGCCCGGTGTCAGCTCAGTAAACTTCGGGGACGTGCCGCACCGGCAGCTTGCTCTCCACATAATCACCGGGTTTTTGCCGCTTCGGCAGAGTGATCTTCGGCTGTTTGACGACCTCGTACGGAATGCTGCTCAGGATGTGTTTGATGATGTTGAGCCGCACCCGCTTCTTGTCATTGGAGTTGGCGACGAACCACGGTGCCCAGGCGGTATCCGTTTCCTTGAACATGTCGTCGCGGGCGCGCGAATAGTCGTACCAGCGGCTGTAGGACTTGAGGTCCATCGGCGAGAGCTTCCATTGCTTGCGCGGATCGGTAATGCGCGCCTCGATGCGCCGAGTCTGCTCGTCCATGTCCACCTCCAGCCAGTACTTGAGCAGGATGATGTTGTTGCCATCGACCATCAGCTTTTCGAAGAGCGGCGCAAGGCGCAGGAAACCCTGTACCTGCTCGTCGCTGGCGAAGCCCATGACCCGTTCGACGCCGGCCCGGTTATACCAGCTGCGGTCGAAGATCACCACCTCGCCGGCGGCCGGCAGGTGTGGCAGGTAGCGCTGCACGTACATCTGGGTCTTCTCGCGCTCGGTCGGTGCCGGCAGCGCGACAACCCGGAAGATGCGCGGGCTGACCCGGCCGGTGATGGCCTTGATCGTGCCGCCCTTGCCGGCGCCGTCTCGGCCTTCGAAGACGAGGACCACCTTGAGTCCCTTGTCGATCACCCAGGTCTGCAGATGGACCAGCTCGGCCTCGAGCTTCTCGAGTTCCTTGAGGTACCTCTTGCTGGACATCTTCTTTGCCGGTTCGGCCGGCGCCTCGACTGGCACTGGCGTTTCGTTTTCCGTCGACTCTGCCGGCATGTCCGGGTTGATCACCTTCTCGGCCCTGACCTTTTTTCCTGTTTTTCCTTTCTTACCCATCGTCTGGTCCTTTCAAGAGGTCTGTGGATAATGCTGTGCTGCCTATTGTGTGACGGCGTGGCGAAGCCTCACTGCGAAGGGTTCGCACTCGCCATTTTCTCTGCCTCGCTCACCCAACCGCCACCCATAGCCAGGTAGAGGTTGATCATCGCCTGGAACTGTGCCTGCTGTGTCTGCGTGTATTGTAGTTGTGCATTGAACAGGCTGCGCTCGGCATCAAGGACTTCGATGTAGCTGGTGTAGCCGTTCTCGTAGCGCAGACGGGCGGTAGCTGCGTACGTCTGCAACGCCTCGACCTGCCGTTTCTGGGCCTTCAATTGTTCATGCGTACGCTCCTGGCTGACCAGCGAGTCGTTGACTTCGCGGAATGCTTCCTGGATTGCTTTCTGATAACTGAACAGGGCCTGTTGCTGTGTTGCTTCGGCGGCCTGCACCTGGCCGGCAATGGCGCCGGCGGTGAAGATGGGCATGCTGATCGGCGCAGCGTACTGCCACACCTTCGACTGGCTGTCGAATAGCTTGCTCATGCTGGTGCTCGCATAACCGAAGAATCCGGTCAGCGAGATGGTCGGGAAGTAGGCTGCCTTGGCGGCACCGATCAGGGCATTGGCGGCAATCAGGTTCTGTTCGGCGCGCCGGATGTCGGGTCGCCGTTCCAGCAGATCGGAGGGCAGACCGGCCGGAATCGCCGGCAGTGTGAGCTGATCAATGTTCTTGCCGCGGGCGATCGGAGCGGGGTTGCGACCGAGCAGCACGCTCAGGCCGTTCTCCTGCTGGGCGATGGCCTTTTCCAGCGGCGGGATGGTGGCCAGGGCTTCCTCGTACTGCGACTGGTTCTGGCTCAGCTCGAGCAACGAGATGATCCCCCCGGCAAAGCGGAGCTTGAAGATCTCGTAGGACTCGCCGCGGCTCCTGGCCGTCGACCGGGCGATCTCCAGTTGCCGGTCGAGGTCGCGCAGGTTGATGTAGGCGCTGGCGACGCTGCCGACGAGTGACAGGATGACGCCCTGTCGTCCTTCCTCGCTGGCCAGCAGTTGCGCGCGCGCCGCCTCGCTCTGGCGGCGGATGCGGCCCCAGATGTCGATCTCCCAACTGGCGTTCAACACGGCCTGGTAACTGTTGAAGGTGTCGCCGGCGCCGGCGCCGAGTACCGCTGCGCTCACGTCCCTCTGTCGCCTGGCTTCGTAGCCGGCGCCGACCTGCGGGAAGAGCGCCGCGCGAACGATGCCGTAGTTGCCGGCAAACTCTTCGACGCGCGCTGTGGCAATCATCAGGTCCTTGTTTGCGTGAAGCGCAGTGCTGACCAGATCGTTCAGCACCGGGTCTCCGAACTGCTCCCACCAGGCCGTGTTGGCGAGGTCGCGGGCATCCTGCTCACTGAGTCGCCAGGCGGTCGGCGTCTCCACTTGGGGACGTACGTAATCGGGCCCGATCATGCAGCCGCTTGCCAGCAGCGACAGCAGAGCGATGGCGATGGGCTTACGCATGGTCGTCTCCTTCTTTCCCGGTGCCGGTCGGTCTGCCTGAAGACTCGGTGGCGGCCTCGCCGCCTTCGCCGTGATAGGCGTCGGTCTTGCCGCGATGGCTGAGCCGTTCGACGACGTAGAAGGTCACCGGGATCATGAATATCGCGATGCCCGTCGCCGCCAGCATGCCGCCGATGACGGCTCCGCCCATCACCTGGCGGGAGATGGCGCCGGAACCGCTGGCGAGAGCCAATGGAACGCAGCCGAGAATGAAGGCGAACGAGGTCATCAGGATCGGCCGCAGGCGCAGCTGCGCGCCCTTCAGGGTCGCGTCCGCCAGGGACAACTCGCCCTTCTCGTATTCCATCTTGGCGAATTCGACGATCAGGATCGCGTTCTTGGCGGCGAGGCCAATCAGCATGACGAGGCCGATCTGCGCATAGACATTGAGTTCCTGCCCGCGCAGCAGCAGCGCGGCGAAAGCCCCGGCGACGGCGATCGGTGTCCCGAGCAGCACCGAGAACGGCAGCGACCAGCTCTCGTACTGGGCGGCGAGGATCAGGAAGACGCACAGCAGCGAGAAGGCGAAGATGGCGACCGGCGAGACGCCCTGGGCTGCCTTCTGTTCCTGGAAGGACATGCCCGAGTAGTCGAAACCCATTTCACTGGGCATGGTTTCGTGGAAGACCTCTTCCAGCGCGCGCGTCACCTGCGCCGAGCTGTAACCGGGCGCTGCCGAGGCGTTGATTTGCGCGCTGCGATACAGGTTGAAGCGCATCGTGAACTCGGGGCCGGCGATATTGCGGATCGACGTCAGCGCAGACAGCGGAACCGGCTGGCCGTCCTTGCTGCGCACGTAGAACTGGCCAACATTCTCGATGTCGTTGCGGAACTCACCTTCGGCCTGGATGTAGACCTGCCACTGGCGGCCGAAACGGTTGAAGTAGTTGATGAAGCCGCTGCCGAGGAAAGACTGCAGCGTCTGGTAGACCTCCTTGATGTTGACCCCCTGCTTGAGCACCTTGTCGCGGTCGACGTCCACGAACAGTTGCGGCACGACCGGGCGGAATGTCGACGTCACACTGGCCAGTTCGGGGCGCTTGCGCGCTGCTTCGAGGAACTTGTTCGTGTTCTCGGCGAGGAACTCGATGTCCTTGCCGGCACGGTCCTGCAGGATGAACGTGGCGCCGCCTGAAACACCGACCCCCTGGATCGCCGGTGGCGGAAAGGCGAAGCCGATGGCGCCGCTGATCCCGGAAAGGCGCCGGGTCAGCTCTGCCTTGATTGCCCCGTACTGCTCCTCCGGTTTTTTGCGCTCCGACCAGTTCTCGAAGGTGACAAAGAAAAAGGCGCTGTAGGTGTTCTGCACCTGGCTCAGCATGCTGTAGCCGACCACGGTGGTGACGTACTTGACGCCGGGGACATCCTTGATCAGGTCTTCGGCCTGGCGGGCGATCTCCGAGGTGCGTTGCAGCGACCCAGCATCCGGAAGCTGCACGCCGGCGAAGACGTAGCCCTGGTCTTCGTCGGGCAGGAAGCCGGCCGGCAGCGTCTTGCCGAACAGCCCGGCAAGGGCGGCGATGCCGACAATGAAGATGAGGCTGACCAGGCTCTTGCGGATCGCCAGGCGGCAGACGCCGACATAGCCGCCGGTGACCCGGCCAAAAACCTCGTTGAAGCGGTCGTAGAACTTTTGCAGGAGCCCGCTTCCCTTGACCTTGGGGCGGAGCAGGAGGGCGCACAGTGCCGGGCTCAGGGTCAGCGCGTTGAAGGCCGAAATGATGACGGAAATCGCGATGGTCACGGCGAACTGCTGGTAGAGCTGGCCGGTGATGCCGGGGATGAAGGCGGTCGGCACAAAGACCGCAGCGAGGATGACGGCGATGGCGATCACCGGGCCGGTCACCTCGCTCATCGCCTTGAGGGTCGCGTCCTTCGGCGACAGGCCATGCTCGATGTGGTGTTCAACCGCTTCGACGACGACGATCGCGTCGTCTACAACCAGGCCGATCGCCAGGACCAGGCCGAACAGCGACAGCGTGTTGATCGAAAAGCCGAACAGCGGGAAGAGCATGAAGGTGCCGACCAGCGACACCGGTACCGCCAGCAGCGGGATCAGTGTCGCGCGCCAGCCCTGCAGGAAGACAAAGACGACGATGATGACCAGCACCAGTGCCTCGAACAGCGTGTGCTCGATTTCCTTGATGCCTTCGGTGACCGAGAGGGTGGTGTCGAGGGCGATGACATAGTCGAGATCGGGCGGGAAGCCCTGCTTGATCTTCTCCATCAGCGCCTTGGCGCCGTTCGCGGCATCGAGGGCGTTGGCTCCGGGGATCTGGTAGAGAGCGACGAGGGCCGCCGGCTTGCCGTTCAACCGCCCTTCCATATTGTAGGTCTGGGCGCCGAGTTCGATCCGGGCGACATCTGAAACGCGCACGATCGAGCCGTCCGGGTTGGCACGCAGGACGACCTTGCCGAAATCCTCTTCGGTCACCAGCCGACCCTGGGCGCGAACCGCGTAGGTGAATTCCTGTCCGGGTGGTGCCGGCTGGGCGCCGACCTGGCCCGCCGGGTTGACGGTGTTCTGGGTCTGGATGGCGCTGATGATCTCGGGAATCGTGATGTTCAGCTTGGCCAGCACGTCGGGGCGCACCCACAGGCGCATCGCGTACTGGCCGGCGCCGAAGACGGTGACGCTGGCGATGCCCTTGATCCGCGTCATCTGGTCGTTGATGTTGATGTACGAGTAGTTGGCGAGGAAGATGTTGTCGTAGGTACCGTTCGGCGAATAGAGGGCGA
>NZ_JAEUOL010000139.1 GCF_016789985.1 Accumulibacter sp.
CGAGGCCGGCACGGTTCCAGCGGGTCAGGTCGCGTGCCATGTCAGCCTCGCAGTCCGCCGTGCAGCGCCAGCCGGAAATAGCCACGCGCCGGGTTGTTGGGGAGGTTGTCGCAGACCGCGACCTCCAGGCCGTCGAGCGCGATGCGGCCGCTGCTCGCCTGATCGGGGAAGCGGTCACCGAGCCGCTTGAAGCGATTGAGGCAGACGTTGGTCACGCCGCCCAGGGCGAGCAACGTCTGGACGATGTCGCTGGCCCACAGATCTTCGCCAAAGCGCAGCCGGCCCGGCGCAAAGAAGCCGCCCGGTCCGGTGCCCAGGGCCTGCGACACGGCGTCCCGCACCTCGCTCTGGTAATGGTTGTCGGCCACCTGGATGGACAGGGCGAGCAGCACCCCGACCTCGACTGCCCATCCGAGTTCGACCGCCTGACCGGCCATGCGGTAGGCTTCGATGCAGGGCAGCAGGATGGCGCGCAGGCTGGGGCCATCGACCAGGCGCGGCAGCGGCAGGCCGCGCTCGGCGTGGAAGCGGGTGGTGAGGTCGGCCAGTGTCTGTGGCCAGAGTCCGGTTGCGTCGAGGTCACGGCGCAGCGCCGGGATCACCGCGACGCGGATCAACTGCCAGGAGCCGCCCCAGGATTCCCAGGCATGTGCGCGTTCAACCAGTGGATGCTCGGAGAGGCGCAGTACGAAATCTTCGAGTGTCACCATGCGCTGCTGATTGCGGATGGCGCGTGGCCCGGCGAGGCGCGCCAGTTCCATGCGTTCCGGATGATCGAGCCAGTATTGTTCGAGGCGTTCGCTGGCGCTGCGAGTGTCGCCGACTGCCGGTGGGCGATCGAAGGGCGGTGCGCCGAGGTCCTGTGCCAAGCGCAGGGCGTCGTAACCGATCAGCAGGAGGAGGCGACGCACCGTTTCGGGACGGCGCGCGGTTTCCAGCGTGAACTCGGCCGCCACGCGATCCTGCATGTCGGAAAGCTTGTCGAGCTGGGCAGCCAGCGCCTCGGCCAGCGCCACCTCGACGTCGGCCGGTGTCCACCGCCGGCGCTCGGGGAAGCGTGCGGCGAGCGCTTCGAGCATGAACAGCCGGAAACCGTCGTAATCGCGCAGGTCCCAGTCGAAATCGTCGCCAACCGCGGGCAGGATCTGGGGCAGTTCGACCCGCCGCCGCCCGCAGTCCGGGCAACCGCCGGCATAGTCGAGACGAACCGTGGGGTTGAGAGCCATCAGCTGCTTCCTCCGCTCAGGAACAGTTCTTCACGCCGGCCGATCGCCGCCAGTGTGTAGGCAATGCGCACGACCAGTTGTGCATCGGCGCCGCTGACCTCGATCTCCAGCGAACGCGGATCGACCTCGCCGGTCAGCGCCTCGCCGAGCGCCGCCGCCAGACGCCGCTGCGTGACCTGCCAGAGGGGCGAGGCATTGGGCTCGAAGAGCAGGGTGCGCAAGCCGGCGCCAAACTCGGGTCGGAAGACCCGTTCGCCCGGCACGGTGAACAAGATTTGTTCGATCTGGCCGCGGATGTGCTGCGCCCGGCTGGCCAGGCGCGGCCAATCGCGCAGATCGGTGGCCGGTGCATCGGCCGGTCGGGTGATGCGCAGGGGAAACGCCAGGTAAGGCGGGTCGGCGAGTCGGCGGCTCATGCGGTTTTCACCTTGAACGAAAGGCTGGACATCTCACCCTGCGGAATCGGCGGCGAGGTCGGACTGCCCGGCGCGGTGCAGGTGTGTACATGGGTGGCGAACAGGGTGAGGAAACTCTGGCCCTTGATCACCGGTTCACCGCCTTCGCCGCCGAGCAGCACCTGTTGGCCGTCGACGACGATCTTCATCGCCTTGACGGTGGTGCCCGAGGCGGCCATCTCGATCTTGTTGCCGCTCGCGTCCTCCACCGTCACGCCGCTGGCCGACATCTTCAGGCTGTTGCCGTTGGCATCCTCGATGAGCAGCTCGCCGGCGGCGGCGTCGAGCGTCAGGTGGGCGCCGTTCTGGTCGGTCAGCGCCACCGTTCCCTGCGCGTCGATATCCAGCGTGGCGCCACCGGCATGCTCCAGATGCACCTGCTCCGCGCCCGAGCTGTCCTCGAAGGACAGGTAGTGGCCGCCGGCCGTCTTGAAGACGTGTGACTGTGGTTGCGCCGTGGCTTCTGCCGGCGGGTCGCCCGCTGCCTGCCAGAAGGTGCCGGTCCAGATCGGGAAGGTCAGATCGCCGCCCTCGAACTCGACCCATACCTGTGCCCCGACCTCGGGCACACAGAACCAGCCCTGGTCGGCCAGGCCGCCATAGGGGACACAGGGCAGTGCCCAGTCGGTCGCCTGGTCGCCGAGCAGCGCCGGCACCTGTAGCTTGACGCGGCCACGTCGGTCGGGATCGGCGTTGTCGACCACGAAGCCACGGTATTTGCCGAACGTGCGCTGGCTGCGCAGCGTCTGGACGAGGGCGCGTTCGGTATCGCTCATGGCCCCAGCCCGATGCCGAAGGAGAGGTCGATGCCGCCCATCACCGTAGCCAGCGGCCCGCCACCCGGCAGACTGTCGAGATTGTCGCCCCAGGCGTTGCGCAACAGGCGGAAACGCTGGCGGTAGCCGGTGGTGTTGAAGGTGTGGGTGACGCCATCGACGTAATAGAGTCCGGAAAGCCGGCTGCCGACGCCGTCCACACCGACCGGCAGTCCGGCCAGCAGGACATGGCCATATAACGTTCCGTCGAGCTCACCTTCGGCCTGGATCTTGTGCAGGTCGGCCTCGTTGGCCTTGTGCAGCGCCTTAGCGCGCAGCGCTGCTTCAGCGGTGCCGGCATCGCCGCTCATGCGCCAGACGAAGGGCGGCAGGCCGGCTTCGGGATTGCCGGCGCGCTCGCTGCCGAGCACCGGCAGGTCGGGTTCGACGATGACCTCGCTCGATCCCTCGCCACTGGCGGCCGCGAGATCGAAGGCAACGGCATCCGGCTGATGCGCGTCGGCGGTGACGTTGATCGAGATGCAATTGCCGGCCTTGCCGGCGTAGACCGCCAGCGTCGGCTGCGGTAGCGGCAGGCCGACGCGCGGTGGCCCGAAGTACACCATGCCGCGGCGGAAATACAGCTCGTAGCCGTTTTCCTCTGCGCGCGCCTGCAGCAGGGCAATGTCTGTACCATCCTGGTTGAGCCCGACGATGCGCGTCTGACCCGGGGCGTTCATCGGATCGGGGGCGAGACCGGAATAGCTGCCCAGCGTCTCGCTGACGATCTGCAGGTCGGAAGCCGGCAGTTGCTCGCTGCCCCAGGAACGGCGGCGGTGTGATCGGTCGAGCTGCAGTGATTCGTCCTGACATTCGACCACCAGTTTGGCGTTGCCGGCATCCTCCGGGTACTCGGCACGGATTTGCCGGATGAAGCCGCGCAGTACCTCCTCCTCGCGGCTGCCGAAGGCGGCGACGATGCTGATGCGGTTCCATTCGCGGATCAGTGGCGTGCTGTCGAACAGACCGGTGGCGTCCTGAACCAGCCATTCACCGCGTTCGTCTCGCCGGGTCTCGAAGGTCAGGGTGGCGGTGTCTGGCGCATTGCGGCCGGTTTCGACCGTCACCTCGGCGAGCAGCGGATAGAGTTGCTCGATCGGCGTGTCGTTGATCTTGACGAGGCACTCGGCCGGCTCGCGCGAGAACCCGGCCAGCAGGTCGGTGATCATGCGCCCCCCTCCTTGGCCCGCGGGATGAGCAGGATCTCGCCGTAGTCGGCAAGGCTGCCGCTGGTGGGCGCCGGCGGTTCGTCGGCGCCCGGCCGGAGGCGCGGCAGTGACGGCGCGCCGACGATTTCGAGCTGGGCAGCGCACAGTAGATCCGGGTTGGCATCCAGGATGCGATGCCAGAGATAGGGGTCGTTGAAGTAGTGCACGCCCAGCGCATCAAGGCGCTCTCCCGGTTGCAGCACATGCTCGAGTACCGGGGTGGCCGGGCCGATGACCCGCGCACGCACGCCCTTGAAGGGCAAGCTGCCGTCTTCGTGGGGCTCGAAGCGGCGGGTGCCAAGGTAGCGCGAACGCTTGGTAAACATCAGAGCAGCCCTCCGATCGCGGCGGCCGCCGCCTGTCCGGTGTGCAGGGCGGCGAAGGCGGTCTGGCGCACTTTTTCCATCAGGTAGAACGGGTTGCTGCCTTCGATCACCTGCAAGCTCAGTTTGACCGTTGCGCGGTAGGGAATGAGGCTGGGCAGATGAGCGCTTTCGGTGACGCCGACGGTTTTCAGGAAAACGGGCAAAACATGGGTGCCCCAGACGAAGAGCAGAACCGATGCCGACTCGTTGCGCTGGAAGGCACGGCTGCCCCCCATGCCGAGGCTGGCCAGCATCTGTACGCCGCCGGGGCCCTGTGTCTTGGGTTCGACCATGCTGCGCAGGGTTGCCAGTTCGGGTTCGATACCGAGCGAGCGAGCGACCGGGTCGCCGTCGTTCATGCGATCGGTGGCGTCGAGCAGGATTTCGACGTCGAAGCTCTCGGGTTCGAGCGACACGCCCTGCGAGACGCGTGGCGTTTCGGTGGGCAGGAAGAAGTCGAAGCCGCCGCGGGTGGCCGGCGTGCTGCCCAAGGTGATGGTCACCGACCGGTTACGCGTGATCTGCTGCGGGTTGAATTCGAAGGACAGTACCAGCGGCGGCACCGCAACCGCGTATTCGAGCAGAAACCCCTTCAACGCGTTGAGCATCACAGGCCTCCGTCGATGCGCTGGCGAATCGCCTGCGCCAATTGAACAGCAATCCGCCGGTCGCTCCAGTGAGCTTGTACCACCTGCGGCGTCAGACGCAGTTGCGCAATCCCGGCGCTGCGCGCCGTCGGCGGCGAGGCGGCGAGGGCTTCGGCGGTCAGCCGCCCGATACGCGCCGCACGGCGCTCGAAGCCGGCCGGCAGGGTCAGGGCCAGCGTGTCAACACTGAGCACCGGGACTGCCGGTGGCGGCGTGGCCGAGCGCAGGTTGTCAGCCATCGATACACTCCTGTGGCAGATGGACGGCCAACGGGCCGAGTTCGCTGCACACGCACTCGCGCCCGTCCTTGTTGATTTCGCGCCAGATGCCCAACGCCAGTTCGGAGGGTCCGATCGGGACGCCGGCTCCGGCGGCCAGGTAGGCGGCGTGCAGCGCGGCGTTGCGAATCTGACCACCGGTGAGGGCAACGGCACTGGCCAGTTCGGCGACATCGACCCCCTCGGCAAGTGGTGCGCGTGGTGGCAGCAGGCGGGTCCACAGGGTGGCGCGGGCTTCGACGTCGGGGCGCGGAAACTCGACCACCATCTGCAGGCGGCGGGTGAAGGCGGCGTCGAGATTGCGGCGCAGATTGGTGGTGAGGATCACCGGGCCGCGATGGCTCTCGATACGGCTGAGCAGATGGCTCACCTCCATGTTCGCGTAACGGTCGCGCGCTTCCTTGATCTCGCCGCGTTTGGCGAACAGCGCGTCGGCTTCGTCGAACTGCAGCACCATCGGCTGATCGTGTGCGGCATCGAACAGACGGTTGAGATTCTCCTCGGTCTCGCCGACATACTTGGAAACCAGGCGGCCCAGGTCGATGCGGAAGAGTGGCCAGTCCATGACGCTGGCGATTACCCGCGCGGCGAGCGTCTTGCCGGTGCCGGACGGGCCGGCGAACAGGGCGACCGGTCCACCCGCCCAAGATGCGCCCCAGTCGCCTTCGACGGTGTGGCGATGTTCTATCCACAGCATGAACTCGCGCAGCATGCGCCGGCGGTCGGCGGGCAACACCAGATCATCCCAGGTCGCGGCGCCGATTACCGGTTCGGAGCCGGGCGGCGCGGGTGGCTGCCAGCGCCGCCCGGCGATACGCGCGATCAGACCGCTTTCGGGTTGCAGCGGCTGCCAGGCCTCGTCGCGGGCAATGGCCACCAGGCGTGCCCGGCGCAGGATGCCCGAGGGTGCCAGCGCTGACCGCAGGCTCTCGCCCTGGTGTGGCTCGAGGGCAAACAGTTCGTGCAGCAGGGCTCGGCTCGGCCAAGGATCCTTCTGCCCGCCCTGCAGATTCTGGTAGGCCCATCCGAGCCGCGGTTCGAATTCCGGCCCGGCGACCGCGACCAGCACGTCGTACTCGACCGGGGTAAGGCGTTCGCCAAGTACCTGCTCCCAGATGCCGCCCGGCGAGCGAAGCGCGTCAACCGCCGCCTGCAGTTCGCGCAAGCGCACCAGGTCGGTGTCGCCGACCTCGCCACCGTTGCGGTTGAGCGAGACACAATAGGCCAGCAGTTGCAGCCGCTCCCACTCCGGGGTGAGCTGGATCAGCGCCGACAGGTCGGGATGCGGGGCGTTCACGGCGCGACCTCGAACAGGGTGACGAGGACCGGGTTGCTGCGCAGGGTCAACGCGACACCGTCGAAACGAAGGAAGCTACGCTCGGCATAGAGCACCATCTGGCCGGCGCGATCGGAGAAGGGCAGCACCGTCGTCTGCAGGCTGGCGTTGGCGACGGCGTCGGGGTCGATCAGCGGGTCGACGACGGCAAAGGGGGCTGACGGTGTCTGCGGCAGCCAGCCGCTGGTCGCTTCCCAGGTTTCCCAGCACAGGCTGACCGAAGTTCCCACTGCGCCGGCGACCCAGGCACGCGGGGTGAAGACGGCGAGTTGCGGGCTGCCGACGGCGAACGAGAGTGACTGTACACAGCTCGTTCCATCGACCAGACAGAGAGCCGGCGTCCAGTCCTCGCGCCGGGTATCGGGCAGCAGCGGTGGCAGTTCCGGTGGTCTGGCGCCGATCCCCGCAGCGCTGGCGCTCAGCGTGGCGCGCACCCCCAGGCCGACCGCCCCGGCCAGGGGTGCCGGCAGCATCGCAAGGCGTGGAATCACCGGCGCGAGGCTCACTTCGAATAGGGCCGAGGGGCGATAGACGGTATCGCCCTGCGTCGCCCAGAGCTGGTTGAGCTGGTCCAGTCCGAGGGTCAGGAAGATCACCTGGACGCGAAAGGTTTCGCCGTCCACGGGCAGGTCGAACAGCGGGTTCTCATGGAAGTGGCGCAGCACCTCTCCGATTACCCGCAGGTCGTTCTCGCCGGCCGGGATGGGATTCTCATCGACACAGAAGGGGGTCGCCAGGCAATGCATGCGCAGCAGCCAGTTCTCACCGGGCAGGAGGTCACCGTCGAAGCCAGACGGTTCGAAACGGAAGAAGAAGAGGTTCAGTCGATGGTTGTTGTCGGTCTCGGTCGGCGCCGCCGCCGCCGGGGTACCCAGCAGCACGTCGATGCGCGAACGGTCAGCCGCATTGATTCCCGCCGAGAGCTGCTGGGCGACGCTGCGGCAGACCTGTGCCAGCGAGGAGAGACCGACCGCCATGGCTCAGTTCTCCCGAACCGGGGGGCAAGATCGACCCATGCCGAAGGGTGGCCGGCCGGAGGCGGGCACGTCTGCGGGGTGGAAGGGGATCGCTGGCCGCATCACAAGCGCCGCAGATAGTGCTTGCTGAGAAAAGCGTCGTTCGGTGCCGCGGTGGGTCGAGCCACCGGTTGCGGCGGTGTGATCACCGTCACCTCGATGCGGCCGATCGACAGTCGCGCTGCCGGAGCGGCTGCGGTGCTGTGCAGTGCGGTGTGCTGGTCCTCGGTTTCGATGCGGCTTTGGCCTGCTGGTATGCCGGGTACCGAATCCGCCCACCGGCTGCCGGCACTGGCTGCTGCCGGTGTTGCGGCAGGCAGTACCCTGGATTCTGCTTGGGCTTCCGGGCGCTTCTCGCCGCGTGACACGAACCGGGTGTCCGGCGCTAGCGCAGGCGCGCGGTCGGCGGCAGCCAGCGCACTGCCGGTCTTGCCTGCCTGGCTGCTGGCGGCCGGTGGTGTTCCGTGCGATTCGCGCACCGGTGTGACATCGGTGGAGATCGGCGTCACAGATGTGGCGACGGTCGTCAAGAGTTCTCCAGAAGGGGCACCGCGCCCCGTTGTCCGTCGCATTCCATCAGAGCTGTCAATCCGTTGAACAAGTTTGCCAGGGTCGTCAAACGGGGAGGGAACTTGGTTCGAGGAGATTGAGGACCCAGTCAACACACCGTAAGACAACCGATGAGAGAAGTCTGGAGAAGCCAATCGCTCTTGCCTATCCGTAGCGTCAGAGTTCCACGTGCGTGCCGGTTCTTTACCTGTTTCCAGGCCATCAATCGAGATAAAAGACTGGAGCGAAGCGTCGTAAAAATACCCAACCGGGGCGCGGAGTGGGCTTGCCCCGGGGGCGCCTGCATCCGTCGCCCGTGGGGCGGGTGGTGCCACTGGCGAAATCGATCCGCCATCCTTCTGGAGTCTGTAGACCGTGAGCGCATCGCCGGTTTCGTCGGCAGGCTCAGGGCCGAATTCGGAGTCGCTGGCTGGCGAGCGGCGCAGTGTCAGTTGCGCCAATGGCCGGCTGGCGTCGGAAAGTGTGTCGTCGAGGATGCCCATGATGGCCCGTCCTAGCCGGTCATGCCGCGGGCCGCGTCGATCAGCGCCAGATAATTCTTGCGCCGACCGCGCGGCAGGGCGAGGATGTCGGCCTCGCTCCAGTGATAATGCCAAGCCAGCCGGTGCACCTCGGCCAGCAGACCGGCGGGGTTGTGCGCCAGCACGGCGTAGGGGTCGATCCCGACGCTGTTGACCTGGCCGCATTCCGGGCAGCAGGCGGCCACCTCACGGGTGATTTCGGGCGCTTGTGCTTCAAGGGCTGCCTCGCAGTGCGCGATGTGCTCCTGGGTCAACTGGTCGGGGAGAGCACTGCCGGATTCGGGGTCGGGCACTTCAAGGCCGCGCAGCAGGGCTTCACGGCGTTGCTCGACGGGTTCGCGCAAGACCCGGATCTGGTCTGCGCCGCAGGGGACGCGCAGGGTGAGCGGCTTGTCGTCGAGCACCAGGCGGGCCAGCGGGAAGGCGTCACCGGCCTCTTTCACCGGTAACCCGGTCGGGTCGAGGCGGAAGTCGAAGGGGCTTGCGCAATGCATGCAGGTTGCATCGAACCAGCCCCCTTGGTGGCCGAGGTGGGCGGCGAGCGCGCGCATCAGGAACTGCCGGTCGGCGACGCACAAAGCATCCACCGCGGCGCGGCCGGGTCTTTCGCCTGCCAGTTCGGCGAGGCTGGCGAGCAAGGCGCGCGAAACCGCATCAGGCGTGTCGCCCGCCTCGTTCACGGCATCGGCGAGGGCCATTTCGAGGGCACCGTCGGCACGCCGGAAGGCATAGCTGCGGCGTCTGCCCTGGTCACCCGGTAGTCCGCCGGGAAGCTGGCGTAGCATGGCAGCCACGGTCAATATGGCCTCAGGTCTCGGCGGGCTCCGCGACCGCCGCATCGCGCTGCCATCCCTCATGTTGCAGCACGATGCTCTGGATGCCGACGGCGTTCATGGTGCCGGCATCGAAGTCGGGCAGCGCCTGGTATTCGGAGACCCAGGCGCGGAATACCTTGTAGGAAATCGCCACCTGGCCCTGCAGATTGAGCACGTTGATGATGATGTCCTTGCGGAAGTTCTTCAGCGACATCGCCGCATCGCCGCCGATGTTATTCACCAGGTTGGCCCAGTTTTCGAATATCGGGTCGTGTGACAGACCCTGCTCAAGCGTGATCGGTTCGTAGCTGGTACCACCGGGCAGTATCCGCTCGGTACTCGGGTCGCCTGCGGCGCGCCACTTGACCGGCTCGGTCTTGCGCTTGAGAGCGCTCATTTTCTTCAGGCCGGCGACTGGCCGGCCATCGACCAGGATCTGGAACTTGAAAGTGCGATAGGGATCGTGGCGATGCGTGTTTACCGGAAACATTGGGGCAGCCATCTGCGTATCTCCTTAGCTGTAGCCGGTCGAGGCCGGCGTGGCGGGTGGCGACCCGCCCTACGGAAAGCCTGTGTGCCGTGTTACTCCTGGGCGACCTTCTGCTGGATGCGGACAATCACGAATTCGGCCGGCTTCAGCGGCGCGAAGCCGACGAGGACAATCACCTGGCCGCGGTCGATGTCGCCCTGCGTCATCGTCTGTCCAAGACCGCAGCGGACGAAGTAGGCATCGCTCGATTTCTCGCCCTGGAAGGCGCCGACCCGGAACAGTCCGTTCATGAAGCTTTCGATGTTGGTGCGCAGCGAGGCCCACAGGCGATGGTCGTTGGGTTCGAACACTGCCCATTGAATGCCGTTGTAGATGCTCTCTTCGATGAAGATCGCTGTCCGGCGGACCGGCACGTAGCGCCATTCCGGGTTGGCCCGTGTCGAACGTGTGCGGGTGCCCCAGACGACGGGTCCGAAGCCGGGCAGCCGACGGATGGCGTTGACGCCGGCTGGATTGAGGAAGTCCTGCTCCGGATCTTCGACCACGAACTCGAGCGAAGCGGCACCGAGCAGCGGAAACTCTATTCCGGCGGGCGCTTTCCACACACCGCGCCGGCCGTCGGTCTTCGCCCACAGGCCGGCCGCCATCGCTGCCGGCGAGGCCAGCAGGGTGCGTGCTGCGGCCGGGTTGGCATCCGGGTTGTAGAAAGGATTGGCGATGCGCACCCACGGATAATAGGTCACGGCGTAGGTCGAGGTCGGCAGGTCGAGCGAGTTCACTTCGGTCTCGTTGCTGAGTTCGTTACCCGGTTCGGGATCCACCAGCAGCATGCGGTTGCGGATGGTTTCGCAATGGGCGACTGCCGCGTTGATGATCGCCTGGTTGGCGACGGTTCCCCAGAAGATGCCGGGCAGCAGCATGATGCTGATGTCGCGTACCTTAAGCAGTGGTGTCAGGATCGCCTGGTAATCGGCGAGCAGCGGCCGATTGCCGTCGCTGCCGCTGCCCAGGGTGACCGAGAGCGGTGGCGTCGGTACCGGTGGCGAGGCGGGTGGCGAGGCTTCCGGCAGCGGGGTCTCCAGGCGGTTGCGCAGGGCCGCGGCACCGCCGGCCGGCAGGGTCAGGCGGATCAGCGTGGAACTGGCATTGACGACCGCAATCATATCGGTCGGGGCGCCGGGTTCGGGTACCAGGTCGGAGAAACTCTCCTGTGCCACGAAGCTCGAGCCGTCGAGGGTGCCGACCGAAACGGTGAAGCGGGTCGTGGCGCCGAGGGTGCGCGGGACGAAGCGAACGACCAGGCCATTGGCCCAGGCTCCGGGGTTGGCTGCTTCGATCTCCAGCAGATCGGCCGTATCGGCGACATCGCGTACGGTACCGGACGATGGCGTGGCGCTACCGCCAGCGATCGCGCGCACGATGTAGGCTTTGCCGCCGCCGTTGAGGAAGAAGGCGCTCACCGCATGCCCCATGTCGTCGCCACGGTTGCTCCCGGTGTCCTCCCGCAGGCCGCCGAAGCTGCGCTGGTAGTCGTCGAAGCTGCTGATCAGCGTCGGCTCGCCGACTGCTCCGCGGGTGACGTAGCCGATGAAGCAGGCGGTCGAGGTGCCGACTCCCTCGATTGGCCGCGAACCACTCGGTAGTTCCTCGATATAGACGCCGGGATGCAGGTAACTGGCCATGGTGTGTCCCTCGCTGAAGTGGATGATGGGTTCTGGGTGTGCAGCGTCCGCTCAGGGGCCGCACATGGCAATGCCGGGTCGAATCGACGGCGGGGTGATCGTTGCACTTGAGGTCGGACTTGAGGTCGGACTCACTGCGGCCTGACCGGGTTCAGCGGCCGGTTGCCGGTGAGCGAAGCCCCGTGGTGGAGCAGCGCACTGCGTTGGTTCGAAGTCCAGTCTGAAGTTGGGCATTGCGTCACCTCGTCTGGTCAGGCTTTCGGTTCGGTACGATCCGCGACTACCCCCGGCTCGTCCTTCCGCGTCATCGCTGCGTTTGTTTCACGTCGATCAGCCAGGAGGCCAACCGGAAGGACAACCGCCAACCGTGTCGCTTGGCTGTTTCTTTGTCGTTTCCGTCCGGACACCGGTCACGTCTGCTGATTCACGGAAATGATATAACGGCGCTTTCACAGAATATAGGCGCCCCTGACGCAGCAGTCAATCACCTTTCTTTATCCGGGCATGCGCACGCTCGGCTGGCAGGAGGCCTCACCGTGCACCCAGGAAGAGCAAGCAGAACTGAAAGAACGGATCGGCCCGGCTCGTATCGAGGGGGCGCGTTGCCCGCTGATCAGGCGATCCGGCGCGCTCTCCCGAGCGGGGTCAGGGGCTGCGCAGCTAGGCTGATGGTTACCGCTGGCCGGCCTGAAGTGCAGACCCATTCGGATTAATGATAGCCCACGCTTGGCCGTGGCTCTGGCGACTGGCCATGCCCCGGCTTCAGGCGAGGCGTAACCGAGCGAGAGAAGCGAAGGCCTGGCGGTTGCCGATATCCGGCGTGATGATCAGCTCGAGCACGCCCACCCCGGAGAGATCGACCTCGTGCTGCTCGGTCTGCGAGCTGGCTCCTTGCGGGCTGAAGTTCCATTGCTGGCGGACGATCTCGCGGAACGACTTCCCGCCATCGCCGGACCAGCGCAGCAGATATTCCTGCGTACGTTGCACCGCAGGTTCGACGAAGGCAAGAAATATCCGCCGCACACGCTGCGGCCGCGTAAAAAGTAGACGAATGGTCTGTCGTCCGGGCTGCGCTGCCCGCCAGCCGCTGCCGCTCAGCAGGGCCGCTTCGATCGGATGGGCGGCGTCCTCCGAGCTGATCTCCACCTCCGCCAGTTCTTCCAGATTCAGCCAGTCTGCTGGCAGCGGCGAGGCAGTCGCTGCGCGCTCGCTGATCAATCGTTTGCGCATGCGGTTTCCCCGGCATTCCCGGCACGCGTTGCCGGGGCCGGGTGCGGCGAAATCATGCTTCGACCTCGCCGAGCCGGAGCGCAATTTCTTGTTCGGCGACGCTCCAGTAGTGGGTGGCGCATCCCTGGAAGCCATCCTTTTCGGCGATGAAATAGGCCGCCGATTCGATCATGCGATAACGCTCCTCGGCACTCGGCTTGGCAACCGCGGCACTGTCTGTCTCCGGCGCCGCGGTGGGAGTGGGGAGCGGTGCCGGAGCCGGCTCGGGGTTTGCGCTGGCGGCTGGTGTTGCAGCCTTCTTCGCCGGGGTCTTTCGTTCCGCACTGGCAGTCGCCGTCTTTTTCACTGCGGGTGTGGGCTCCTTGACGGGCGCCTCCGCAGCGGCCGTCCCGCCTGTCGCAGCCTTCTTGGTGGCCGGTGCCTTCTTGGTGGTGGTTTTGACTTCAGTCATGGTGATTCCTTTGCAATGGGAGTGGATGGATTTCGCTGTGTGAGAGTTTTGCCAGACGTATCAGCCGATTCCGGCACATTGAACGCAGCATAGGAAAAACCCGTGTGCCGGTCAAGGCGAACGCATCGCGCCAGAGTCACCCCCGCTCGGCAGTTGGCCGGGACTGACGGCCGAGCCAGATCGTCGCGGGGGCAGAAAAAAGTCCCTCGGCTGGCGAAGGAGATGAGTCAGCACGGCGCGCGTCAGGTTTTTCCAGGCCGACTCCGAAACCTGGCGGGCGCGCAGCGCGACGTTCAGTGCCAGCGCAAAACTGACCGCGAGGTTGATGCAGCCGATCGCCGCGACACCCAGTGCTGCCCAGAGGAAAAGCCAGGGTTGCGGGGCGAAGTCGAGACCGACGAAGGCGATGCCGACGAAAGCCGAGGAGAACGCGACGTGTCGGATGTCGATCGGTAAACCGACCAGCAGTCCGAACAGCGTCGTGCCACCGAGCAGGAAGCCGAACAGCAGGTTGCCGGCGAGCGCGCCCAGGTTGTCGCCGATGTAGGTGGCGACCTGCCGCATGCGAGCCTCGCCGAACAGCCGTCGTGGCCAGCCGAGTTGCAGGATGCGCTCGGGGATTCGGTTGTAGGCCGCATAGTTGTCGTAATAGCCGCTGATCAGCCCGGAAACGAACAGGCAGACGCCGGCGATGGCGGCGTAGAAGACGGCACCGCTGTGCACCAGGCTCTGCTCCTCGAGCAGGTGGAGTGACTTCTCTTGGCTCGTGAAGGGGTCGCCGCTCAGCGCGAAGATGCTGAAGGCAAGCAGCCCGGCGAGCGGGATGGCAATGCAGACGTTGCCCAGGATGGCGACGATCTGGCTGCGACAGGTGCGGGCGATCAGACCGGTCAGCCCCTCGACGTCGCGCAGTTCGCCGCCGGCTTCGCTGATGCTCGCGGCGATGGCGTTGGCGGTCATCGCCGGTTGCTTGGTGGCGACGGTGCCGTGCAGGATGTGGATCAGACAGAAGCCCAACCCGTAGTTGAGACAGAAGGCGAGGGCGCCGGTGAGCGGTGGCATGTGGCCTTTGGCGAGCAGGATCTTGAAGCACGCCATGAAGGCGATGACGATGCCACCGATCATCGCCGAGCGCGCCATCTGCCAGTATTCGTCACGCGTTTCGGTGATGTAGTGCTCGCCATGGTGGCTCGCGTTATCGGTCACCCGCAAGGCAATCAGCTCGGTGTTCTGGCGCCAATGGCGGCGCAGGTTGTTGCGCAGGCATTCGTCGCGCACGAGTTGCGTGAATAGCGAGGCGATCGCCGGGTAGGCAGCCGGACCGCGCGGATCACTCTGCAGTGTGGCGAGGATGTCGAGCAGTTGCCCGCAACGGCGCAACAATTGTCGCAGGCGTTGCAAGTGATAGGTCAGGCGGATGCTGGTGCCGTTCCTCGATGCGTTGCGGCGGACGCGTTCGATGACCTCCTGGCACTGACTGAAGAGCACACGCAGTTGACGGTCGTCCACCTCCGCGGCAAGCGGTTTGCCCCAGTGCTCTGGAAAGGCCTCGAGGTAGTCGCCCAGCTCCCGGTTTTGTGCAACGAAGGGCGATTCGTGCGTTTCGAGTGAGGGTTCGAGCCGCAGCAGTTCCGGCTCCATGCCGCAGGCAGCGATCCAGTACGAGAGAACGCGCAGGGAGTGCAATAACTCCATCAACGATGGCGGCAGGCGTTCGCTGGGTTGACCTTCCTCGTAGCGCATGGCCTCGATCAGTTGCACCCACGCCTGCTCTCCGACGCCGATCACCCAGCGCCGGTCGCTCGGCTGGTCGAAGGCGATGCGCAGCACGCTGCGCAACAGGCCGGGGTCCAGCACCTCGGGCAGCAGCTTGTGGCCGATCCGGCGCAAGCCCTCGGCGCCAAAACTGGTGTTGGGCAGGATTCCGGTTGCGGTATACAGCTCGGTGTGGCGGTAGGTGCGCAACAGCGTCGTAAGGGCTTCGCGCAAGCCGGAGCGCAGCTCTGCATCGGTGCTCAGGACATAGCACAGGGCCTGCAGATTGCGCCGCGCGGACTCGAAATCGGTGGGATCGGCGGGCCGCATCTGATCGACCAACTCGGCGAACAGGGAGCTCAGGTCGGTGCCCGGAGTGGCGAAGCGGCGGAGGAGGGCTTCCATTGATTCAGATTCTTGCTGGTGGAGCGAGGCCGTGCGATGGGCGGTGCGGTGACGAAGAAGTCGAGCCACGAGCGGCGCCCGATGGACAGCGTCGATTACAATCGACGGATATTAGCAAACTATCGGGGCAGGCAGGAATGGCCCCGCTTCTGGAGCCAGTAGATGATCCTCGTCCTCTCGCCCGCCAAGAGCCTCGATTACCGGACGCCTCCGACCCTCGCCGAACACGCTCAGCCACTCTTTCTGGAGCAGTCGCAACTGTTGATCGACGTTTTGCGCCAGCTCTCACCGGCGCAGATCGGCAGCCTGATGAAGATCAGCGATCAACTGGCGGTGCTCAACGCCACGCGTTATGCGGAGTGGGTGCGGCCGTTCACGCCGCAGAATGCCAAACAGGCGGTCCTGGCCTTCAACGGCGACGTCTATGACGGACTCGGCGCCTCTGCGCTGTCGCCGGCAGACCTGTCCTTCGCACAGATCCATCTGCGCATCCTTTCCGGTCTCTACGGGCTGCTGCGGCCGCTCGACCTGATGCAGCCGTATCGGCTGGAGATGGGGACGCGCTTGCTCAATCCGCGCGGTCGGGACCTGTATGCCTTCTGGGGCGGGCGGATCACCGAGGCGCTCAACGGGTCGCTGCGCGAGGCCGGAGCGGCGGTGCTGATCAACCTCGCCTCCGAGGAATACTTCAAGGCCGTATGGCCGAAACAGTTGTGCGTGCCGGTCGTCCAGCCGGTGTTCGAGGACTGGAGTGGCGGCAGGTTCCGGGTGGTCAGCTTCTACGCCAAGCGCGCCCGTGGGCTGATGGCACGCTTCGCGATCGTCAATCGCCTGGTGGGCGCGGCAGGCCTCAAGGAGTTCGCCGTCGATGGCTATGCTTATGACGAGGGACCTTCGAACGACCATGTCTGGATCTTCAGGCGACGGGTGACGCGTTGAACAGGCCCGCTTGCCGGTGCGTGGTTTTACTGCCTGACGACTCGCGATCGGTGCTGGAGAGTCCTGATGAGGGTGTCTGCGGGTGTCGGCCGAGGCCTGCTGTATCCGCTTGACCGGGTCCTCGCCAGAATGGCGGGATGTCCACTTCTGGGTTATCGTTGGCGCCTTGCTCACCGCTTCCTGCTGCCTGGAGTAGCTCCTGTCCTCGCCCGTTCTTCAACCCGGTCTGATCCTCGTCCATGGCAATCAGGCCGAGATGCTGCGCGATCTCGTGGTTGCCTGGATGAAGCGCTATCCGCTGGCGCCGCTCGAGAACGAGGTCATTCTGGTGCAGAGCAACGGCATTGCGCAGTGGCTCAAGCTGGCGCTCGCCGCCGATGCGGGCGAGGAACAGGGAGGATGCGGGATCGCCGCGGCGCTCGAAATCTCGCTGCCGTCGCGCTTCGTGTGGCAGGTTTATCGCGCGCTGCTCGGGCGACAGGCGGTACCGGAGAATTCACCGTTCGACGAATCGCGCCTGGTGTGGCGTTTGATGCGGCTGCTGCCGGAAGTGATCAACCAACCGGAGTACGCGCCACTGCTCGGTTTTCTCGACAAGGACAGCGATCGACGCAAGCGCTTTCAGATTGCCGAGCGTCTTGCCGGCCTCTTCGATCAGTATCAGGTGTATCGCGCGGACTGGCTGGCGGCCTGGGAGGCGGGCAAGGACATATTGATCGACGCCCGGGGAGGAGAAACACCGCTGGCTGACAGGCATCGCTGGCAGGCGGCGCTCTGGCGCGCCTTGCTGGCAGACGCGCGGGCACGGACCGGCGGGTCGGGTGAGCACGCGGCGGCAACGAATGCCGGGCGGGCCGCCGTGCTCGCGGCCTTTCTGCGTTGCGCCGCGCGCTGGCCGGAGGGCGAACGCCCCGCGGGTTTGCCGCGCCGCGTGATGGTATTCGGCATTTCGAGCTTGCCGCGGCAGTCTCTTGAAGTGCTTGCGGTGCTCGGACGCTGGACCCAGGTGCTGATGTGCGTACACAATCCTTGCCAGTACTACTGGGCCGACATCGTCGCCGACCGCGACCTGCTGCGCAGCAGCGGGCTTACCCGCCAATCGCGGCGCCGGGGTGTGCCGGAGTTCATCACCGACGAACGGCTGCATCTGCACGCGCAGCCGCTGCTCGCCGCCTGGGGCAAACAGGGGCGCGATTTCATCGGCCTGCTCGACGAACACGACGACGAATCGGCGCGTGCCGGCTACCTGCCGCATTTCGCTGCCATCGGGCAGCGCATCGAACTGTTCAAGCCCTTCGGCGGCGCTACCGTGCTCCAGCAACTGCAGGACGACATCCTCGAATTGCGCCCGCTGGCCGAGACGCGCACGCTCTGGCCAGCCGTCGATCCGGCCCGTGACGCCTCGATCCGCTTCCATGTCGCCCACAGCCCGCAGCGCGAAGTCGAGATTCTCCACGACCAACTGCTCGCCGCCTGCAACGCCGATGCGACGCTGCGTCCGCGCGACATCATCGTCATGGTGCCCGACATCGACCGCTACGCACCGCACGTTCAGGCGGTGTTCGGGCTGCTCGAAGCGAGCGATGCGCGCTACCTGCCGTTCAGCGTCGTGGACCAGGGCCGGCGCCATGTCGATCCGCTGCTGCAGGCACTCGAAAAACTGCTCGACCTGCCACAGTCGCGCCTGGCGGTCAGCGATCTGCTCGATTTGCTCGAAGTGCCGGCGCTGCGCCAGCGCTTCGGCATCGACGAGGACGACCTGCCGCAACTGCAGCGCTGGATCCGTGGCGCCAACATTCGCTGGGGGCTGCACGCCGAGCAGCGTGCCAGCCTCGACCTGCCGCCGCAATCCGACGCGGCGGCCCCGAACACCTGGCTGTTCGGCCTGCGGCGGATGCTGCTCGGTTACGCCGTCGGCGCCCATGCCGCAGCCTGGCAGGGGATCGAGCCTTACGGCGAAATCGGCGGCATCGATGCCGCGCTGCTCGGACCGCTGGTGCGCTTGTTCGACCGCATCGATGCCACTTGGCGAGTGTTGCGCCAACCGGCGACCGTCGACGTCTGGTGCGCGCGCCTGCGCACCTTGCTGGCCGACTTCTTCGCCGCCGAAGACAGCGGCGACGCTTTCACCCTGTTGCAACTCGACAGCGGCCTGCAGCGCTGGCAGGACGCCTGCGACGAGGTGGCGCTGACCGAGGATCTGCCTCTGTCGGTGGTCGGTGAGTCCTGGCTCGCCGGTTTCGACGAGGGCGGACTGTCGCAGCGCTTCTTCGGCGGCGTCATCACTTTCGCCACCCTGATGCCGATGCGCGCCATCCCTTTCCGGCACGTCTGCCTGCTCGGCATGAATGACGGCAACTACCCGCGCACGCGGACGCCGATGGACTTCGACCTCATGGCAGTGGACTACCGGCCGGGAGACCGCTCGCGCCGCGAGGACGATCGCTATCTGTTCCTCGAAGCACTGCTCTCGGCGCGCCAGTGCCTGCACATCTCGTGGGTCGGCCGCAGCATCAACGACAACAGCGTGCGGCCGCCGTCGGTCCTGGTCGGGCAGTTGCGCGATCACCTGGCGGCGGGCTGGACACTGGCCGGTCATGCCGGGCCGGCCGGCAAAGGGGGCGAGGCGCTGCTCGCGGCGCTCACCGTCGAGCACCGGCTGCAACCGTTCAGCCCCGACTACTTCCCGCCATTCCCGGAGCAAGCAGGACGGTTCACCTACGCGCGCGAGTGGCGGCCGGTCGCCAAGGCGGGTATGGAAACCGGTGCGGATGGTGGCGCGGCGTCAGGGGCGGACAGTTCCTTGCCGCCGCGGCAGCGCGACGAGCCGCTGTCCCTGCGCGAACTCGGCGACTTCCTCGGGCAGCCGGTCAAGGCCTTCTTTCGCCAGCGCCTCGGTGTATCCTTCGAGCACGATGATCCGGTGAGCGAGGATCAGGAACCGTTCGATCTCGACGGCCTGGGCCGCTGGCAGGTGCAGGACGAACTGATCCGGGCGCAGGTCACGGCGCTCGACCAGGAGGGCGACATCGTCGCCGCGCGCGATGCCCGCCTCGCCTGCATCCGGCGGCGTGGCGACCTGCCTGGCGGTGCCTTTGGCGATGCTCTGGCCGACGATCTTCTGGCACCGATGGACGATCTCCTCGCGCGCTATCAGCGTGCCCTCGCACGCTGGCCGCTGCGCGTCGACGGCGAGGAGGAGATCCGCTTCCAGGCCAGCAGCGCAGGGCAGGAACTGGCGATCGCCGACTGGCTGGGCGGTGTGCGCCGCGATGACGCTGGCCGGCGTGGCCGGATCGTTATCGAAACGAGCGATCTGGTCAAAAACAATCACTATCGCGGCGACAAGGTCATCCGCCACTGGGTCGAACATCTGGCCCTGCACCTCGCCGGCGGGCCGCTGACCAGCGAGATCGTCGGCAAGGTCGGTAATGTCACCCTGCAGCCGCTGACGACCGAGCAGGCCCGCTGCCATCTGAGCGAACTCCTGCTGACCTGGCAGCAGGGAATGCGGCGGCCACTGCCGCTGGCGGCGAGAACGGCGTTCGCCTACCTGAAGGGCGGCGACGATGCGGCGCACAAGGAGTACGAAAGCGCTTACGAGTATCGGGGCGAAGTCGACACCGATGCCTATCTGAAGCGCGCCTATCCGGATTTCGCGGCGCTGCTGGCCAACGGTGAGTTTCACGCACTGGCCGAGACGCTCCTGCGCCCGCTGTTTGAGGCGATCCTCGCCAGCCAGGGCAGCCGGGCCGCGATGACCGCCGGAGCGTCGGTATGACCGACCGCGCGCTGCCAACCGCGCCCGGCACGACCGTCGAGACGCTCGATCCGCTGCGTTTCCCGCTGCATGGCAGCCGGCTGATCGAGGCCAGCGCCGGCACCGGCAAGACCTTCACGATTGCCGCGCTGTACGTCCGCCTGGTGCTGGGTCATGGCGCGGAAAACGCTTATGTGCGCTCCCTCACGCCACGCGAAATCCTTGTCGTCACCTTCACCGAGGCGGCGACGCAGGAGCTGCGCGACCGCATTCGCAACCGCCTGTCGCAAGCGGCCGCCTGTTTCCGGGTCGAGTCTGCCGACAACGCCAGCGAGGACGATAGCGCTGCCGCAGCCGACGATCTGCTGCGCGAACTGCGCCAGGAGTACCCGCCGGAACAGTGGTCAGCCTGCGCCCGCAAGCTGCAACTCGCCGCCGAAGCGATGGACGAGGCGGCCGTCTCGACCCTCCACGCCTGGTGCCACCGCATGCTGCGCGAACACGCTTTCGACAGCGACAGCCTGTTCACCCAGACGCTGGAAACCGATCAGCGCGAGTTGCTCGCCGAAGTCGTTCGCGACTACTGGCGCAGCTTCCTGGCGTCGCTCGACAACGCGGCAGTTGCCGAGGTCCGGCAATGGTGGTCGGACCCGGACGCCTTGCAGGAGCACATCAGGAATCTCGTTGCGCATGCCGATCGGCTTGCCGGGTCGCCGCTGTCCCCGGCGGAGGCACTGCGGAGCCGCCGGGGACAGCGGCAGCAACGCCTGGCTGAACTCAAGGCGCCGTGGGTGAGATGGGTGGACGAGTTGCAGGCGCTGCTCGACAACGCAGTTGCAGGAAAGAAGGTGGATGGACGCAAACTGCAGGCCCGCTTCTACAGACCGTGGCTGGAGACGCTGCGCACCTGGCGGGACGACCCAGGCATGCTTCGGCCCGATCTCCAGACGGGCTGGACACGCCTGACACCTGCCGGACTGGCCGAAATCTGGAAAACCGCTCCATCTCCGGAGCACCCCGCACTGACCGCGATTGCCGGCCTTTCGGCTGCACTGCAGGCCTTGCCCGACGCGCGTAACGACCTGCTCTGCCACGCCGCGCGCTGGGTGGCAGAGCGCCTTGCCGTCGAGCAGGCGCGCCGTGCGCAGATGGGTTTCGACAATCTGCTCACCCGGCTCGACGCCGCTCTGCGCGTGGCCAATGGCGAACGCCTCGCCGACAGCATCCGCCGGCAGTTTCCGGTGGCGCTGATCGACGAATTCCAGGACACCGACCCGGTCCAGTACCGGATCTTCGATGCCGTGTATCGCGTCGCGCAGAACGCTCCCGACAGCGCGCTGATCCTCATCGGTGATCCGAAACAGGCGATCTACGCCTTCCGCGGCGCCGACATTCACACGTACCTGGCGGCCCGCCGCGCCTGCGTCGAGCGGCTCTACGCGCTGAAGAAGAACTACCGTTCGACCCGCGCCATGGTCTCGGCGACCAATCACTGTTTCGCGGTGGCGGAAGAACGTGCCAGCGGATCCGGCGCCTTCCTCTTCCGCAGCGAAACGGACAATCCGGTGCCCTTCATCATCACCGAAGCGCAAGGCCGGTCGGACGCGCTGCGGGCCGACGGCATGTCAGTGACCGCGCTCACCGTCTGCTACCTGCCGCCGAACCCGGACGGCAAACCCCTGGGCAAAACCGCCTATCGCCAACAGATGGCGGTCAGCTTTGCCGGCGAGATGGTGCGCCTGCTCAATCTCGGCCAGGCGGGGCGGGCCGGCTTCGCTGGTGACACCGGCATCAAGAGCGTGCGTCCGGCCGACATCGCGGTGCTGGTCAACAACCGCAGCGAAGCCGATACGATCCGCAGGGCGCTGGCGCAGCGCGGTGTGCGCAGCGTCTATCTCTCGGACAAGGATTCGGTCTTCGAGAGCACCGAATCCGGCGAGCTGCAGTACTGGCTCGCCGCCTGCGCCGATCCCGACGATGGGCGTCTGCTGCGCAGCGCGCTGGCTACCGCCATTCTGGGCCTGAGCTGGCGGGAACTCGACACACTCAACCATGACGAAGTCGCCTGGGAAGCGCGCGTCCTGCAGTTTCGCGGCTACCGTGACTGCTGGCGCCGCCAGGGCGTTCTGCCGATGCTGCGCCGGCTGCTCAACGATTTTCGCGTGCCGGAACGGTTGCTCGGACCAGCCGGGGCCGTTGAAGATGGCGCCGGCCGACTGATCGACGGCGAACGCAGGCTGACCAATGTGCTGCACCTCGCGGAACTGTTGCAACAGGCGAGCACGCTGCTCGATGGCGAGCACGCGCTGATTCGCCATCTCTCCGAGCAGCGGCGCGAACCCGCCAGCACCGGCGGCGATGCACGCCAACTGCGCCTGGAGAGCGACGCCGATCTGGTGCAGGTGGTCACCGTGCACAAGTCGAAGGGCCTGGAATATCCGCTGGTCTTCCTGCCCTTTGCCTGTGCCTATCGGGTGACCGATGCGAAGGATCTGCCGCTGCAATGGCATGACGATGCCGGAGACCTGCAGCTCGCGCTCGCAGCCGACGCAGGCATCGTCGCGCAGGCGGACCGCGAACGCCTCGGTGAAGACCTGCGCAAGCTTTATGTCGCGCTCACCCGTGCGCGTTACGCCACCTGGGTCGGCGTCGCGCCGCTCAAGGATCTGGAGCGCAGCGCCTTCGGCTATCTGCTGGGCGGCGGCGAGGCGATGGCACCGGATACGCTGCCGCAGGCGCTCGAAACCTGGCGCGAGGACTGCCCGCACATCGCCCTGCTCCCGGCGCCGGCCGCCAGCAATGAGCGCTTCCTGCCGCAGGCCGCGGCGCGGCTTGCCGGGTCGGCACGCAGGTCGCGGCACATCGTTCGCGAGCACTGGTGGGTCGCCAGCTACTCGGCGCTGAAGACCGTCAGCGAGGATGAAGCCGCGGTCTCCGCGAACCCGGCCGACACGCCGGCAGAGGACGTCTTCCGGGAAATGCGGGCGGCGCAGAACGCCGCTGCCGTCGCTGACGGTTGGCCACAGTCGGCGCCGGGCCAGACTCGACCGGCGGATCACGCTGTCGGCTCACTGCACGATTTTCCTCGTGGCGCCGAGGCCGGAACCTTTCTTCACGACCTCCTCGAATGGTCGGCCAAGCAGGGTTTCGGCCAGGTGGCCGGCGAACCCGCGCTGCTGCGCGACATGATCGGACGCCGCTGTCAGGCACGCGCCTGGCAGCGCTGGATCGAGCCGCTGACGGCATGGCTGCTGCATTTCCTGAGCACGCCGCTGCGCCTGCCGGCGCTGCCCGGTGTGCCGACGACCTCGCCGGTGTTGGCCAGCCTGCCATCGTCGATGGCCGAGATGGAGTTCTGGCTCGCCGCGCATGCGGTGAAGACGACGAGCATCGATGCGCTCGTCTGCCGGTACACGCTCGCCGGCGCAGTGCGTCCCGCCCTGCAGCCAGGCGAACTGAACGGGATGCTCAAGGGCTTCATGGATCTGGTTTTCGAGCACGAGGGCCGCTACTACGTCGCCGACTACAAGTCGAACTGGCTCGGTCCCGACGATGCCGCGTATACGCCGGCGGCGATGGGCGCCACAATTCTGCATGCCCGTTACGAGCTGCAGTACGTCCTCTATCTGCTCGCGCTGCATCGCCTGCTCAAGGCGCGCCTGCCCAACTACGACTACGACCGCCATGTCGGCGGTGCCGTGTATGTCTTCCTGCGCGGCGCACACGCGCCGAGCCAGGGTCTGCATGTCGAACGTCCGCCGCGCGTCCTGTTCGACCAACTTGACGCGCTGTTTGCACGCGGCGGCATGCTGGAAACACGGTGAGTCATCACTCCTTCGACGCCAGGAAGGCGATGCAGGCGGTGCTTGTCAACTGGGCGGAACATCAGTGGCTGCGCGCGCTCGATGCCGCGTTCGCCGATTTTCTCTGGCGCGAAGTTCCCGCTGCGCCACCCTTCCTGATCCTTGCCGCAGCGCTGGCCAGCCACCAGCTCGGGCGCGGTCATGTCTGCCTCGATCTGGCGGCGACACTGAAGGCACCGGCATCTGCCCTGTCGCTGCCACCCGACTGCGAGAATGTGGTGGATGGAGCGGCGGAAGCGGATTCGCCACCGCTGCCGACGGAGGTACTGGCCGGATTGAGCCTTGAGCAGTGGCAGGCAGCGCTCGAACATCCGCTGCTGGTTGGTTCCGGCGCTGGCAACACACCGCTGGTGCGTGTCGGTCCACGCCTCTATCTGCGCCGCTTCTGGCAATACGAAGAGGACGTGCGCAACGCCGTCGAGCGCCGGCTGGCGATGTCCGCGACGCGGCAGGCCGCGCTGCCGCCGGACGTGCTGCGCCATATCCTCGACGGGCTGTTTTCACCCGCACCGGCCGGCGAAGCCGGGACCGACTGGCAGAAGATCGCTTGTGCACTGGCGGCGCGCAGCAGTTTCAGCATCCTTACCGGAGGCCCGGGAACCGGCAAGACGACGACCGTCGTTCGCCTGCTGGCCTTGCTGCAGGCGCTGGCACTCGCCGCGCCGTCAGCCGGAGGGCCGCCTCGCCCCTTGCGCATCCGACTGGCGGCGCCGACCGGCAAGGCGGCGGTGCGCCTCAACGAATCGATTGCCGGCACGGTGGCGCGTCTGCCGCTGGCCGGCCTCGAACACGCGGAAGCGGTGCGCGCCGCGATTCCGGTCACGGTGAGCACCCTGCATCGCCTGCTCGGCAGCCGGCCGGATACCCGGCATTTTCGTCACCACGCCGACAATCCGCTGGCGCTCGACGTGCTGGTGATCGACGAGGCGTCGATGGTCGATCTGGAAATGATGGCCGCAGTGCTCGCCGCCCTGCCGCCTGCGGCGCGACTGATCCTGCTCGGCGACAAGGATCAGCTTGCTTCGGTGGAGGCCGGCGCCGTGCTCGGCGAGCTGTGTCGGCACGCACGCGCCGGCCACTACACTCCGGCGACTCGCGACTGGCTGGCGACGGCTACTGGCGAGCGCATCGACGCCACGCTGGTCGATGAGGCAGGCGGTACGCTTTCTCAGGCGGTGGTCATGCTCCGCCACAGCCACCGCTTTGCCGCGACGAGCGGCATCGGCCAACTGGCGGAAGCGGTGAACGCCGGCGACCCGGGGCAGGTCAGCAAGGTCTGGCGGCACGCCCATGCCGATCTCGCCCTGCTGCCGCTGGCCGGTGGTGACGAGGCGAACTTTGCTGAGCTGGTCGTCGATGGCGCGGGGGGAGAGCAGGGTGCCGATCCCGCACCACTCGCCGAAACCGACCCGAAGCCGGTGCGCCACGGCTATCGCCATTACCTCACGACCCTGTCCGAGACCCGGCCCGTCTCCGCCGCGGGTCAGAACGCCATCGACGACTGGGCGCGCCGGGTACTGCGCGCGCATGGCCAGTTCCAGGTGCTGTGCGCGCTGCGGCGTGGGCACTGGGGTGTGGCCGGGCTCAACCAACGCATTGCCCGTTTTTTGTGTGCCGCCGGCCTGCTTCCGGCGAGCGTCGGCTGGTATCCGGGCCGCCCGGTTCTCGTCACCCGCAACGATTACGGTCTCGGGCTGATGAACGGCGATATCGGCATCACCCTGGAGCTGCCGCATGCGGCGGATGAGGAAGCGAAGCTGCGCGTCGCCTTTCCCGCCGGCGACACCGGTCAGGGAATCAAGTGGGTCCTGCCGAGCCGCCTGCCAGCGGTGGAAACCGCATATGCCCTGACCGTGCACAAGTCGCAGGGATCGGAATTCGACCATGCCGCGCTGGTCCTGCCGGCAACGCCGAGCCCGATCCTCACGCGCGAGCTTCTCTATACCGGCATCACCCGTGCCCGCGCTTTCCTGACGCTGGTCATGCCGGGTACACCCAGGTTGCTGGAGGAAGCGGTGCACAGGCAGGTGCTGCGGGTGAGTGGACTGCTGGGGGAGTGAGTCTGGTGGCAGCGGCAAGGGGGCGGGGTTTGAGCTGCCGGGGAACGGAAAAACCGCCCGACGCACTCTGACCCTTCCGCAAAATTTCGTCTGCCCAGGGTGACCTAAAATCGACGTCCCTTCCGGAAGGCCTGAGATGAAGATGGCGAAGCAGGCCTGCACGATCGAGTTCAAGGAACTGGCGCTCAAGCGGATCAGGGTGTGTCGTGCTCGCCCCCGGCGTCAGTGGCCATC
>NZ_JAEUOL010000173.1 GCF_016789985.1 Accumulibacter sp.
GTTGAGGAGTGAATTGCCATGACAGCGCTTTTCGTCGCCAACCGTAGCAGCGTCCTGATCGATGGCGCTGCGGTCGAAGGTCTGCAATCACTGGCTTTCCGTGTCGTCACCGAACGTGAGGATATCCGCGCCGTCGGCAGCGGCGAGCGGGTGGATGTCAGCTTCGGCCTGCGCACCGTGCAGGGAGAGCTGGTCGTCAAATCGGCCACTTACGTCCTCGACACACACCTTGCCCAGCAGAGCAGCTTTCAATTGGTAGCCAACCTGAAGAAGGACCCGGCTGCCGATGCGCCAAGGCGGACGCTGTCCTTCGACGATTGCTACGTCGAAGGCAAGTCGTTCGGCATGGACGCTGGCAGCTCGGCGGTCACCACATACGCCTTCAGCGCCACCCGGATTCGCGAAGAATAGTGCCGGCAGCGGATCACGTCATCGACATCGATGGCCTGGTTTACGCAACCAATTTTCAGGGTTTCGACAAGGCAATGAACGCGCGCTCAGCCGCCGGAGCAGAAGTCGACTTGCGGCCGTGGCCCTTGTCGGCGCATCTCAATGCGCTCGATGAGTGCGTCGTACCGACGGCGCGTGGGCTAGCCCTGGATACACGCGAGCTCAGCCTTCGCGTCCTGGCGCACAGCGGCGTTGCCGAGGATGCGCAGGCCAGCTTTGCTCCGCTGGCGCTATGGTGGGCGAGTGGCGGCAAAACGTCGCCGACAGCACTCGGCGGCGGCTGGTATGACTGCGGCGGCGTTCGGCTCCACTTGCGGCCGTGGACCAGTGGCGAGCGCTTCCGGGCCATGGCGCGCTGCCGCAGGGCCGACGGGGATGGCGAGCGCTTCGACTTGGGTGCTTACCTGCGAGCGATGCTCGAGACGAGCGTGGTCACCGTCGAACCGGCCCGTGTGCTCGACGAACTGGATTCCGGCGCGACGCGCTCCCTGCTTGAGGCCGTCATCGACTTGAACGTTGTTTCCCCCGAAGCGCTTGCCGATTCGATTCCCGATACGCCGGAAGCCGACCGCGTCACGCTACGGCTGTGTCGCGCCCTCGGCTGGACGCCGACGCAGGTCTGGGCGACGCCGGCGGTGGAAGTGGACCGCTTGTTGCGCCTGCTCGATCGGACCACGGCCAGTGAAACTGCCGCACCGGCGCGCGTTGCGCGCCTTGCGGATCACCCGGATGCGACCGTGATCCGGATCGAGGACGACTGAATGCCATCCCTCGCTCGCTCGGCCGACATCGAGCGCCAGTTGCTGGCGCCGCTGGAAGCGCTGTTGCGGGATGCGCAAGCGCTCCTCGGCGTGGAACTCGACGCGGATCGGCTGGAAGAGGCGGCCGGCGCAGCATCGTCCGGATCATCAGGGGATCCTTCTTCGGCGCCGGACCGGGGGCAGTCGGCTACCCACGGGATTGCGCGACCACTGGTTTCGCGGTTCTCCAGCCCGGTGCTGCACGGCGCCGTCGATTCAACGCAGCCAGAAGCGTTGACTCTGGAACCAGGCGCGATCCCGAAGAGACCGTTCGATCGCGCTGAACGTGGGTTTTCATCGCCGAATGCCGAGGCTGCCATACCGGCCGAGCCGGAGAGGGCGCGGTTCGAACAAGCTTTGCAGTCCACTTGGTCGACGCCGCCATCCGACTCGCTCCGGGTCGAGACTGCCAACCATGGTGCTCAGGACAATGGCACTCAGCCGGTGCCGCCAACCTCAGGAACTCCCCTGTCCCCAAGACACACGGCAATGGACGGCCCCAACGGTCATGGCTTTGGGCTGGCACCCAAGATGATGAAAGCCATGGCCGTTCCCTCCCTTGCAAGGCGCATTCCGGCTTGCACGCCGGAATTGCTCGTTGGGCACGGAGCATGCTCCGTGAATTCCCCATCTCGCCCCCCGATCCCTCTCCCGCAAGTGGGCGAGGGGAGATTCGCGAGTCGCTCACGCGACTTTCACGGTAACGAAATGGCGCCACCTGCGCATTCGCAGCCAATGTCGAGAGAAGCCACATCGACAACCAGCGCGCCACTGCCGTCATCAGCCACAGCCGAGCGTGCGTCGATGCGCTCGGCAACCCCTGCTTCCAGCCCGCGACCGTACTTCACCAGCCCGGCCCCGCTCGCCGAATCGTTCGCCTCCTGCTGTGAGCGCGATGCTGCGTCAGATCCAGCGGCCGAATGGCTCCTCTCATCTGGCAAACGCCCGGAGACGCCCACAGCCACGATGCCGTCCGGCGATAGCCGGCAACAGACAGACGCAGAAACCACTTCACCAGCCGCCCACCTGACAGGCATTTCGCAGCGCGTCAGGCCGGCGCCAGAGTCATACCGAACGCTCGCAGTTCCCCTGCGCCCCCGGCAAGCTCCGCCCCCCGAACGATCGTTCGCCACCGCCGAGGCGACAAAGACACCCGTGCCGGGAACCCACTTACAGGCGGCTGCGAGGCGACTGGCCAGCGCCGTCGATCCCTCACTCGAACAAGCCTACCGGCTCACCCAGACCAGGCTCGACACTTCCGCCGCTTCCGCGTCAGAGCGTATTGAATCACCCAGCCTGGTGCGCAACACCTTCAACGTCACCGTCGCTCTACATACCGACGACGCGAGCGCGAGCCTTGATCCGACGGCTCTGGCCGACGCACTGACCGAGGTCCTGCTGACAGCCGCGCGTCGCCACGGGCTGGAGATCTGAGCGATGACCGCTGCGCTGGCCTACCGCATCGAGATCGGCCGACAGACCGCGAGCAGCGACGCGGCCGATAACGAGCGGCAGTTGCTGTCTTTGCTCGTTCGGCTCGGCATGGACGGCGCCAGCGGCGTTTGCGAGCTGCTGTTCGGCGGCCCGGAGGCCCCCGCGCCGCAAGCGGGCGACCCGCTGCGCGTCGAACTCGATGCTGGTGACGGTCTGCGGAAAGTGTTCACCGGGACGGTCGCTACGGTGCGTATCGATACCACCGGCCAACACGTCACCGCCTACGACGATCTCCACAAGCTGGCCTGCTTTGAAACCGAAGCCAGTTACGAAAACGTCGACGTCGATTTCGTGATCAAGGACGTCCTGCAACGGGCCGGGGTGGCTGGGGGCCGCATCACCAAAGGTTTCAAACTTCCGTCGTACCTGCTGACCCGCAGTCCGGGTGCCTTGCGGCAGCTGCTCGAACTCGCTGGCTGGTGCGGCGCGGACCTGTTCGGCGACAACGAAGGCCGGGCGCATTTCGTTACCCCTACCGAACAGGGTGCTGCACACGGTTTCGACTTCGCGACGAATGTGCTGCAGATCGAGATCCAGGCGACGCCGCCGATCCACGACAGCGTCGAGGTTTTCGGTGAAGGCGCGGCAGGCAGCCAGGGCGCCGACAAGTTCTGCTGGCTGGCGAGCGATCTGGCCGGGGCCAGCGGCCAGGCGGCAATCGACCCGCAGGGCGCGGTTGCCGTCGGTCGTACTGGCAAAACCCCGCGCCGCCTGACCCTCGGCGTCGTACGCAGCGGCGAGGCAGCGCAACACGTGGCCGAGGCGCAGATGCGGGCGCTGGCGGCACGCTGGCTGCGTGGCCGGATCGAAGTGCTCGGCCGGCCCGGCGTGCTTCCCGGTGATCGGGTCCGGCTCATCAACATTCTTCCCCGACATGCGGCCGCCAACCTGCTGCTGGGGCCACATTCCTTGCGCGTTCGCCAGGTCAGCCATGTTCTCAGTCGTCGGCGCGGCTTCGTGACCCGGATGGAGTTCTGAGATGACGGTGCGCATCGGTCAGATCGAGCTGAACGGCGTCCAGAACGTCTACACCGAGGAGTCGAGAGCGCTCGTCGAGCAACACGTTCCACGCCAGGAGGGCAGCATTTTTCAGGACCTCGGCCGAGACCCGCTGACAGTCTTCGTCGATGGTCTGCTTTTCGGCGCCACCGCGCTATCCGGGCTCGAGCGCCTGCGCGCCGCGCGCAGCACCGCCGAACCCATGCCCTTCGCCGCCGATGTGCTGGCCGGCAGCGAGTTGACCGAAATTCTCATCGAGGATCTGCAGGTCCGTCAGGTCGCCGGCTATCCGGATCGTTACCGTTACACGCTGCGCCTGCGTGAATACAAGCGCCTGCCGGGGCCGGCCGAAGCCTTGCAGCAACGGATCAATACCGATGTCGCAGCCGACGCGGAATCCTGGGCCGGCGGCAGTCTGGCAGCGGCGAGCGTGCTGCTCGATCCGGCCAGCCTGCCCACCGCCCTCCTGCAGCAGCCGCAGCTGCTCGAACACCTCAACGGCGCCGATCTCGGCAAGAGCGTCCTGCTCCAGGCCGACCGGCTGACTGGCTCGGATTTCGGCGGCATGCTGCAGGCGGTCGGCAAGCTCGATCTGGCCAAGGCACAGGACCTGGTCGAAGTCCTGCGCGACGCCGATGGTCTGTCCGGCCTGTTGCAGAAATGCGTGGACGAAGGCACCGATTTCCTCAGCGAGCTGACCGGGATCGATCTGAAGCAAGTAGCGCCGCTGCTCGACGCGCTGCGCGACGGCTTCGAGTTCCTCAAGACGCTGAAGGATGTCGCCGAAAGCGCCAGCCAGTTGTTCCAGCACCTCGCTGATTTCGACCCATTGAAGCAACTCCGGTCTCTCTCCGAGGGATAGCGATGAGCGACTCGGCGAACGTCTTTACCGACCTGGACCACTTTTCGACGCGTCTCGGGACATTGTTGAGTTCAAGCGCTGCCGGACAGGCACCGAAAATCGCCAGCAAACTGCGTGCCGAAAAACAGCTCAAGGTGGCCATCGAGTCTCTGATCAAGATCCTGGAGGGACTCGCCCAAGCCACCGAGAACCTGAAAAAGCCCATCGAGAAAGCCGTCGAGGTCGCCGCTGGCTGCGAGGCGATCGCCGACAGTCTCGATGCCTTCGGCGACGGAGAGAGCCTGGGCAAGGTGGCGAAGCTGTGCGGACAAAGCGACGGTGTGGTGCAGCCGATTCTAGACAAGATCGTCCTGATACGCGGCCCCCTCAAGGCAGCGCTGAGCATACTTGGTAGCCTGCCGACGCCCAGCGAGTTGATCGAGCTCAGCAGGAACCTGACTGATCTGGCAGACGACCTCAAGGCGCTGCAAGGGAAAATCGAAAACCCCATCGCGTCCACCAGCATTCCCACCGCATCGACCACCGGAGGCAAACAGACATGAGCGAAGCCATTCCTTATCCGACGCGCGCCGCAGAGGCACAAGACAACCCTTTTCAGACTATCGCCCAGTTGCTGCGATCGCTCCGGGAATCGCTCGAAGGAACCAAACGGCCCGGCCAGGCGCCACGCTGGGTGCGTATCGCGCGCATCCGGACGTACCGGGGCGACACCGATTTCATTTCGAAAGCAGTCATCCCCGCCATCGACAAAGCGCTCGCCTTCACCGTGCTGTATCTCGCGTACCTGACGCTGCAAGCGCGGGACCTGCTGCACCAGGCCGACTCCGCCAAGGCACTGGTCGAAACGTCCGGCGAAATGCTGCAGGTCGTCACCACCGAAGAGTTCACCCAGGCCCTGGCAGAAGCCATCGACCAGAAAGGCGTCGTCAACCCGCTGCGCGAAGCGCGCGCCGTCATCGACAAGGTGACGACTTTCGTCGACAAGGTTCCCGACCCGGCCGACCTCGATCTGATCAGCAAGGAACTCTACGGCCTGCTGTGCATCGAGCAACTGCCGCTCGACGAGTCCGGCCTGGGCGCAGCAACCGAGACGCACCTCAACCTGGAAACCACGGGAAAAATTCGGCTGCTGCAGATGGCGCTCGACAAATCGATCCGCATCCGTGGCCTCGGCGCGAACAGACAGGGCGAACAGGAGGTCGCTCTTCTCGGCGGACGTCGTCTCTGGGCCGCCGCCGCGGATCTGCCGGGCAAGGCAATCGGACGATGGGGGGATGACCCGAATAGCCCGAATAGCGAGACCATCTACGAATTCGATTTCACCAGGAGCGAATTCGCCGGCCAGGACATCGCCGAAGCCAACGGTCTGCTCGAAAAGCTCGGCTACGTCGAACCCGAGGCAACCGACGCCAAGACCTTCGACGACGCGCTGCAGCGGCGGCTGCGCCGCTTCCAGAAGATCAACGGACTGGCGATCACCGGCCAGCTCGACAATCCGACGCTGAACGGCCTGCAGCACCTCAACTACACGAGCAAGGCGCTGGAACGGGCAAAGCCGTTCGATGCGACGGCCCTGGAGGACTTCGATGACAGCGCGGCACCAGAGATGCGCGCGATACCCGAAACACCGAAGGCAAAAAGCAGCCGCCGTTGATGAACGATCCGATCGCGATCATCCGCGCTGTCGTTCGCGACGAGTTGCGCGCCCTGCGACTTGGCGACATTGCTGTGGTCACCAGCGTTTTTCCGCACGCCGGCGAAGGCGACACCTACAACCACTACTGCAACGTCAAGCTCCGGGAGGGCGATCTCGAGCTGCGCAAGGTACCGATTGCGACGCCGCATGTCGGCATGGTCAGCGCGCCGGTGGTCGGCGATCTGGTACTGCTGAGCTACGTCGGCGGCGACGCCAACCGGGCGGTGATCGTCGGCCGGCTGTACTCCGATCAGGCGCGGCCACCACTGCATGAAGAGAACGAGTGGCGGGTAGAAGCACCGCTGCACGGCAAGACCTCGTTGGCCATCGACAAGCAGGGTGCGCTGGTGCTGACCACCGGCAAGACGATGCTGACCATGCATCAGGACGACAACGTCGAAATCGCCGGCGAGACCGACCTGAAGATCACCGTCCAGGGCAACGTGGAGCTGAAATGTGTCGATTGCGCGGTCGACGCCTCGGGCAATATCGACCTCGGCCTGGGCGGCGGGGGGGTCATTACCGACATGACCCACAAGTGCTACTTTACCGGCGCCCCCCTGGTCGGGTCGAAATCCGTCAAGGCGAAAGGTTGAGCCATGCCCTCACCGACCGCTGAACAACTCACAGGCTTCGCCCGCTCAACGCTGGACAGCGCCGGCATCTGCGGGCGGGACGCACCAGGGCTGGCGCAGGCGCTCGCCAAGACCACCGCGCAGGCGCTGGCCATGTTCCTGAACCAGGCGCAGGTCCTGCCCGGAATCCCGGCTGCCGCGCCGCCACCCGCCCACAGCGGCAGCACCGTCGGCCCGGGAAGTCTGATCCCGCCGCCGGCCGGTGGCCCGGTCGCCGAGCAACTCGAAGGCCTGGCTCTGGCCGACCTGCGAGGCGAGGGAATTGCCGGCGAAAACGCCCCTGACCTAGCCAAGGTGATCGCCGGCAGCCTCGCACAGGCAATCGAGCTGTTCACGGCACAGGTCCAGGTCGCCCCCGGGATCGCCATCAGTGGCCTCGTCACCAGCAGTCCGGGGAATCTGATCTGATGCCGGCGCCGAGCAAGAGTCAGTTGCAACCGCTGGTCGGCGCGCTCACGCTCGATAACGGCCTGCACGGCCACGACGCCCCTGCCCTCGCCGATGCGATCGCCGAGATCATCGCCCAGGCGCTGGCGCTTCTGCTCACGCAGGCCAGGGTCGCGCCGGGAATCGCCTGCTCGCCAGGCGCCACCACCGCACCCGGAAAGCTGATCTGATGGCCGATATCTTCAAGACCGATCTGCGAATTGTTGTCCAGGACACCGGCCACGGCCCCGTCGTCGAACTGGCCACCGGCGCGAACGGTCCGGCGGCCGTCAGCGGCATCGATAACCTGGTGCAGGCGCTGACCCTCCGGCTGCTCGTCGATCAGGGAGAACTCGAAGCCCTCGGGCATCCGCGCTACGGCAGCCG
>NZ_JAEUOL010000266.1 GCF_016789985.1 Accumulibacter sp.
AAGTTTTCGCTACGGTCGGGGTCGAGTCCGGCGGTGGGTTCGTCGAGTACCAGGAGTTCGGGCTCCAGCGACAAGGCACGAGCGAGCGCCACACGCTTGACCATGCCGCCCGACAGCTCGGCGGGCATCAGGCGAGCGTGACGGGCTTCCAGTTCCACCATGCCGAGCTTGAGCAGCACCAAGTCGGCGATCATCCCCTCGTCGAGAGTGTGCAGTTCCCGCAAGGGAAAAGCAATGTTGTCGAACACCGAGAGTGCCGAGAAGAGGGCTCCCTGTTGAAAGAGCATGCCGAAGCGGCGGCGGAGCATGCGCCGGCGCTCCGGGTCGGCGTCGAGCACCGACTCACCAAACAGTCTGACCGTGCCCCGGTTTGGCGCCAGCAGACCGACGATCTCGCGCAGCAAGGTCGTCTTGCCGCTGCCGGAGCCACCGACCAGGCCGAGCATCTGTCCGGCTTCGATGTCGAGATCGATATCGCGGTGAATCACGACATCGTCGAACTGCGTGCATAGCCCGCGAATTTCAATCGCTGGCGGTTGCGGCGCGCTCATCAGGGCAAACCGAGGTTACGGGTCAGCACCGCGAAAACCGCGTCAACCAGAATGGCCACGGTGATCGAGCTCACCACCGAACTGGTGGTCAGCGCCGACAGACTTTCGGTGTTGGGTCTGACGCGCAGTCCGCAGTGGCAGGCGATGAGTGCGATCAGAAAGCCGAAGACCAGCCCCTTGCTCAAGCCGATCCAGACATTGGCGACCGGCACCACACGCGGCAGGGCGTCGATGAAGAAACCATAGGACAAGCCCATCTGCAGTTTGGCCGCGACCATGCCGCCGAGGATGCCGGCGGCCGAGCACCAGATGACCAGCAAGGGCATGGCAACGGCCAGCGCCAGCACCTTGGGCAGCAATAGGCGCTGGCTGCGGGACACACCCATGGTGGCCAGGGCATCGATCTCCTCGGTCACGCGCATGACGCCGATCTGGGCGGTCATCGCCGAACCGGAGCGTCCGGCGACCAGCACGGCGACCAGCACCGGACCCAGTTCGCGCACGATACTGATGCCGAGCAGATTGACGATGAAGACATCGGCGCCGAAAGTCTTCAATTGCAGCGCCGACAGGTAGGAGAGGACGATGCCGATCAGAAAGCCGATCAGGGCGGTCACCGGCAGGGCCTGCGCACCGCTCTTGTAGAGGTTGGCCGAAAACTCGCGCCACGGAATCTCGCGCGGATGCCGGCAGAGGTGCGCCAGGTCCAGTATCAGTTGGCCGATCAGCGCGACGATTTCCCCCAGGTGACTGGCGGCGACCAGCGATAAGCGGCCCAGCGCACCGAGCCAGGCCAGCCGATCAATCGGCGGCGGCACTTCAGGTTCGGAGCGAACCGCCGCGCAGCGTTCGAGCAGCAGGCGATGTGCCTCGGATGCCGTCAGCGAAGCCGGCCACCGCCGTCCCCAGCAGCGCCAGAGCAGCGTCCCGCCGGCGCTGTCCAGGCGCACGATCGATCGCAGCTCCCATGCCGGGTCTCGCGCAGCCAGTTGGCGCAGACGCCGCTCCAGCTCGGCGATCGACCCTGACATGGTGGCCAGGGTCCAGTCACCGGACAGCAGGACTTGTGCCGTGCCGTCGCGTTCGATCAACTCGATGATGATCCCGGTCATGGTCGTCTCACTGGCCTTTGGTGGAGTTGCACCGCCACCGGGTTGCCTTGGTCGCTGACCTGCGCACGCCCGGTCGATCGTCAGTTCGTCATGCCCTGTGTGCATGCCGGCATTGCGATTCTCCGACTAGGATTTCTGCAAAAGCTCCAGCTGCACGGTTTTCTCGTCCGGCACCCGCCTGAACTTCATCTTGATGCCGATGCGACGCCAGAACAGGGTTTCGTCCGACAGCGCGGCAGCGGTCATCGGATTGGCAGCGGGCCAGCCGATCGGCAGGTTGAGCTCGAAACCGACCGGCGATTCGCGGACCGACAGCTCTGGTAGCGGACAATCGTCGCGCGCACGATGCAGGAGTGCCGCCAGGCGAAGACAGAAGAGCAGGCGCCAGTTCGGGTCCCCGGCCGGCATCGCTGCCAGCTTTTGCAGTTTGCCGCGCTGTCCGAGCACGAGCAGGGCGAGGCGTGCCTGATCCCGCTTCGAAAAACCGGGCATGTCGGCGTGACCCAGGATGTAAGCGCCGTGCTTGTGAAACTCGGTGTGCGCCACCGACACGCCAATCTCGTGCAGGGAGACCGCCCAGCGCAGAAAGTGCACATCGTTTTCATGCTCCGGCGCGTCGAGCTTGAGCAGTTGGCCGAGAAGAAGCAGCGCCGTCCGTTCGACACGCCGCACCTGCGTCTCGTCAACCTGGTAGCGCTGCATGAACTGGGCGACGGTGGCGTCGCGCGTATCGTGCTGCTCGAATCGTCCGAGCAGGTCGTAAAGCACGCCCAGAGGCAGTGCGCCGTCGGAATAGGTCATGCACTCGATGCCCAGTTCCGAGAACACTGCCGACATGATGGCAATGGCGCCGGGCAGGATCATGTAGCGGTCGCTGCGCATTCCCTGCAGGTTCAAGGCCTCGGCCGACCCCGCGCGAATGAGCAGTTGCCGCAGTCTGGCCAGCCCCTGACGACTGATGCCGCTGACCCCCTCCGGATTCAGATCGTTCGTTTCGAGAATGGTGGTAATCTCCTGCGCCGAACCGGACGAACCGACGGCCTCTTCCCATCCCAGGCGCTGGTAGTCGGCAACGATCGCTTCGATCTCACGCGCCGCCGAGACCTCTGCAGCGTAGAAGCGCTTCTTGTCCACCTTGCCCTCCGGAAAGAAGCGCTGCCGGTAACTGATGCCGCCCATGAACAGCGACTCCATGAGCAGCGGTTCGGTGTCGTGGCCGACGATGAACTCCGTCGACCCGCCGCCGACATCGACTACCAGTCGACGGTGAGTGGCAGCCGGCAGGGCGTTCGCCGCGCCGATGAAAATCAGGCGTGCCTCCTCCCGGCCGCCGATGATTTCGATCGGAAACCCGAGAACCGCTTCGGCCTGCAGCAGGACCTGCGGCGCATTTCTCGCCACCCGCATGGCGTCGGTCGTCACCGCCCGCACGGCTTCCGGCGCAAAACCGCGCAAACGCTCGCCAAAACGGCGCAGGGCTTCGATGGCGCGCTGTTGCGAAGCATGATCGAGCAGTTTCTCGCGGGTCAAACCGGAGCCGAGCCGCACCGTCTCGCGCAGCATGTCGAGGGTGTGGATCTGGTCGCCAACGATTCGCCCGACCTGCACGCGAAAACTGTTGGAACCGAGGTCGACCCCGGCAATCAGTTCATAACTCATGGCTGTTGGCTCTCGTTCGCTCGGCAAAAAATTGGCTCAGGCCAGACATTCTAGCATCGCCGGCCGGCGCTTCCCGCGGTGCACCAGCGATGGGGTGCAATCGAGAGCCCTGGTGGTGACGGCAGGCGTCTGCTGGGACGCGATCCGGCGAGCTGGGTGGCACGGAAAATGCCACGAATGGCCCATAGCCCGACAATGCGCAAGCCATGCGGAATCTTCGCGTGACCTGCGCCAACGACGGGCGGCAGCAGGATCGGACGGCCCACGCCCAAGTCGCCTGGACTCCTTCGGGCAATGCTTTCGATTGCGTCCGCTGCCGCGCAAGCCTGGCACAAGTTTCGGCCGGGCCTCGTGCGCCCCCGCCGGAGCGGCGAATTTCGCCTGGTCGCAGCGCTTTTCGGCCTGCCCGCAAGCAACTGGGCCTACAATTCGGGTTCTGCATACTCTCGCCGATTGCCCGCCACTCGATGTTCCGAACACTCAACACTCCTGCCCTGTGGGCCGTCACCCTGTCGGCCGCCGGTATCCTGATGGTGACCATGGGAGCAAGGCAATCGCTGGGCCTTTTTGTCTCACCGCTGAACACCAGCACCGGCCTCGGCGTGGCGTCGATCAGCCTGGCTCTGGCCATCGGACAGTTTACCTGGGGTGCCGTCCAGCCGCTGGCCGGCGCTGCCGCCGACCGCTACGGACCCGGTCGCGTGCTGATCGGCGGGCTGTTGCTGCTGGCTCTCGGCAGTGCGTTGACGCCATTCATGAGCAGCACCTGGGGACTGATCGTTTCGCTCGGCCTGCTCTCGGCAATCGGCTCCGGGGCCGGCAGCTTCTCCGTGCTGATCGGCGCTTCGAGCCAGCGACTGCCACTCGAGGCACGCGGTACCGCTTCCGGGGTGATCAATGCCGGTGGCTCCTTCGGCCAGTTCGTTTTCGCCCCGCTTCTGCAGTCGCTGATTCAACTGCTCGGCTGGATCGGTGCGATGTGGTCGCTGGCCGTTATGACCCTCGGCGCCTTGCCACTGGTTCGCGTACTGGCCAGCCCGGTCGAGCCTCCCGCAGCGCGGGACAATGTGGAAACGAGCCTCTGGCAGAGTTTTCAGGGCGCGATGACCGACCGCAGCTACCACTTCCTCAATCTCGGATTTTTCACCTGCGGTTTCCACATCGCCTTCCTCGTTACCCATCTGCCGGGCGAGGTCGACCTGTGCGGGCTGCCCAGCACCGTGGCGAGCTGGGCGCTGGCAATCATCGGCCTGTCCAACATCGTCGGCAGCCTCTACGCTGGTTCGTGCGTCACGCGCTATCGCAGCAAGTACGTGCTCTTCTGGATGTATGCTTCGCGGGCACTGATGATCCTGCTCTACCTGCTGGCTCCGAAGACCGAGCTGACCTTCTACGTTTTTGCCGCCGGCCTCGGCTTCACCTGGCTGGCGACCGTGCCACCGACGGCAGCCATCGTCGGCAAGCTGTTCGGCGTGCGCTACCTTGGCACCTTGTTCGGCGTGAGCCTGCTGGCGCACCAGATCGGCGCCTTCTTCGGCGCCTACCTTGGCGGCATTGCGCTGACCCGCTTCGGCGACTACTCCTGGATGTGGTATGCCGACATGGTTCTGGCGGCGGCGGCAGCCTTCTGCAATCTGCCGATCAGGGAAGCACCGCTCACGGCACCGCTGGCCAGGCCCGCCAACTGAGGCAGGCAAGGCGTGTCTTCGCTGACCTTCCCCGGACAGCCGGTTGGCGAGTTGCTTACCGGCTGGCAGACACCGGCGCAGCCACCCGGGCAAGTACTGGTGGGGCGCTTTGCCAGCCTCGAGCCACTCGACGCCGAACGGCACGCCGCCAGCCTGCATGCGGCCAACAGCGACGACCGTAACTGGACCTATCTGCCGTATGGCCCATTCACCGGGTATGCGGAGTATCGGGAATGGATCGAGACGAGCTGCCGCAGTCGCGATCCCCTGTTCTACGCAATCATCGAGCGCACCTCCGGGGCGGCGCTCGGCGTCGCCAGCTACCTGCGCATCGTCCCGGCCAGCGGCTCGATCGAGGTCGGCCATCTCAATTTCTCACCTCGTCTGCAGCGTACGCCGGCTGCCACCGAGGCGATGTACCTGATGATGAAACATGCCTTCGAACTGGGTTATCGGCGCTACGAATGGAAGTGCGATTCGCTCAATGCCCCGTCGCGCGCCGCCGCGCTGCGCCTGGGCCTGTCATTCGAAGGAATTTTCCGGCAAGCCGGCGTGGTCAAGGGCCGCAATCGGAACACCGCCTGGTATGCGGCGATCAATGGCGAGTGGCCAGCCTTGGCCGCGGCTTTCGCCCGCTGGCTCGATCCGGCCAATTTCGACCCTGCCGGAAATCAGCGCATCGCCTTGTCGGCGCTCACCCGACAGGCTCTATCGGGGACCCGCTAGTTGCTGCCCGCAGAAGCCGACTTCCTGGTTATCGGCGGCGGCATTGCCGGTGCTTCCATCGCCTGGCACCTCGCCACGCATGGTCGCGTCATCGTGCTCGAACGCGAGGCGCAACCCGGCTATCACTCGACCGGGCGATCGGCCGCCATGTTCGCCGAGAGCTACGGCACCCCCCAGGTGCGCGCGCTCACCATGGCCAGCCGCGCCTTCCTCGATACCCCGGCGCAGGGCTTTGCCGGGCAGGCGCTGCTGACGCCACGTGGCGCCTTGCTCGTTGCCACCCATGGACAGGAGGAACTGCTGCAACAGACCTGGCTGGCCTTGCGCGCCGGGGGCAACCAGATCCATCTGCTCGGCCGCGACCAAGCATGCGCCATGCTGCCCGTCCTGCGCAAGGAAAGAGTGATCGGCGCGATCCATGACTCCAGCGCCGCCGATCTCGACGTCGATGCGCTGCATCAGGGCTATCTGCGCGGCCTGCGCCGGCAGGGCGGCAGGCTGGTCTGCAACGCCGAGGTGACAGCGCTGCAGCGGATCGATGGCGGCTGGCGGGTAGGCGCCGGGGGTGCCGAGTACCGTGCGCCGACCGTGGTCAACGCGGCAGGCGCCTGGGCAGACCGCATCGCGCAACTGGCCGGCATCACGCCAATCGGCTTGCAACCTCGCCGCCGCTCAGTTTTTCTCTTTCCGCCGCCGGTCGGGCTGGACACGACGCACTGGCCGCTGGCAATCGGCCTGGCCGAAGACTGGTACTTCAAGCCGGAGGCCGGTCTGCTGCTTGGTTCGCCAGCCAATGCCGACCCGGTCGAGCCGCAGGACGTGCAGCCCGAGGAACTCGATATCGCGACCGGCATCCACCGACTGACGGAAATGACCACCCTGACCATCCACCGCCCGACCCACACCTGGGCCGGCTTGCGCTCCTTTGTCACCGACGGCGACCTGGTCGGCGGCTTCGATCCGTTGCACCCCGGTTTCTTCTGGTCGGCGGCGCAGGGCGGCTACGGCATCCAGACTTCGCCGGCGATGGGTGCCAGTTGTGCCGCCCTGGCCCGCGGCCTGCCGCTCCCGTCACAGGTGGCGGCGTTCGGCCTGACCGCCGGGATGCTGAGCCCCGCGCGCCTGAGGTCCGGCAGCACCGTCACTGGTGCGCGGTCCGGGACGCAGACACAGCCCCGCGCAGCCAGAGAAGAACCTCCTCGGCATTGCGATCCGGCGGAAACACCGGATAGAAGACCTTTCTGATGCGACCGCTCTCGGTGATCAGCGTCAGTCGTTTGAAGAGGCGCATTCCCGCCACTTCAAAAGTCGGCAAACCGAGCGCGCACTCGAGGCGCAAGCTGGCGTCGCTGAGCAGTTCATAGGGCAGGCGCAGCCGGTCTCGCGCTTCGCGCTGATATTCGACGGTCTGGGCACTCAGGCCGAAGACCCCTGCGCCGAGCGCGCCCAGTTCGGCAAAATGGTCGCGAAAGCTGCACGACTGCGGGGTGCAGCCGCGCGCGCCAGGGATGTCGTCCCAGCCATCGGGCAGCGGCACATCGGGTCTACCCGTCATCGGATAGACATAGATCACCCAGAGTCCGCGCAGACGGCCCAGGTTCACCATCGAACCATCGGTACCCGGCAGGTCGATTTCCGGCAACGAGCGGTCGGGCAGGTGTGCTGCAGCACCATCGTCCAGCGGAATGGGCAGGTTCGTCGGCAAGGGAAAATAAGCCTCAGCCATCCCTCTCCTCTTCCGTTGAATTCCGCATCACTTGCCCACTCCTGTCGGTACTGCCCGCGCCGGGAATGGGCAGCGGCCACAGTATCATCTGCGTACAACGAAACAAGGCCAGGCGCCGGCCGTCCTCGCTGCTCACCTCGGCATCCCAGACCTGCGTCGTGCGACCGCTATGCACGGCGGTCGCTGCACAGAGCAGGACGCCCCTGGTCAGCGTACCCAGAAAGTTGGTCTTCAACTCGACCGTCGTGAAACCTACAGCCCCGACCGGCAGGTGGGCAAAGGTGGCATAACCGGCACTGGTGTCGGCGAGCGCGACAACCGTCGCCGCGTGCAGGAAGCCGTTCGGCGCCAGCATTTCGGGACGGATGGACAAGCGGGAATTCAGCCGGCCCGGCTCGACGCCGAGCACTTCGATGCCGAACCAGCCCGGCAGGTGTCCGGGAGCGCGTGCATTGAGCGCCGCAACGCTGTACTCGGGACGCAGAACGTGACGGTTCATGCTAGTCGCCGGCCACCGCGCGACCGATCACCAGCCGCTGGATGTCGTTGGCGCCCTCGTAAATCTGGCAGACGCGCACGTCGCGATAGATCCGTTCGACCGGGAAATCGCTGACGTAACCGTAGCCGCCGAGAATCTGGATGGCGTCGGAGCATACCCGTTCGGCCATTTCGGAGGCGTACATCTTGGCCATCGAAGCTTCCTTCAGGCAGGGTTTGCCAGCATCCTTGAAGGTCGCGGCGCGCCAGACCATCAGGCGGGCGGCGTCGATCTGGGTGGCCATGTCGGCCAGACGGAAGCTGACCGCCTGATGCTCGATGATCGGTTTGCCGAAGGTCTCGCGCTCCCTGGCGTACTGCACCGCCGCTTCGAAGGCGGCACGGGCCATGCCGACCGACTGGGCGGCAATGCCGATGCGGCCGGCTTCGAGATTCGACAGGGCGATCCGGTAACCGTCGCCCTCCCGACCGAGCAGGCAGGAAGCCGGGATCCGGCAGTTCTCGAACAGGATCTGTGCGGTATCCGAAGCGCGCTGGCCCATTTTCTCCTCGATGCGGGCGACGACATAGCCGGGAGTATCGGTCGGCACCAGAAAACAGGATATGCCCTTCTTGCCGGCCGCCTTGTCGGTGACGGCGAAGACGATCGCCACCTGCGCATACTTGCCGGTGGTGATGAACTGCTTGACGCCGTTGAGGATGAAATGATCGCCGTCGCGGTCGGCCCGGGTGCTGATCGCCGCCGCGTCCGA
>NZ_JAEUOL010000275.1 GCF_016789985.1 Accumulibacter sp.
GGGCCGAGCGCAGCCCGGCCGCGCCCGCCATCTCCAAGCGGCGCTGCAGGCGTCTGACCTGCCGGACCGACAGCCCCAATTCCCCGGCCGCTGCAACCTGGCTCAACCCACCAGATTTTAGCCGCTCCAGCACCCCATGCCGTTTCAGTTCCCGTTCGTTCAACCCGATCTCCATCTGCGCCATCTCCGCTTCCTCCTGAAGCGGACATTACCGCTTGGGTCTAACAACATCTGTACCTTGATCTGGCACAGGATGGAAAAATCAATTATCCTCGGGCTTCCAGCACCTAAACTCAACAATAGATGGAGTTTCAAGGATGACCAACAAAGGGCAACTCTTACAAGACCCGTTCCTCAACACGCTGCGCCGGGAGCGCGTGCCGGTTTCAATCTACCTGGTTAACGGCATCAAGCTGCAAGGTCAGATCGACTCGTTCGACCAGTATGTCGTCCTGCTCAAGAACTCCGTGACCCAGATGGTCTATAAGCACGCGATCTCGACGGTTGTGCCATCGCGTCCGATCACCTTGCAGCAGGACAACGACGGCGAGGGATGACCGGAGTCGCGATGCCCCCTCACACCCCGTTGTGCTGGCTCCAGGTGACCTCCGCTGGCGGTGTTTGCCATCACGTGATTGCCCCGTTTTGCTGCACTCTACCTTAGGGCACCGGCATGGCTGACCGGCCTGTCGCCGAAGAGCGTGCGGTCATCGTTCAACTCGATTTCGGTGACGAGGATTTCGCTGAACAACTCGACGAAGTCCGCTTGCTGACCCGGTCGGCTGGTGCGCTGGTTTGTGCGGTGGTGCAGGGGCGCCGTCATGGCCCGGATGCCGCGACCTATGCCGGCAAGGGCAAGGTCGAGGAAATTGCCGCCGAGCTGGCCGCACACGAAGCAGACCTGGTGATCTTCAACCATGAACTGAGCGCTGGCCAGGAGCGTAATCTCGAGCGTGCGCTGCAGTGTCGCGTGATCGATCGTACCAGCCTGATTCTCGACATTTTCGCGCAGCGGGCACAGAGTTCCGAGGGCAAGCTTCAGGTCGAACTGGCCCAGCTTGAACATCTGGCGACCCGGCTGGTACGCGGCTGGACCCATCTCGAGCGTCAGAAAGGCGGCATCGGCCTGCGCGGTCCGGGGGAGACCCAGCTCGAAACGGACCGCCGTCTGTTGGGGATTCGGGTCAGATTGCTCAAAGGCCGGCTGGCCCGGCTGGAGCGGCAACGCGGGGTGCAGCGCAAGGCACGGGGGCGGGGTGAATTGCTGAACGTTTCGCTGGTTGGTTATACCAATGCCGGAAAATCCACCTTGTTCAATGCCCTGACCCATGCCGGTGTATTTGCCGCGGACCAGTTGTTCGCGACCTTGGATACCACGACGCGCAAGCTGTGGTTGGCGGAGGCCGGCCATATCGTGCTTTCCGATACCGTCGGCTTCATTCGCGATCTGCCGCATTCGCTGGTCGCCGCGTTTCATGCGACCCTCGAGGCGACGGCCGAGGCCGACCTGTTGTTGCACGTGGTCGATTCGGCCAGTCCGGCGCGCGACGACCAGATTGCCGACGTCAATAAGGTGCTGGCGGAGATTGGCGCGGCCGAGGTGCCGCAGTTGACCGTGTTGAACAAGCTAGACCTGACCGGTCTGCCGGCCGCGGTCGAGCGGGACGAGTATGGTAGAATCTCGCGCGTTCGCGTTAGCGCCAGGAGTGGCGAGGGTTTGTCCTTGCTGCGTGCGGCCCTGGCCGAAACAGCCCTGGCCAGGACGACGGGCAAGCACCAGAACACTTCGCCAGCGGCCGTCTTGCATGACGAGGGTGTCGATGAGCTTCTTCATTCAGATGGTTCCCGATGATTTCTAGCCTTGGAGTGTTTATGTCGCTCAATGACCCGCAGTGGGGCAATCGCGGCAATGGCGATGGTGGCGGCAGGCGTCCCAACCAGGGACCGCCGGATCTCGAGCAGCTATGGCGAGACCTCAATCGTCGACTGTCCGGCATTTTTGACCGCAAGCGCAGTGGCGGTGATCAGGGCGGCGACCGGGGCGGCGACCGGGGCGGTGAGCGGCCGCCTGTTCAATTCAATCCGAAGTTTCTCGGTGGCGGGATCGGCCTGCTCCTGGCACTGGTCCTGGTTGTCTGGTTGGCGAGCGGCTTCTACATTGTTGATGCCTCGCAGCGTGGCCTGGTACTGCAGTTTGGTCGCTACAAGGAGAGTACCGAGCCCGGACTGCGCTGGCGGATGCCGTATCCGATCCAGTCGCATGAGTTGGTCAACGTTTCCGGGGTGCGTACGATCGAGATCGGTTATCGCGGCAGCGAAAAGAACAAGGTGCTCAAGGAAGCACTGATGCTCACCGACGATGAGAACATCATCAACATCCAGTTTGCCGTGCAGTGGTTCCTGAACGATCCTGTCGAGTACGTGTTCAACAACCGCCATCCGGATGATGCGGTGATGCAGGTGGCCGAGACCTCGATTCGTGAGATCGTCGGCAAGAACAAGATGGACTTCGTTCTCTACGAGGGGCGGGAGCAGATCGCTGTCAACGCCGCGAAGCTGATGCAGGAGATCCTCGATCGCTACAAGACCGGGATTCTGATTTCCAAGGTCACGATGCAGAATGCTCAGCCACCGGAGCAGGTACAGGCCGCCTTTGATGATGCCGTGAAGGCCTCGCAGGACAGGGAGCGCCAGAAGAATGAGGGCCAAGCCTACGCCAACGATGTGATTCCGAAAGCCCGTGGTACGGCAGCGAGGCTGATCGAGGAAGCAGAAGGTTACAAGAAGCGCGTCATCGCCAATTCAGAGGGCGACGCAAGCCGCTTCAGGCAGATTGTCACGGAGTATGCCAAGGCCCCCGAGGTGACGCGCAGCCGCATGTATCTCGAAACCATGCAACAGGTGTACTCCAACACCAGCAAGGTGCTGGTGGATACCAAGGGACAGGGGAATCTGTTGTACCTGCCGCTCGACAAACTGATGCAGGCGGCAGGCGCGGTGACTGCGTCACCTGCCGCCAGCAGTCCGGAAATGCCCGCGGTGGCGAGCAGGCCGCCCTCGGCGCCAATAGCCAATGAGGTACCGCCACAGGTGGTCGAAAAGAACGAAGCACGCTCGCGCGAAACATTGCGGCAGCGCGATCGGGAGTCCCGCTGATGAAAGCCGGAATGAACTTTTTTGCAGCCACGTTCGTAGCCGTGCTGGTGGTGCTCGGAGCGACCATTTTCATGGTTGATCAGCGGCAGTACGCGATCGTTTTCCAGTTGGGTGAAGTGCGTGGGGTGATCGAGGAGCCGGGGCTCTACTTCAAGTGGCCGCTGATCCAGAATGTTCGTTACTTCGACAAGCGTATCCTGACTCTCGACAGCGCCGAGCCCGAACGCTTCATCACTTCGGAGAAGAAGAACGTTCTCGTGGACTCCTTCACCAAGTGGCGGATCATCGATCCCAAGCTCTACTACATTTCGGTGGCCGGTGACGAGTCGCGTGCCAAGACACGTCTGTCGCAGACGGTCAATGCGGGCCTGCGTGAGGAGTTCGGCAAGCGCACGGTGCATGACGTTGTCTCCGGCGAGCGCAACAAGATCATGGAGCAGATGCGTGAGAAGGCCGACCTCGATGCGCGCAAGATCGGCGTGCAGATCGTGGATGTCCGCGTCAAGCGCGTCGAACTGCCGAGCGATGTCAGCGATTCGGTGTATCGCCGGATGGATGCGGAGCGCAAACGTGTGGCCAATGAGCTCCGCTCCCAGGGCTCTGCCGAGGCGGAGAAGATCCGGGCCGATGCCGACAAGCAGCGCGAGGTGATCGTCGCCGAAGCCTATCGCGATGCACAGAAGATGAAGGGTGAAGGCGACGCCAGGGCAACCGCGATCTACGCGCAGGCCTTTGAGAACAATCCCGAGTTCTACGCTTTCTATCGCAGCCTGGAAGCCTATCGCGGCAGCTTCAAGGGCAAGAACGACGTGCTCGTGGTCGAACCCAATTCGGACTTCTTCAAGTACATGAAGAGCATGGGCCGGGGCGGCGAAAAAGCAGGCAAATGACCGACAGCCTGTTGCTGGCGCTGGCCCTGATGCTGGTTCTGGAAGGGTTGTTGCCTTTTGTTGCACCCGCCACCTGGCGCGAGACCTTCCGTCGCCTGATCCGCTTTACCGATGGGCAGATACGTTTCGTTGGCCTGACCTCGATGCTGATCGGCTTGGTCCTTCTGATGATCTTCCGATGAACTGGCTGCTTCCCGAACATCTGGCCGATGCGCTACCGGCCGAAGCCGCATGCCTCGAGCGTTTGCGCCGCCGCCTGCTCGATCTGTTCCGGGTGCATGGCTACGAACTGGTCATGCCGCCGCTGCTCGAACACCTCGATTCGCTGCTCACCGGTTCGGGGCAGGATCTGCGCCTGCGCACGTTCAAGCTGGTCGACCAGATTTCCGGACGAACCCTCGGTGTGCGTGCCGACATCACACCCCAGGTGGCCCGCATCGATGCCCATCTGCTCAATCGCCAGGGCGTGACGCGACTGTGCTACTGCGACAGCGTCCTGCATACCCTGCCGGCCTCGCTGGCGGCGAGCCGCGAGCCGATCCAGCTGGGTGCCGAGCTGTACGGCCATGCCGGTCTGGCGGCCGATCGCGAAGTCATCCGTCTGATGGCCACCGCCCTCGGCGCAGCCGGAGCCAGCGCAGCTCGCATTGACCTTGGCCATGTCGGCGTCTTTCGCGCGCTCGCCGCCGCTGCCGGTGTGGACGCGGAGGTGGAGGCGAGCCTGCTGCTCCTGCTGCAGGCAAAGGACGTGCCGGGCCTGGGCCAGATCTGTGGTCGGCTGGAAGAGCCCCTGCGTTCCGCGTTGCTTTGCCTGCCGGATCTCTATGGCGATGTCGAGATTCTGGCGACGGCGGCAAGGCTGCTGCCCGATCTGCCCGAAATTGCTGCCGCGCTGGCGGCGCTGCAACAGTTGCAGCGCTCGCTGCCCGACCTGCCTTTGTCTTTCGACCTGGCGGATCTGCGCGGCTATCATTACCATAACGGCGTCGTCTTCGCCGCCTATTGTCCGGGGTACTCGGCGGCCATGGCACGTGGCGGGCGATATGATGGGGTCGGCAGCGCTTTCGGCCGGGCGCGGCCGGCCACCGGTTTCTCGCTCGATCTGCGCGAGCTGGCGCGGCGGACAACGACCGATGCGCCACCGGGCGCCGTCCTGGTGCCCTATGCGGCTGGTGACCGCGTGTTGGCGGCGGCCATTGCCGCCCTGCGCGATCGGGGGGAAGTCGTCGTCGAACTGCTGCCGGATGAAGTGGGCAGCGAAGGGCCGTTGTGCGACCGCCGATTGGTGGAGCGTGACGGGCAGTGGCTGCTCGAGCTAATCAACAGGGACGGATCATAATAATATGGCCAGGAATGTCGTGGTGGTGGGTACCCAGTGGGGTGACGAAGGCAAGGGCAAGATCGTTGACTGGCTTACCGATCATGCCGGCGGCGTGGTACGCTTTCAGGGCGGGCACAACGCCGGTCACACGCTGGTTGTCGGTGACCAGGTCTACAAGCTGAATCTGGTTCCTTCCGGCATCGTCCGCCCGGGGGTCGACTGCTTCATCGGTAATGGCGTCGTACTCGACATCCATCACCTGATCAGCGAGATCCGGGTGCTCGAATCGGGTGGTATCGACGTACGCTCGCGCCTCAAGCTGAGTCCCGGTTGCCCGATCATTCTCGCTTACCATTCGGCGCTCGACCACGCGCGCGAGGCCGCGCGTTGTGCCGAGTTGCGTATCGGGACCACCGGCAAGGGCATCGGCCCGGCCTATGAGGACAAGGTTGCGCGGCGTGCGCTAAGGGTTTATGACCTGTTTTTTCCGGAACGCTTTGCCGACAAGCTGAGGGACAATCTCGACTACCACAACTTCGTGCTGACCCGCTATCTGAATGCCGCAGCGATCGATTTTGCAGCCGTGCTTGCCCAGGCCATGGCCGATGCGGAGGAGATCAGGCCGCTGGTGACCGACGTCTCGGCGGAGCTGCATGCGCTCAACCAGGCCGGTCGTAACCTGCTCTTCGAAGGGGCGCAGGGCGCCCTGCTCGATATCGACCACGGTACCTATCCCTTCGTCACCTCATCCAACTGCGTCGCCGGTCAGGCAGCTGCCGGGTCGGGAATTGGACCGGGCATGCTGCATTACGTGCTTGGAATAACCAAGGCCTATTGCACGCGCGTCGGCAGCGGGCCTTTCCCGAGCGAACTGGACATCGAGACCGAGGGGCTTCCGGGCCATCAGATGTCGCAGAAAGGGCAGGAGTTCGGTACGGTGACCGGCCGCAAGCGGCGCTGTGGCTGGCTCGATGTGGCGGCACTCAAACGTTCGATCCAGATCAACGGAGTGACCGGTCTGTGCATCACCAAACTCGACGTGCTCGATGGTTTGCCGGAGCTGCGCATCTGTACGGCTTACCGGTTTGACGGTAAGGTGGTCGACCTGTTGCCGATGGGCGCGGACGAGGTTGCGGCTTGCCAACCGATCCTCGAGAGCATGTCCGGTTGGTCCGAGTCGACAGTCGGGGCGGCGACGCTGGAAGCCCTGCCGCAAGCGGCACGCGCTTATCTGGCGCGAATCGAGGAACTCTGCGGCATTCCGGTGGATATTGTGTCGACCGGACCGGAGCGCCGGGAGACGATCGTACGTCGTCATCCCCTGGAGTGACGACGGCCAGGAGTCGATCAATGTGGGGGGCGTCGGGGCGGGTCCGCGCAGTGTGGGCGTCGCATTGATCGTCGAAACCCTTTACGTGATCGCAGCGTAGGCTTTGCGGCGCCGGCACTGCCTGATAACATTCACCTGAGGCCAAGCGGCGAGGAGGTGAGGCATGGGAATTCTCGACTGGTTCAAGAACCGGCCGGCTCAATTCGATCCGGACCGGATTTCCGAGGAGCTGATCCGCGGTGCGGTCGACAAGGCGATTACCGTTACCAATCCACGCCTGACGGTTCTCCCTTCGTGCCAGAAGCGTCTGGCACCGGCGGTCGAGAGCTCGATCGAGTTCCTGCGCGCGTTGGTGCACGAATTTCCCCCGTCGCGGCCGATCGCTGCGGCAACCTGGTCATCCGATCCGGCACTGCGGGCTTTCTTCGTCGCGCCGACCGACATTCCCGCGGTGCTTGGACGATCGGACAATCTGCGTACCCTGTTCGACAAGTTTCCCGATCTGGATGAGGCGTGTCTGATCCTGGGCATGGCGTTCAATGAGCAGCGGGTTTTCGGGATGGCGCTGCATGGCGATCTCGTGCAGCGCGACGTGGTACAGTCCAGCGTCAGTTTCTCCGACCATCGTGCCCATCTTTGCGGGCGTGACGAGTCGCGCCTCAAACGCGTGGTCGGCGCACAGGCTTTCGAGTATCTTCTAGCGCAGGCACTGGCCGAGATCGGTCAGGATCGTGCCGAGCGACAGGAACTCGAAGCGAATCGTTCGTTGATCCGTGCTCGTCTGCGCCTGCTGCAACAACAGGGCCCCGGTCTCGGGTCGATGTTCGGTGGTTCGGCCCCGGCGGCGCGCAGCGAACAGGCCAGACTGGAAACCGAACTGATGGAAAATGAGCGACAGCTGGCTGGGATCGGCGACAGCGAGTCAGCACTGGAGATGGAGCTGGCGTGTCTGCAGGAGGTGCTGGAGAACCCGCAGCGCTATCTGCGGCTCGATCGAAAACAGTTGCGCCTGAGCACAATGAATGTGATCGTCGAAGGGTCAAGCAATGAACCGGCCGCGGAGGTGGATTTCCACCTTGCCGAACTGAGTGGTGCTTTCGCCGTGCGCCGGGCTTTCATTGTCGCCCGGGTGAAGCGAGACCAGCTCCCCGCGGTTTCCGGGATCAATTTCGACGATGCAGCACGTTATCTGTGAAACGCTGATCGTCGCACCACGCTACCCGCAGGATCTTGTGCTTCGTCGGGGTTGGCCCTGTCACAGCCGCAAGTGCCCCCGCATCTGCCCGTAACCGCTCAAGGAGAATCAATCATGAATCGAGAAGAAGTCCGTGACCAGTTGCTCGCTCCCGTGTTGCAGTGGATCCGCGTCGGGCGACAGACCAACCGGCTGATGATCCGCTCGATGGAGGTCATTGGCCAGCGCAGCAATCGCCTGCTGCGCGGTACGACGCTGCGCGAAAAACACGACTGGGGCGAAATGGGCGCGATGACCCGGGAGAAGGTGGCTGTGCCGCTGGAGGCTGTGGTGGCCATGAGCTCGGCGATGCAGAGTGAGGCGCAGCAGTTCCTGGCCGAGGGCAGTCAGGCGACGCTGGCGGTGGTCGGCAGCGCTGCCGACCTGGCCGCCAGTCGCAGCACCGATGAGTTCAGGACACGTCAGGCGGCTCTCGGCGAAGCGATGCTCGGGGTCGCGTTGTGCTGGTATCAGCTTTGGGGGCGTACTGCCGAGGTGGTCGGCCAGGGCCTGCGGCCGATCCTGCGCCAGGTCGAGGACAATGCCAATCGGCTGGGGACTCGCTAGCCGGCCCTCCCGGCGAAGCGCCGGTCAGACCCGGATGTGCGTGTCTGGCCAACGACTCTGCGCTCTTCCCGGCCGCCACTGCGCGCCGTAGCTGGTTGATTCGTCGCTCACCCTGATCCGTTTATCCGTTTGGTGGTCCTGACCGGGCGCCTGGCGAGCGATGAGCGACATCTCGCCGTGCATGTGGCCGGCGGCCAGGGGAGTGCCCCCACCCTTTGAGTTGTACATCAGCCAGGCAAGACCGACAGCGAGGATGAGCAGCATGGTCGGTGGCTCTGGAACCGATGACAGGGGCATTGCCAGTTTGAAGATGGTGAATGTTGTTGTTTCGGATGGGGCGAGGTCGCCCAGATCCCAGGCCAGCGCACCGGCCACGTCGCCCGGGCCAATCGCAATGGCCGCGCCCGGGTCAAGATAGACGTTGGTCTGCACCATGTCCCACACGGCAATGGGTGTGGCCAGGAAGGGCCCGTTGCGACCATGTGCGTCGTCAACGCGCTCGCCGCGCATCGAGCCATTGGCAATCAGCGTTCCGTCGTCGGGGCCGGTAATCGTGATCCCGGACAGCGGGTCATAGGTCACCGTCCCTTTCCGGCTGTTTTCGAAAGTGCTGCCGTTGGGGTGATAGTTGAAATAGTCGGCGAAGCGCAGATCGGTGAAGGTGGTGCCGGCAGAGACGTTGGTGATCGTGAATCGCTGCGTCACCTCCTGACCAAAGGGATCAAGGTTGGTGGTGATCAGCATGTCCAGGCCCAGTGGATGGTGAATCAGCGATTCCGTGCCCGTGGCGACGAAGTGGACGGCAGTGGTCACCGTCCAGGGTGAGGCGGTTGGCCAGGAGGGTGTCAAGGTTCCCACATCCATGATCGGCGAAAGCCAGCCGGTGCCTGATGGGAAGGGGGAGGGCTCTCCTCCCAGGATGCCAAAGTGCAGGTTCGGGCCGTCGTCGCCCGACAATACGTCGAGTCGTGGATCATATACCGCCGGTGCTCCGCCGACGAACCAGGTGTCGGACCAGCCGTAATCCGAAACGCAATAGGTGGCCAGACCGTTGGTAAGCGGGATGACGGTCATCCCAAGCACGTCCGAGCAAGGAGGAACTGCCCGGGCAACTTGTGCCGACAGTGCCAGATGGAGTGCAACGCCAAGCAGAATGAGTTTTTTCATGCTTACCTCCGTATGGAGATTCATGCTGCAGGAAGACAGCAAACAGATCCAACAGGGTGCCCATGCTCAACTACGGGTAAACTCGAGGACCACGCTGGTTCAGGTGCTGGAGACGGTGGTGCTGCCATTGACCGGCATCATCTAGCCCCACCGGCAAGATTTCAAGCAAGTTGCACGCCATTGAGAGAGGAACGTTTTCTATTCATAGGGTTACCTGTCCCTGGATGTGAGTGGCGAAGGTCGCCGGATGACGGCTGTAAGATATGTCGACAGCGCAGCAAATCTGTGTGCAGGGGCGACCGTCCTGCTACAGTGGGTGGTGCCTTGAGCGGGGACGTCTGGAATCGGTCAGAATGGGGGAAGATGCCTGCTTCGGGACCATCGGATGGGTCCCGGGAGCCGCGCCTCAATGATCATGCGTTCGCAGTCTGCCGACATGCGGAATGTGGATCATGCGTCCGTGAACCACCAACAGGCCTTTGGCAGAAAGATTTTGCAGGATGCGAGAAAAGGTTTCTTGGGTGAGGTTCAGGCGTGAGGCAATGACGTTCTTGCCTACCGGGAGGGTCACCGTAATCGACCCCTCATCGCCGGTCGGGTGATCCCGCAAGAGGTAGTCGACGATTCGCTGGCAACCCGAATGCATCGAATACGATTCAACGTCGGTCAGCAGTTGATGTAGGCGCAAGGAGAGGCCGGCGATGATCTGACGGACGAGCCGCGGATCCCGGTCGAGTTCATCGAGGATTGCCCCCCTGGAGACATGTAGCAGCAGCGACTCGGTCAGGGTTTGCGCAGTCACCGGGTAGCTGCCATCGATGAACATCGTCGCCTCACCGAAGGTCTGGCCCTGCCCGAGTATGTCGACCACTTTCTCCGCGCCATGCGGGGAGCCGACGGTTAATTTCACCTGGCCGTAAACGATCAGGTGAAAGCCGGTCGGCGTTTCTCGTTCGCGAAACAGGACATGACCGCGACGTACACCGATCGTCCGGGTGGCACGCGCCACGCGCGTCACCACTTCGCTGTCCAGACCACGGAAGAGCGGCAGGTTGCTGAGCAGCGCCTCGATGTTGATGCTGCGCCGAGACAGGTGCATGCTGCGCGGTCTTGCAGCCTCCGAACAGGGAACCGGCTCCTGGCCGGTTTCCATGCTCACCGGCATCTCACTTGAGGCTGAGGATCCACTTGACCAGTTTGTTGGCATCGTCTGGCGTCACCGAGGGATTGGGCGGCATCGGCACCGGGCCCCAGACTCCCTTGCCTCCCTTGATGATCTTTTCGGCCAGCATGGCTTCGTCCTTGGCCGTATATTTCTTGGCCACATCCTTGTAGGCGGGACCGACGACCTTCTTGTCGACGGCATGGCACGACAGGCAGTTTTTCGACTTGGCGAGCGCTTCGTCCGCCTGGACGGCGCCTGCGGAAAGGGTGCCGGCAGCCGCCAGCAGGAAGAGGGAAAACACTTTCATTTTGCTACTCCATGAAAAGAAGGATGGGCCCGAGGGTTCCCAGAGGCCTTCTCCTTCGGGCAGGGGACAGGGATGGAAACTACCCGGTTTCTGCACTACCGAGCACGGTGGTGAGGCAAGCCAGGTCGGATGGGCAGTGCGCTGCCTCAATAGACATCGTTCTGCGTGTTGTAAACGTTGAACTTGCCCGTCGGCGTGATCAGTCGTGGGTCCTTGATCACCGCCTTGAGCTTGCGTGTCTTGTCGTCCACGACGACGATCGCCGATTCCTCGCTGCCGGTACTCCAGACCGAGAACCAGACCTCGTCACCAGCGCGGTTGTACTCCGGCTGAACGATGCGTTTGGCGCCCGGTTTGACCCCGGCCCACTCACCGATTGGCAGAAGATCGAAGCCCTTGTCGAGGTTGTTGATGTCGAACACCGCAACCGCTTGCGAGATCGTCGGGTCCGGGTTGAGCGGTGCGTCGACCCACAGATTCTTGGATTTCGGATGGGTCTTGAGGAACAGCGAACCGCCCCCGGCGCTCTTGAGGGTCTGCACCACTTTCCATGCGTTATTGCCGTTCTTCACGGGATCCGTACCAATCAGCGACACGGTCTCGTCTCCCAGATGGCTGGTTGCCCACACCGGCCCGAACTTCGGATGAACGAAGTTGGCACCGCGACCCGGGTGTGGCGTCTTGCCGACTGGGACCACCGCGGCGAGTTTGCCCTCCTTGGTATCAATCACCGCAATCCTGTCCGAGGCATTGGCCGCGTCCATGAAATAGCGGCCAGTAGACTCGAAGCCACCGTCGTGCAGGAAGCGCGGCGTCTTGATCATCTTGACCCTGAGGTTTTCCAGGTCACTGTAGTCCACCAGGTGCACCATGCCGGTTTCCTTGGCGTTGACCAGGAACTCGGGGTGGTAATGCGACGCAACGATTGCCGCGACGCGCGGCTCGGGGTGATACTCGTTGGTATCCGAGGTCATGCCGCGCGTGCCGATCACCTTGAGCGGCTTGAGTGTGTCGCCATCCATCAGGGTGTACTGCGGCGGCCAATAGGTGCCAGCAATGGCGTAGCGGTCTTCATAACCCTTGAACTTCGAAGTTTCAACCGAACGTGCTTCCAGGCCGACGCGGATTTCGGCTACGGGTGCCGGCTTCTCCATCCACAGATCGATCAGCACGATCTTGGCGTCGCGGCCAATCACGTAGAGATAGCGACCGGATTTCGACAGGCGCGAGATGTGGACCGCGTAACCGGTATCGAGCACGTCAACGATTTTCTTGCTGGCGCCGTCGATCAGCGCGATTTTTCCTGCGTCGCGCAGTGTCACCGAGAAGAGGTTGGCCAGGTCGAGGTTGTTCATCTTCGTCTTCGGACGCTGCGACGGCGGAACGATCAGCTTCCAGGTTGCGTTCATCTCCTTCAGACCGTACTCCGGCGGAGTGGGTGGCTCATGCTGGATATAGCGTGTCATGACATCCACTTCCTTCTCGGTGAGCGTGCCCGAACTGCCCCAGTTCGGCATGCCTTGCGGCGAACCATAGAAGATGAAGGTGCGCAGATATTCGGAACCCCGCTCGATGGTGAGATCCGTCGTCAGAGGCTTTCCGGTTGCGCCTTTGCGCAGCACACCGTGGCATCCGGCACAACGTTCGAAATAGATCTTCTTGCCGATCTCGAAGTCCGCCTTGGTCATCGGTGGCGATTTCGGGTTCAGCGTCTGTACCATGTCGGCCCCACCGACCGGCGAGGAGCCACCGATCTGCATCGGTCCCTCTTCGAGTGCCTTGGTCTTCTCCGGTTTTGCTTCCTGGGCTGCGAGATTGCCGATCGCCAGGGCAAGCATCCCTGCTGCAGTAACGCATCGTTTCAAAAGACTCGATTTCATTGGTCGTCCTCCCTGGTTGGAATTTGTCTTGGGCCGTGACCGTGGTGCCGGTCAGGCCAAGCGTGCTGGAAAGCATGCGGCGTCGCATGGAGTCGCTGGGTGAGTATGCGGGACCCACTGCACCCGTGTGCGTCATCGGCGGGGGAGTGTCCTCTTTTTCCCCCGACTCCGGCACCAGACGCATAACAACATCGACCGGGTCGGCTGGCAATGACTTAAGTCAAGAACAACCGGGATCACCCTCTCTCACGGATGCTGGTTTTTCGCCGCCCGACGGCCGCGCTCCGGTTGTCCGCGGCGTCTGTCGAGCAATTCAGGTGGTTGCAGGCGAGTGCCGGCCAGCCGTGAGCAGGTTGCGGCCAATGACTGCAGGGCCCACGATGACGCCAGGTGCCAGAACCACGCAGGGATCGCTGGCTCGCCGCAGCTCGCGAATCAGCGCTGCTTGGCGACGAATGGTTCGGCGAGCGCCTCACGCACCGAGTCACCGGCATTCAGCGCGTTCGCGAAATTCGTGTTCCAGACATCGGCGTTGGTGAAGTCGGCGGCTTCAAGATTGGCGCCACTGAACACGGCGTGTCGCAAGGTGGCTCCTGCCAGCCGCGTGCCCTGCAGCGCGGCGTTCGAGAAGTCGACCTGATCGAGTGCGGCGCCGGTCAGGTCGGCGCCGGACAGATCGGTGCCAACCAGCCGAGCGCCGGAGAACACGCCACGGAAAGCGTAGCAGTTGCGGATCGAACCACCGGAGAGATCGATACCCTCCATCAGGATGTCCTTGAGGTAGGCGCCCGAAAAATCGGCGCGTAAGGCCTTGCTTGCGATCAGGTTGGAGCCGAACAGGTAAGCGCCCCGCAAGTCGGCATCGGTCAGGTTGGCCTCGTCGAACGTGGCGTGGAACAGGTCGGCTTGGCGCAAGTTGGCACCTGTCAGGTTGGCACCGGTGAAGTTTGCCCACTTGGCGTTGCTGCCACTGAGGTCGGCGCCAGTCAGATCGGTCCCGCGAAAATCCGCGCTCTCCATCTTGGCGCCCACCAGGAGCACGCCGCGCAGGTTCTTTCCAGCCAGTTTCTGGCGCGAGAAATCGCACTGTGAGAGGTCGGTCGCCGCCTGTGGCGCTTTGCAGTTACCGGGTGAGCGCTCGTCGGCCAGTGCGTTGGTGGCGATTGCGGAGGTGGCCAGCGCAAGCAGAAACGAGGTGGGTTGCATGGGTTTGCTCTCCTTGTACGACGTGCTGCCGGTCAGCGGTGGCCGGGAGAGGCCGGGCGCACCCTGAGAAGCCCGGCCTCTCCGCTGCGGGTGCCGGTCAATAAGTGATTGCCTGTCCCCGATTGGTGGCTTTGCCTTCCAGTTGCGGCGTTTGTGCGAAGCTGTTTTTCATCAGTGCGCGCATCTTCTTGATCACTTCCTTGCGCGACAGTTTGTTCTGGGTGTCGCGCATCACCTTGACAAAATAATAGGTGAACGCACCGTTGTAGCGTCCGCTGAAATAGGCGTCAGCGCTGGTCTGACTGGCTTTGCAGCCGGTCCACAGGATGTGGTGCGCGCCGGCGACCGGCCTTTTCTCGGTGTCGGTGGCACCCGCCTTGGCCTTGACAGCGGGTGCGCGCTCGAGGGTGAATCCCCGCACCCTGGCCGCCTTCTGGTCGAACTCGTGGTCGGGTGGAGCAACATATCGAGCGCGCGGCGCATGCAGGCCGAACTCGGCACCGCGCAGGCCGGTTCCGCTGTGGCAGGTGTCGAGGTAAACCTCGAGCAGCACGTTCACCGGAAGCTGCAGGAAGAGGTCGTGCAGTTCATCGTCACTAATGATGTGTTCCGGATCCCAGGTGCCGTTCTTCTCGGCGATATCGTGCGGGACGAAAGCCTCGTCCTTGCCGTCGGGTTCGTCACCGCTCGCGTCGTTCATCTGCGTACCATGCGACGACAGGCTGAAGACGAGACAATCGAGCTTGCCGGCTTTGGCGTCGGCAACCATTTCATTCAGCTTGGCCATGATGTTCGTCTTGGTGGCCTGCGCATCGGTCAGCGTGGTCATTTCTGATGTCTTGAAACCAAGCAGATCCTTGTACAGGGCTGCCATGTCCCTGGCGTCATTGACGCAGCCGTTGAGGGTGAACTGGGCGTAGTTCGCAAACTTGTTGATGCCCACAAAAAGAGCTTTCTTGCCAGCCATGGTCTCTCTCCTTTGAGTGCCGCAGCAACCGGATGTACGATGGTGCGACGTCCATCGCCGGGACATTATGGGTTGATCATCGATCCGCCGCAATCGATGTGTCGGCGCTCGGCCTGCCGGCTCGGACCGCACAGGCGGTGCGCCGCCGTCCACCATTCCTGGCGCAGCGTGCCGGCCGTTGCCCAGCCGCCGACTGGTCGCGGCCGTTGTAGACCGCCCAGGGCAGTTCGTGTAGTGTCGGCGTTGCGGCAGGCGTCAGCTCCTCTGGAGCGTCCCGCTCGGGCAATGTGTGGCGGCCTGTTCGTCCCCTGCAGCAATGAGGAACCCAGTCAATGAACCAGCCCGCTTTCCACATCGCTTCGCAGCCCCTCGCTGATAACGCGCCGAGGCCGCCGGCAGTCAGCTTCTGGCAGGCCTTCGTTTTCTGGCTCAAGCTGGGGTTCATCAGTTTCGGCGGTCCGGCCGGACAGATATCGTTGATGCATCAGGAACTGGTCGAGCAGCGGCGCTGGATCTCGGAGCGCAGATTTCTCCACGCACTCAACTACTGCATGCTTCTCCCCGGCCCCGAGGCACAGCAACTCGCCACCTATATCGGCTGGCTGATGCATCGCACCTGGGGCGGTATCGTCGCCGGTGCCCTGTTCGTGTTGCCGTCGCTGCTGATCCTGATCGTCCTTTCCTGGGTGTATCTGGCTTTCGGTGATCTGCCTCTGGTCGCTGGTCTGTTCTATGGGATCAAGCCTGCGGTTACCGCCATCGTGCTGCAGGCAGCACATCGCATGGGTTCGCGAGCGCTTCGGAACAGATGGTTGTGGGGCATCGCGCTGGCCTCCTTCGTGGCGATCTTCGCGCTGGATCTGCCGTTTCCTGCCATTGTCGCAGGGGCGGCGCTGATCGGTTATGTGGGGGGCCGCTTGGCGCCCGACAAATTCGCGGTGGGCGGCGGGCATGGCCAGGCCGACAAGTCATTCGGTAGGGCGCTGATCGACGACGAGACGCCGACACCGGAATACGCGAGCTTCCGTTGGATCCGGCTGGCGCGGGTGGCACTGGTCGGTGCGCTGCTCTGGATTCTCCCGATGGGTCTGCTGACGCTGGTTTACGGCTGGCATCACACGCTGACGCAGGTGGGCTGGTTTTTCACCAAAGCCGCGTTGCTCACCTTTGGCGGCGCCTATGCGGTGTTGCCTTACGTCTACCAGGGCGCTGTCGTTGAATATGGTTGGCTGACGCCGACACAGATGATCGATGGCCTCGCGCTGGGCGAAACGACGCCCGGCCCGCTGATCATGGTGGTTGCCTTTGTCAGCTTCGTGGGTGCTTATGTCAAGGCGGTGTTCGGGCCGGATGCCCTTTTCCTTGCCGGGGCGGTGGCGGCAGCCCTGGCTACCTGGTTCACCTTCCTGCCATCCTTCCTGTTCATTCTGGCCGGCGGACCGCTGGTCGAGTCGACTCATGGCGACCTGAAATTCACCGCTCCGCTGACCGGGATCACGGCCGCGGTGGTCGGGGTGATCGTCAATCTGGCCTTCTTCTTCGGCTATCACGTCCTCTGGCCGAAGGGTCTTGACGGGCCATTCGATGTGGTGTCTGCCCTGATCACGCTGGGTGCCGCGATTGCCCTTTTGCGCTTCAAGGTCGGCGTGATTCCCCTCATCGCGGCCTGCGCGTCGTTCGGTCTGGTGGTAAAAACGCTGACCGCCTGAATCCGTGATGATTGTCGTCAGCCGGCCGCCTCGATCACGGTCTGCCGAGCGACGGCGATCGGCGCTTGCCGGCCCGTTTTCGGCGCTGGGCGCCAGCCATCCCGATGCGGCGTCATCGACCTTCAGGCACCCGATGACGCCTCATGATCGGCGCTCCCGCCTGGTGTTCTGGTGTCTCCGCCCTGCCGGCGCAGCAGTGCCCGCTGCGCGCCGTGCAGACCGATCAGCAGAACCGGGAAGGCAGCAAGTGTCCAGCTGTCGGGAAAGTTCGACCAGGCCCATGCCACGGTGCCGCTCAGCAGAAGCATCGTATTGCCGAACCCGGGGCCACGACCCCGGCGGTAGGCTGCGAGGTGGAAGAGCGCCAGCCAGAGGAGGGCCGCAATCCGCCAGGCCAAGTCGTCCGGTGTCGACCAGTACATGGTGGCCGCGGCGGCAGGCCAGGCGAGCAGGGCAAAGGCGAAAGGTTCGCTGAGCGCGCTGGCAAGGCGGGGAGGAATGTCCAGCTCCTGGTGCTCTCAAGAAACAGAACTGAAGGCGACCGTTTTCATGCGGCTGCCTGCAACGGGTCAATCTGGAAACCGAGCGCGGCGGCGCGGCGCTTGAGTGCGGCGATATTTCGTTGGCGCTGTTGTTCTTCGTAGCGCTGTTGTCCC
>NZ_JAEUOL010000296.1 GCF_016789985.1 Accumulibacter sp.
GAACCACGGAATCATCTTTCCGGCGAGCGGGTAGAAGGTCTGTGGGCTGGCGTACTTGAACCAGTTGATCAAACGGTTACTCATCTATTCCAGGGCAACTCTCAGGGCCGCAGCGGTTGGCCACGGGGCAAAAAACACGCCACCCAGCGCGAGCGCGCCGAGCAGCGAAAGATGGGCCTGTGCTCCCAGGCCGGTGACCGTCGCATCCACTGCTCCGGCACCGAAGATGAGGACCGGGATGTACAGCGGCAGAACCAGCAGCGACAGCAGCACGCCGCCGCCACGCACGCCGAGGGTCAGCGCGGCACCGATGGCACCGATACCGGACAGTGCCGGCGTGCCGATCAGCAGCGACAGGGTGAGCACCGCCAGCGCATCATCGGTCAGGTCGAACTGGATTCCCAGGATCGGCGCCAGCAGTACGAGCGGCAGACCGGCGACCAGCCAATGGGCGATCACCTTGCCGAGCACGATCAGTCCGAGTGGCTGTGGTGCCAGGGCGAGCTGCTCCAGGGTGCCGTCGCGGTGGTCGTCGGCAAACAGGCGTGGCAGCGAGAGCATGGTCGCCAGCAGGGCGGCAACCCACAGCACGCCGGGCGCCAGTTTGCGCAACTGGTCCGGTTCCGGTCCGACGCCGAGCGGGAACAGGCTGACGACGATGATGAAAAAGAACACTGCAGCGACGATGTCGGCCTGCCGCCGCATGGCCAGTCGCAGGTCGCGGCCGATGACCGCACGGATCAATGGTAGCATCCTGTCGGCTATGGCCGATGCTGCGTTGCGGCATCGGCGCTCAGGCTCAGCTCGCGCACGGCGCCGGCCGGGATGGCCACTGTCTGGTGGGTGGTCAGCACCGCCAGCCCGCCGCGTTGCAGATGGGCGCCGACCAGCCCGGCGACGAGTTCGGTCGCCGCCTTGTCAAGCGCCACGTAGGGCTCGTCGAGAACCCACAGCGCGCGTTTCTCGTGCACCAGCCGGGCCAGCGCGGCGCGGCGCTTCTGGCCCTGCGAGAGATAGCGGCAGGCCAGGTCCTCTCGGCCTCGCAATCCGACCAGTTCCAGCGCATCGAGCGCGGCATCCTCGTCGAGCGGCTCCTCGGCCAGCCGGGCCGTTGACAGGATGTTCTCCAGCGGGGTCAGCTCCTCCTTGATTGCGTTGTGGTGGCCAAGGTAGCAGAGCTCGCTGCGGAAGTCGTCGCCGAGCCGGGCGATCGGCTTGCCGCGCCAGCGAATCTCGCCACTGGCGGCTGGCGTCAGGCCGCACAGCATGCGCAACAGGCTGGTTTTTCCGGAGCCGTTTCTTCCTTGCAGGTAGAGCATCTCGCCGCCCGCGAGCTGGAAGCTGACACCGACGAACAGGCGGCGTTCGCCGCGTACGCATTCCAGATTTGAAGCTTCAAGCATGCAGAGGGAGATCCGGGAAGTGACCAAGGCCGGGGGAGCGTATTGTGAAGGCGGGAGTTTAGCCCCGGATTGACTGAAATCAAAAGGAATTCAAAGACCTTGAGTATCCTAAGGACACATTCTCCGGGAGCGTGCTGGTGGAACAGGGGTCTCTCGAGCTGATACTGACGTGGGACGGGAGGAAAATCCTTGCCGCGGGGGTCGTATCGACCCGGCCCGCACTGGCCCGTACGCTGTGCGGTCTGTCGGCAGCGCGGCTGCTCGAGGTCGTTCCCCGGCTGTTCAGCCTCTGCCGCCATACACAGGCTGCGGCCACCCGCTTGAGCGTCGAGGCGGCGCGTGGTGAGCCGGCCACGTCCGCTGCCGGCGACGGCCTGCTCCTGCCGGTGGCGCTCGAAACCATCGCCGAGCACCTCTACCACTTGCTGATCGCCTGGCCGACGCTGCTCGATGATTCCTCGGCAGTGCCCCGCTTGAGCGAGTTTGGCGGCTGGCGCAAGCGCTTTTTGCCTGCGGTTGTCGATCGAGCTGCGGCGGCGGCGCTTGGCGCCGAACTGTCGGCCTGGCTGGCACGTTTCGAGTTGCCGCTGCTCGACGATCAGGAGCCGGCGCCGCTGACGGTGGGGCTGCTGCCGCAGCTGACGGCCAGCGAATGTGCGTCGCTGATCGACCGGGACGACTTCGCCAGCGCGCCGACGCTTGCCGGTCAGCCGGCAGAAACCGGAGTGCTTGCCCGGCAGGCCGAGGCGCCCGCGGTTGCCGCCCTGCTTGCCCGTTGCCAGCGCGTCAAGGCACGCTTGCTGGCGCGCCTGATCGAATTGCGCTGGCTGGCTGCCGGGTTGTGTGACCTGCCTCGCCTCTCGCGCTTGCTCGATGCGTCAGCAATCACTGCGGGCCTTGGCCTGGCGCGCGTCGAAACGGCGCGCGGCATGCTGCTCCATCGCACCGAACTCGATGGCGAGCGGGTGGTCAGCCATCTGATCATTGCGCCGACCGAATGGAACTTTCACCCTCGGGGTGCTTTTGTGCGCGAGATCAGTGGTTGTTCCGCGTCGACCCGGCTGGCGGCGCAGCGTGCCGCCGGTCGTCTGGCTCTGTCGCTCGATCCGTGCGTGCCCTGCGCACTGAGGCTGGTCGATGCATGAAATGTCACTTGCCGTGGGCATTCTGGGGATCATCGAGGAAGCCGCGCGCGCGCAGCAGTTTGCCCGCGTGCGGACGGTGGAGGTCGAGATTGGCGAGCTTTCCGCGGTGGAACCCGAAGCGATCAGCTTCTGTTTTGGCGCGGTCACGCGCGGCACCCTGGCCGAGGGTGCCAGATTGCATATAGTGCATGTGGCGGGCCAAGGTTTATGCTTTAATTGTCATCAGACGGTGCCGCTCGCGGCGCTGTACGACCCCTGCCCAGCCTGCGGCGGTTACCCGGTTCAGGCAACCGGTGGTACCGAGATGCGGGTGAAGGAGCTGGAGGTCGAATAACAACAGGAGACAGCAGATGTGTACGACTTGCGGTTGTGGCGTCGGGGAGGCCCGCGTCGCTGGTCAGGCCTTGCCGGCGCCCGGCAAGGCCGGGGGGGAGAGTTCGACGCAGGCTCAGGCGGGATCAGGAGTCGCTGCGCTGCAGGGCAGGCGTGCTGCGACGAGCTATCGCCCGAGCGGGAGCGTGGTCGATCAGCCTGGCGGGCGCCGGTGGCCGGCGCCGACCCATGCACACCCGCCGGGCGACGCGGCAGGGCACGTCCACGCCCACCCGCATGAAGATCTGCATGATTCGCCGTTCACCGCCGGTCACGCGCACCACGGTCATGATCATGCCACGCATTATGCCCCCGAATCGAGCCAGTCCCGCCTGGTGCAGATCGAGCGCGACATTCTGGCCAGCAACGACGGCTACGCCGCAGAGAACCGCAAGCGTTTCGAGGAGCAGGGGATCTTCGCGCTCAACCTGGTATCCAGTCCGGGATCGGGAAAAACCACGCTGCTCTGCCGAACCATCGAACTGCTCAGGGCGAGATTGCCGATGGCCGTCATCGAAGGTGATCAGCAGACCGGTCGCGACGCCGAGCGCATACGCGAAACCGGCGTTCCCGCGCTGCAGATCAATACCGGCAAGGGCTGTCACCTTGATGCGCACATGGTCGGCCACGCCCTGCAGCAACTGTCGCCGGCCGACGATTCGTTGCTGCTGATCGAGAACGTCGGCAATCTCGTCTGCCCGGCGGCTTTCGATCTCGGCGAGGCGCACAAGGTGATCATCCTCTCGGTGACCGAAGGCGAAGACAAGCCGCTCAAGTACCCCAACATGTTCCACGCGGCTTCGCTGATGTTGCTCAACAAAGTCGATCTGCTGCCCTATCTGTCTTTCGACGCCGAACTGGCGATTCGCTACGCGCAACAGGTCAATCCGGCGCTGCAGGTGATCCAGGTTTCGGCGACCACCGGCGAAGGCTCCGACCAGTGGCTGGACTGGTTGATGGAGGGCTGCGCTGCAGTGCGCGAGAGGAAGCAGGCGACCGTGGCGGGCTTGCGCCGGCGGATCGCCGAACTGGAGACATTGCTGACCACCGGTGCGCGAGGCTGACATGGCAGACTCGATCGTTTGCCAGAACATCCGCGTCAGCGGGGTGGTCCAGGGTGTCGGCTTTCGTCCTTTCGTCTGGCGGCTGGCCAGGGAGCTGGGCCTTGCCGGCTGGGTGCGCAATGACTCGCGCGGGGTGGAGATCGAGGTGCGCGGTGCCGTGGACCAGGTCAAGGCACTGGTCCAGCGCATCGAGCAGGAGGCCCCGCCGCTGGCGCGGATCAATTCGGTGGTGGCCCGCGCTGCGACGCCGGCGCGGGGCAACGACGGCTTCGTGATCATCGACAGCCGCAGTGGTCGGGCGGCGACCATGATCGGTCACGACACCGCGGTCTGCCGCGATTGTCTGGCCGAGATGTTCGACCCGGGCAGCCGCCGCTGGCGTTATGCCTTCACCAACTGCACCAACTGCGGGCCGCGCTACACGATCAGTCGTGGCCTGCCCTACGACCGGGTGCGTACCAGCCTCAAGCCCTTTGCCATGTGCCCCAAGTGCCAGTGCGAGTACCGGCGACCGGAGGACCGGCGTTTTCATGCCGAGGCCAACTGCTGCTCGAAATGCGGGCCGCAGCTTTTCCTGCTCGATGCCGAAGGCCATCGCCTGGCTGCGGACCCGATCGCCGGCGCGCTGCAACTTCTGCAACAGGGCAGGATCGTTGCCATCAAGGGCCTGGGCGGTTTCCACCTGGCCTGCGATGCGCGCAATGCGGTGGCCGTCGCGCTGCTGCGGGAGCGCAAGCAGCGCGACGAGAAACCTTTCGTGGTGATGCTCGCCAATGCGCCGTCGGCGACCCAGTTTGTCCAGATGGGGATCGGCGAACCCGGCCTGTTGACCTTGCCGACCCGGCCGGCGATCCTGATCAGGAAGCGCAGTGGTTGCGACGCGGCGCTGCCCGCTGTCGCCCCCGGGTTGAGCTGGCTTGGCGTCATGCTGCCCTACACCCCGGTGCAGTTCCTGCTGTTTCACGAGGCGGCCAGGCGTCCGCCGGGTCTGGGCTGGCTCGAGCGGGCGCAGGATCTGGCGCTGGTGATGACCAGCGCCAATCCCGGTGGCGAACCGCTGGTGATCGGCAACAGTGAAGCCCTGCTGCGCCTCTACGGTATCGCCGACGCCTTCCTGATGCACGATCGCGACATCGTCACGCGCTGCGACGACAGTGTGGCCCGCATCACCACCACCGGTCTGCAGTTCATCCGCCGTGCTCGCGGCTACACGCCGCGGGCGATCAAGCTGCAGCGCGCGGGGCCATCGGTGCTGGCCGTCGGGGCCTGGTTCAAGAATACCATCTGCGTCACGCGTGGCGACGAGGCCTTCGTCTCGCAACATGTCGGCGACCTCGACAATGCCGCGGTTTGCGACTTCCTCGAGGAAAGTGTCGAGCAGATGATCAAGCTGCTCGGCGTCGAACCGGCGATCGTCGCGCACGATCTGCATCCCGACTTCCATTCCACCCGTTTCGCCGCCGATTTCGCCCAGCAGCGCCGTCTGCCCTTGCTCGGGGTGCAGCATCACCATGCGCATGCCGCTGCCGTGCTGGCCGAGCACGGCATCGAGGGCAGCACTCTGGCATTGTCACTGGACGGGGTTGGGGTGGGCACCGACGGCGCGGCCTGGGGCGGCGAACTCCTGCGGGTGGATGGGACCAGTTTCGAGCGGCTGGGCCATGTCGTGCAGCTCGCCCTGCCGGGCGGCGACCGGGCCGCCAACGAACCCTGGCGAATGGCGGCGGCAGCCTTGCACCGCCTGGGCCGCGCCGGCGAGATCGGCGAACGCTTTGCGGCTCAGCCAGCGGCGCCGGCGGTCACCCAGATGCTCGCTGGCGACCTCCATTGCCCGCCAACCTCGAGCATGGGCCGGATGTTCGATGCCGCAGCCGGTCTGCTCGGCATCCGGAGCGTCATGGCTTACGAGGGGCAGGCGGCGATGCTGCTGGAAGGCATGGCGCTGCGTTACGGCGACGTTCTGCCGCTCGACCAGGGCTGGATCATCGACCGGGGCAATCTCGACCTGTTGCCCTTGTTCGGCATTCTGGCCGACGAGAGGAACCCTGAGCGCGGCGCTGCGCTGTTTCATGCGACACTGGCCGCGGCGATCGAAGACTGGTTGCGGGTGCTCGCGCCGGAAACGAGAGCGGTGGTCGGCAGCGGTGGCTGCTTCCTCAACCAGGTGCTGGTGCGCGGCCTGCGCGCCCGCCTCGGGGCGAAGGGAGTGCAGTTGATCGAAGCGCGGCAGGTGCCACCCAACGACGGCGGCCTGTCGGTCGGTCAGGCCTGGGTCGCCCTGCAGCATCTGCTGGCCCAGTAGCGGAGCGCCGCTCATGTGTCTGGCTCTGCCTTGCCGCATCGTCGAACTGCTGCCCGGGGAGCAGGCGAGGATCGAGATGGCCGGTGTCGGCAAGGAAGTCTCCCTGGCGCTGGTGGACGATGTCGCGGTCGGAGACTATGTGCTCGTGCATGTCGGCTACGCGCTCACCAGACTCGATCCGGAAGAGGCCGAAAAGACCCTGGCGCTGTTTGCCGAACTCGGCGAGGTCGCCTTGTTGGAGACGGATGCAGGGTGCGCTTGACCGGGCACCGCGGGAGGATCGGGAAATGCAGTTGTCGCCAGCGGATTGCAGCGCGCGATGAAGTTCATCGATGAGTTCCGTGACGGGGGCTTGGCCAGCGGACTGGCGGCAGCCATCCGGCTGGCGGCAAAGCGCACGCGCGACTATCATTTCATGGAGTTCTGCGGTGGCCACACGCATGCCATTGCACGCTACGGGGTGAGTGATCTGCTGCCGCCAAACGTGCGCATGATTCACGGTCCGGGCTGCCCGGTCTGCGTGCTGCCGGTCGGGCGGATCGACATGGCGATCCGCCTCGTGCGCGAGGCCGGAGTCACCCTGTGCAGCTACGGCGATCCGCTGCGCGTGCCGGCCTCCGGCGGGTTGTCGCTGCTCAAGGCAAAAGCCGGCCTTGGCCGCAACGGTGGTGTACGTGGCGACATCCGGATGATCTATTCGAGCGCCGATGCGCTGCGCCTGGCGCAGCGCGAGCCGGAGCGGCAGGTGGTGTTCTTTGCCATCGGTTTCGAGACCACCACCCCACCGACGGCGGTGGTCATCAAACAGGCGCAGGCGCTCGGCCTGAAGAACTTCTCGGTGCTCTGCTGCCACGTGCTGACGCCGTCGGCGATCGCCAGCATCCTCGAATCGCCGGCAGTGCGGCAATGGGGCAGCGTGCCGCTCGATGGGTTCATCGGACCGGCGCATGTGTCTACCATCATCGGCAGCCGGCCCTACGAGTTCTTCGCCGAGGAATACCGCAAGCCGGTGGTGATTGCCGGTTTCGAACCACTTGACGTGATGCAGGCGATCCTCATGCTGATCACGCAGGTCAATGACGGTCGCGCGGTGGTCGAGAACGAATTTGCCCGTGCCGTGACGCGGGAGGGTAACCGCAAGGCGCAGCAACTGGTTGCCGAGGTCTTCGAGCTGCGGCGTTCGTTCGCTTGGCGCGGACTCGGCGAACTTCCCTACAGCGCGCTGCGCATCCGCGGCTGCTTTGCCGATTTCGATGCCGAGCGTCGATTCGCGGTCGACTATCAGGCGGTTGCCGACCACCCGGCCTGCGAGTGTGGGGCGGTGCTGCGCGGTGTCAAGCGGCCGCAGGACTGCCGCATCTTCGGCAGCGCGTGCACCCCCGAGAATCCGGTCGGTTCTTGCATGGTGTCGTCGGAGGGCGCCTGTGCGGCGCATTACTCGTTCGGTCGCTTTGGCGAAGTGGCGGTGGCAAAATGAGTGCGCAGCGCAAAGGCTATGTGCGACCACTCGACCTGCGCCACGGTCGGGTCGACATGACGCACGGCAGCGGCGGACGGGCGATGGCGCAACTGATCGACGAACTGTTCGCCAGCCGGCTGGGCAACAATTATCTTGGACAGGGCAACGACGCCGCCGTGCTGCCGATGCCGCCAGGCCGGCTGGTGATGTCCACCGACGCGCATGTCGTCTCGCCACTGTTCTTCCCCGGTGGCGACATCGGTTGCCTGTCGGTGCACGGCACGATCAATGATGTCGCGGTGATGGGTGCGACGCCCCTCTATCTCGCCGCCGGTTTCATTCTCGAGGAAGGGTTCCCGCTCGGCGATCTGGCGCGTCTGGTCGACTCGATGGCGCATGCCGCGAGCGCTGCCGAGGTGCCGCTGGTTACCGGCGATACCAAGGTGGTGCAGCAGGGCAAGGGCGACGGCGTCTATATCACTACCACTGGCGTCGGCGTCGTCGCCGAGGGTGCCGACTGGTCGGGCAATCGCGCCCGGCCGGGCGACCGGATCATCGTCTCGGGCGGCATCGGCGAACACGGCATGGCGATCATGGCACAGCGCGAAAGCATCGGCTTTGCCGCCAACATCGTCTCGGACAGCGCCGCGCTGCACCGCCTGATCGCCGCCATGCGTGCCAGCGGGGCGGAAATCCACGCGCTGCGCGACCCGACGCGCGGCGGCGTCGCCACCACGCTGAACGAAATCGCCCGCCAGTCGGGGGTGGGCATGATGCTGCAGGAAAGCGCTCTGCCGATACAGCCCGCGGTGGCCGCCGCCTGCGAATTCCTCGGTCTCGACCCGCTGTATGTCGCCAACGAAGGCAAACTGCTGGCGATCGTCGCGCCGGCCGACGCCGAGCGCTTGCTCGTCGCGATGCGCGCGCATCCGCTTGGCCGGCACGCGGCCATCGTCGGCAGCGTGCATGAGGACGCGCGGCATTTCGTACAGATGACCACCACCCTGGGTGGCCGGCGCATCGTCGACTGGCTGACCGGCGACCAGTTGCCACGCATCTGCTGAGCGATCACGGACGATGCGCATTCTGTTTCTCTGCCACGCCTTCAACAGCCTCAGTCAGCGCCTGTACTGCGAACTCCGTGCGCTGGGACATCAGTTATCGGTCGAGTACGATATTGCCGACCCGGTGAGCGAAGAGGCCGTGGCGCTGTTCCAGCCCGAACTGATCATTGCACCTTATCTGCGGCGGGCGATTCCGCCCTCGATCTGGCAGCGGCATTGCTGCCTGATTGTCCACCCGGGGATCGTCGGTGATCGCGGACCTTCGGCGCTCGACTGGGCGATCCAGGAGGGTGAAGCGGACTGGGGCGTCACCGTGCTGCAGGCAACCGGCGAAATGGATGCCGGTCCGGTCTGGGCGACCGAGGTTTTTCCGCTGCGCCGCGCCAGGAAGTCCAGCCTCTACCGCCGTGAAGTGTGCGAGGCCGCCAGCCGTGCCGTGCTTCGGGCTGTCGAGCGCTTTGCCGGCGGCAGCTTTGTCCCGACCCCGTCGGCGCTTGCCGCACCAGCGTCGCGCGGCACTCTGCGCCCCTTGATGAAGCAGAGCGATCGGGCCATCGACTGGCAGCACGACGACACGGCGCGCGTGCTTGCCCGCCTGAACGCCGCCGACGGCTTTCCCGGGGTGGCCGACGAGCTGTTTGGCGAGCCGTGCAGCCTGTTCGACGGCTGGCCGGAAGACGGCTTGCGCGGCGCTCCGCCGGGGGCAGTGATCGCCTGGCGCGAAACGGCGATCCTGCGTGCGACGGTCGATGGCGCGGTGTGGATCGGCCAGGTGCGCCGCCGGCAGCCTGCCGGCTCGCTCAGGTTGCCGGCGGCGCAGGTCTTCGCCAGGCAACTGGCGAGCCTTCCCGAGGCGCCGCTGGCCGCTCCGGCAGCGGCCTGCTGGGCGAGCGCCCGGCAGACCTGGCAGGACATCCGCTACGAGGAATCGGGTGGCGTCGGTTTCCTGCACTTCGACTTCTACAACGGCGCGATGAGCACCCGGCAGTGCCAGCGCCTGCAGGCGGCTTGGGAGTGGGCGACGTTGCGGCCGGTCGGCGTCCTGGTGCTGATGGGCGGGCGTGACTACTGGTCCAACGGCATTCACCTGCAGCAGATCGAGGCCGCCGAATCACCGGCCGACGAGTCGTGGGCCAACATCAACGCGATCGACGACCTCGCCGAAGCGATCATCTGCAACGCAAACCAGCTGACGATCGCCGCCCTGCAGGGCAACTGCGGTGCTGGTGGCTGCTTCCTGGCGCGCACTGCCGATCTGGTCTGGGCGCGTGCCGGCGTGCTGCTCAACCCGCATTACCGCAACATGGGCAACCTCTACGGATCGGAGTACTGGACCTACCTGCTGCCGGCCCGGGTCGGCGCCCGGGCGGCGCAGGCGATCATGCGCGACCGTCTGCCGATGAGCGCGGTTGCCGGTGTCGCCACGGGTTTCCTCGATGCCTGCCTGACCGGTGATCCCGAGACGTTCCGGATCGACGTCGCGCGCCGCGCCGGCGAGCTGGCGGCCGCCCCCGATCTGTCCGCCCGCCTGCAGAACAAGCGCGGGCGCCGCCTGGCCGACGAGGCGGCCAGGCCGCTGGCCAGCTATCGCGCCGCCGAACTCGCCGAGATGCAGCGCAACTTCTACGGCTTCGATCCGAGCTACCACGTGGCACGCCATCATTTCGTACACAGAACGCCGCACTCGTGGACCCCGCGTCACCTGGCGATCCACCGTGAACTCGGCTGGAGCGTGCCGCGATGAGCAGCAACCCGAAGCCGCGCCTGCCGACCGTTCTGGTGGTCGATGACGAGCTGCGTTCGCAGGAAGCGCTGCGCCGGACGCTGGAGGACGACTTCGAGGTCTTCACCGCCGCCGACGCGGAGCAGGCGCAGCGGATCATGGAGACCGAGTGGGTGCAGATCATCGTCTGCGACCAGCGCATGCCGGGAATGAGCGGTGTCGAGTTCCTCAGGATCGTGCGCAGCCAGTGGCCGGATACCCTGCGCATCATCCTGTCCGGCTACACCGATGCCGAGGACATCATTGCCGGGGTCAACGAAGCCGGCATCTACCAGTATCTGATGAAGCCCTGGCAACCCGAGCAGTTGTTGCTGACCTTGCAGACCGCGGCCAGGGTGCATCGCCTGCAAAGGGAGAATCAAAGGCTTTCACTCGAACTGCGCACCGCCGAGCCGGTGCTGGCCGGACGCGTCGAGACGAAATACCGGCGCGCGCGGCGCGAGTTCGCCCTCGACGGGCTGATCCGCACCCCCGGCAGCCCGCTCAATGCAGTCTGCAGTCTGGTCGAGCGGATTGCGCCCTTCGACCTGTCGGTGCTGATCTGCGGCGAATCGGGCACCGGCAAGGAGATGCTCGCCCGCGCCATTCACTATTGCAGCCGGCGTGCCGAGAATGCCTTCGTCGTCGAGCATTGCGGCGCGCTGCCCGACCAGTTGCTCGAAGCCGAGCTCTTCGGTTACAAGCGCGGTGCCTTCACCGGCGCCTATGAAGACCGCAGCGGTCGTTTCCAGCAGGCCGATGGCGGAACCATCTTCCTCGATGAAATCGGCGATACCAGTCCGGTGTTCCAGGTCAAGTTGTTGCGTGTGCTGCAGGAGGGAGAGTTTCGGCCGCTCGGCGCCACCCGCTCGCAATCGGTCGATGTGCGTGTCGTTGCCGCCACCCACCACGACCTCGAAGCCGAGGTGCGGTCCGGCACGTTTCGCGAGGACCTCTACTACCGGCTGGCCACCGTGACCCTGCGCGTGCCACCGCTGCGCGAACGTTCGATGGACATCCCGCTGCTCGCCGGTCGCCTGCTCGAAGCCAGCCAGAAGTTCCTCGGCAAACCGGTGGACGGCCTGACCACCGAGGCGCTCGCTTGCCTGGCCGCCTATCGCTGGCCGGGCAATGTGCGCGAGCTGCAGAATGAAATCCTGCGCATGCTGGCGCTTGCCGACGCGCCGCGCCTGGGTGCCGACCTGCTGGCGCCGCGCATCCTGCGCACGCCGGCCTTCGACCAGCAGGAGGACAATCTGCTCGACCTGATCGCCGTTGACGGCGGGCTCAAGGAGCGCATGGCGGCGCTTGAAGCGCGGGTGCTCAAGGAGACGATGATTCGCAATCGCTGGAACAAGTCGCGCGCGGCCAGCGAACTGGGCCTGTCCCGCGTCGGCCTGCGCAACAAGCTGCTGCGTTACGGACTGGAGCGGGCATGAGAGTCGTCTGGCTGCAGGCGGCGGGTTGCGGCGGCTGCACGCAGTCGCTGCTGGGCGCCGAGAATCGCAACGGTGTCCTCGCACAGTTGGCCGACAGCGGCATCGAACTGTTGCTCCATCCCGGTGTGTCGGAAGCCAGCGGCGACGAGGCGCTGGCGTTGTTGCGGGTAGCGGCCGACGGTAGCCGGCCATTCGACATCCTGTGTGTCGAGGGTGCACTGCTGCGCGGACCGAACGGCAGTGGCCGCTTCCAGATGCTCTCCGGCAGTGGCCGCCCGCTGATCGACTGGGTGCGCGATCTGGCGCAGCGCGCCCACCATGTCCTCGCCATCGGTACCTGCAGCGCTTACGGCGGCATCGTTTCGAGCGGCGAGAACATCACCGACGCCTGCGGACTGCAGTTCGACGGCGATCAGAAAGGCGGTCTGCTCGGCAACGAGTTTCGCGCCGTGTCGGGGCTGCCCGTGATCAACGTGGCCGGCTGCCCGACACATCCTGGCTGGGTGGTCGACACCCTGCTCTCACTGGTCCTCGGTGCGCTCGGCGTGGCCGATCTGGATGCCTGGCAACGGCCGCGTTTCTACACCGAGCAACTGGTGCATCACGGTTGCCCGCGCAACGAGTTCTACGAATTCAAGGCGAGTGCACAAAAGCTCTCCGATCTGGGCTGCCTGATGGAGAACATGGGCT
>NZ_JAEUOL010000006.1 GCF_016789985.1 Accumulibacter sp.
CGGGCTCGCACTACGGCGTCGGCTAACGCCGCGAACTCGCACCAATGACGTGTCGGTCATCTCGGCGTCGCCGTTCACCTTGTCGCGCATCGTCGTTTCTTCAGGAACACCTGGCCCGCGCGCGGGGTTGGGTTGCTCAGAGTTCACTGCGGTGCTCCCCGATGATTCCTGGGCGTGGGTTGACACCATACTGGTCGATGTCGAGTTCGGCAGCCGGGATGTTCTCGACATCGGCGCCGGAACCAATCTGCCTGTCGCGCGTGCCATCCGGGTTGAGGGCATAGGCACGCAGGCTGACGCTGCGTGGTACGGTGACCTCTTCCTGCACCACCTCGCGGACTGCCAGCCAGCGGCTCTTCTCGCTTTCGTCCGTCGCGCGGCGCGCGTTGGCGAGCGCTTCCTGCGCCTCACTGGCCCGCGAAGGCATGCTGTAGTTGGCGGTGACGATGAAGTTGACGACCTTGCGATCAGCGACGCGCGGTGCGTCCACCGCATCCTTGACCAGTTTCTCGAAGCCGTGCAGCATCGAGTCGCCACGCCGGTTGTTGGCGCCCTGCGACAGCGGAGTCAGGTTCTGCCAGGTGTCGCCGGGACCACCGATGTTGTGGTTGAGCAGGTGCCCGAGGACATAGTAACTGCCGCGTGCACCAATGCGCGAGCGGCGCTGGTTGAGGCGCGTATACGCCGGAGTGTGCAGCGAGCGGCTGGGTTCGCTGCCGCGGAAGCTGCGGTTGCTGGTCAGGCGAAGGACGGTGGCGCTGCTGCCGTAGCCGGCGGCGTTGGTGTTGCCATAAACCGGCGGTGTCGACGGCGGGTTGGCGCCACCACTCGGCATGAAGCGCGCCGTTGTTTCGGCCAGTTCACCCATCAGGCCATCGATGATGGTGGCGTGGTCGGTGGCGACTGCCGCGCCACCGGCTGCCGGTGCGGCACCAGAGGCGGAGGGAGCGGCGGCGCCGACCGGGGCGCGGGCGGCGGCATCGATCGCCGCATCGAGGCGCTGGGCGATGTCGACGGCGCGCTCCTTGTCGGCGCGCTTGTCGGCCGGCACCGTGGTGTTGCGGATGAAGGTGGTGTACGGCGTTGGCTCGCTGGCCACCATGATCTGCGCCGAGCGACCGCTACCCTGGATGTAAACGCTGTGCTCAGCGCCGTCTGCCGCACGGAAACCGTGCCTGGATCGCCACCACTCACGCAGCCGGCTGACGCCACGGCGCACCGCGCCGGCGCCGCGCCGAACCAGGTCGAGCACTGCCCGGCCGAGGCGCAGAGCGCGTTCGATCAGCCAGTCGATCGCCTGGTCGACCCGTTCGCGCAGTCCGCCAAGGATCTCGCGCAGCCGGGCCGACAGCCGGCCGAGGCCAGCCTGGTTGGCAAGGAAGCCGATGGCGACCGGCAGTGCGCCGGCCATCGCGTTCTCAAGGAAGGTCGCACCTTCGTCGATAGCGCCGCGCGCGATACCGATGACGCCGTCGAGGACGCGCGAGACGATCTCCAGAAGTTCGCGCAGATACTCCATGAACGACTCGATTGCCCGGTAGATGGCGATCAGGGTGTTGATCACCGGCATGATGCCGGTGACGTCGAGCAGCGAAACCAGCCAGCGCGTCGCCCAACCGATGACGCGTTCGGTGATGAAGCCGACGACGCCTTCGACCACGCTATCCCACAGGCTGGACAGGCGTTCGCTGAGTTCGCGCCAGAGGCCGGCCGGGCCTTCGTTGACCAGGGTGGCAACGAAACCCCAGACGCCGGTGGCAATGTCGAGCATGCTGCGCAGCCGGGCGACGACTTCCGGCCCGACGCGTTCGGACAGGTGGCGGAAGATGTTGTCCACCGTCACCCCGAGCACCTCGAGCACGAAACCGAGCACGGAACGCAGCGAAAAGTCGGCCGGCGGGTTGATGCCGGCCTCGCGCACCGCGCCGAACAGCCAGCCGGTGAAGCCGGTGAGCAGGTGGGTGCCGATCCGGCTGAAGAAGCCCATCATGCCGGCGCCCATGGCGCGCAGCAGATTGATCAGGAAGCCGATCGGGTTGCTGAGGATGTCGCCGATTGCCCGGGCCGCCTTGGCCAGTACCTGGATGACCAGTTCCGGCGGCAAACCCAGGAGACTCAGGATCGACTGGAAGAACAGCCAGGCCGCGCCGGCGATGTCACCGTCGACGAAGAGGCGCCGCAGGATGGTCAACGCGGTCTGCTGCACGCGCGGCCAGAGTTCGGGATCGCTGAAGAACTGTCCGAAGACTGGGATGCGGGCCAGGATCTGGTTGCGGATGAAGCTCTCGACCGGCTCGCGGATACAGGCCGGAACCTGCTGCCAGATCGAATTGAGGATGAGCAGCGGCAGTTGCAACAGGTCGCCGGCGATGGTGATGACCTTGCGCACGGTTTCTAGCACCAGCCGGATGAACGGCGTCAGGGCGTCGAAACCCTGCACCAGCCAGTTGAACAGGCCGCTGACCTGCTGCTGCGCCCAGCCGGTCAGGGTCTGGAGCAGTTCGGACAGCCAGCCGAAGGCTGCCGCCAGCCAGGACAACAGGGTATCGGCCGCAAGGCGCCCGATCAGGCTGCTGACGGCGCTGGCAATGGCGCCGATGCGCGCCGACACCCATTCGCCGGCGCCGACGATGATGCGTCGCACGGTAGCGATGATGTTCTCCACCGACGGCAGGATCGAGGCCAGCGTGTCGCGATTCTCGGGTACGCCATCGCCACCTTCCAGGCCGCCGCCGGCGGCGTCGAGATCGGCCGACAACTGCTGCGCATGCTCGCCCATCTCGCGTACGAAGGCGGGCGGGATCAGTTCGGTCACCTGGCTGGCGAAGTCAGCCACCGGTTGCCACACCGGGCGGGTCTGTTGCTTGACCCAGTCCCAGGCCTCGCCGGCCTTGCGGCTGATCCAGCCGAGCACGCCGCCCTGGCTGGCGCCGCTGTCGTCAGCCTCGGAGGAGCCGAAGAGCAGGTCCTTGAACCAGTTCCACACCCGTTCGGCAGCCTCGCGCACCGGCCGGATCCACTCCCAGAAGCGCCGCCCCAGTTCCTGTATGCCTTCCCAGACGACGCCGCCGAAGTCCTGCAGCCAGCGTACGGCGGGCGCTCCGAAGTTGTTCCAGAGTTCGCTGAAGAATTCGCCGATCGGCCGCAGGAATTCGGTGAGCCGGTCCCAGGCGACGCCGACGGTCTCGACGACGAAGGTCTTGAGCGAGTCGATTGCCGCCATCAGCGGTGCGCAGTCACCGGAGGCGAGGGCGGCGACGATCGCCGCCGCACGCTCGACCATGCCGGCGAAGAGGTCGATCAGTTGGCGCGGCCCGTCGAACGGCACCAGTGCGCGCAGGGTGCCGATATAGGCGTCCCAGGCGTGCGCCACCTGGCGGCCCAGCCAGACCAGGATGCCTTCGTCGAGGATGGCGCGCAGGCTCCGTTCGAACTCGGGCGAGATCGAGCGCACCAGCCGCCAGCCAAATTCCTGCACCTGGTCCCAGGCCCAGTCGGCGATGTCGCCGAGGGTCTCCGCTGCCGAGTCGTAGAGATCGCTCCAGAAACCGCGTCGCACCGGTGTCTGCTCCAGCGTGCCGGCCTGCTGGCGGTGTTGCGCGACATGCGCCAGCTCGTGTGCCAGCAGATGGCGACCGGCCGGTTGATCAGGCGCAAAACGTCCATGATTGAAGGCGATGTGCTCGCCGATGGCAAAGGCGTGGGCGCCGACCGCTTGGTTGAGCCGTGCCGCTTCGGTATCGGTATGGATGCGCACCGATTCGAGGTGGATGCCGAGCCGCGCCTCCATGTCGCAGCGCACTTCCACTGGCAGGGGCTGCCCGCCTGTCTGCAGGGCGAGCAGTCGCTCCTCGATGGACTCGGGGAGCCGTGTCTCATCGCTCTTCGCTTCGGTGCCGCCAGGCGGAGCGGGAGCCATCGCCCGGCGTACCGCGACGCTACCGGTCGGCGGTGAAGCCACCTGGCCCACCCTCGGCGTGGGGGCCTTGCTGGCTCGTTCGGCAATCCGCTCGGCCTGCTGCTCCGCTTCGTCCCCCGCTTTGCCAAGCTTGAGCCGCGGTCGCAAGGCTTGCGCGATCGGGCTGCGGGCGCCGGGCGCTGGTTGCCGAAGGGAGTCCGGAGCGACACTGCGGCGAACCTCGCCGGCGTGTGGCTGGCGGCCATGGTGCACGCTCGACGCTGGCTGGGCCGGTTTCTGGATCAGGGTCGCGGTCTGCATGGCGAGATCTCAGGGACAGACCAGGACGCGGCGCAGTTCGCCGAGTACCGGTACGGAAGCCTTCAGCGCTTCGATTGCCGTCCACTGCGCGTCGCTGTAAGCAGTGCGATGGTTGGCCAGAAAGCCTTGCGCGCAATGGTAGGTGACGCCCGGGGCGTTCAGCCCGCCTTCCTTCTGCACCAGTGCATCCCGGGCCATGTCGAAGCGAACGTCGGAGGCTGAGAGTTGGCTCATCGGGGTGGCGAGAATTGCCAGTGCCGCCTTGCGCGCCGCGCTGCGCGCCGGGCCCGGGCCGCTCTCGGCGCCTTCTTCAGTGTCGCCGTGTTCGAGGATGATGTCGGTCAGCAGGTCGGCGATTTCCGCCACGTAGCTGTCCTTCACCCCTGTCGTTTCGCTGGCTTCGACACCCTTGAAGATCTTCATTGCGCCAAGCAGAGTGAGTTTGCCACCGTTGCTCTGATTGAGCACGACGAGTTGCGGCCAGATTGCCGCCAGTCCTTCGGCGACACTGGGGAATACCGCGTAGCGTAAGGTTGCCGGGTCCTGCTGGGTGGTCCCGCCTTTGGCGTAGGCGCCCTGCCTGAAAGCTTCCCTGGGGCCCGGACCGGTTTCCTGCTCGGGTTTCTGGGAAACCGTGATGTTTCCGGGGTTGCGGGTGATCCAGGGAATGCTGCCGATGCGCCGCTCGCGATGGGTACTGGAGACATTGCGGGCGAGCAGGATGGTTCGCTGGTCGAGGTAGGCGATATAGTGCCAGTCGCCGAAGCCGCTGCTGCGCAGGACGCCGGTGGCCAGCGCCGAAGCCTCCGACCCTTTCCTCTCTGGTGGTTTGTCCTGTCGCCGGATGATCTCGCGTACGCCGCCATCGCTGCGCGGGTGCGGCAAGGGGGTCGCCCTGTGCCGGGCGGGCGCCGCCTGCCGCGCCTGCCGGATTTTCACCGCGCATGCTCCGCGTCGGGGGCGTCGCCGGCATCCGGCAGCGGGTATCGCCTGCTGCGCACGCCGATCTCTTGCATGGCGGCGGGTCCCTCTTTCAGGGTTTGGCCTTGACCTCGCTGGTGTGTTTTTTGGGGTCGGGGTCGCAACAGGCCCAGCTCAAGCTGGCCATCCGCGTCGCCGGGCCTTCGACCGGCTTGTCTCCCCACCACGACGGTTCGCTGGCGGTCGAGGGAAGATCGCCGGCGCGTTTGACCTTGCCCGGGCCCCAGCCATTGCTGGTTGCCGGCGCGACACCGAAATCGCCCAGGTCGCCGGTCGTGGAAATCGGAAAGAACTTCACCAGGCCCGGAGTGATCTGATTGCCGAGGCCATTGGGGTGGGCCGGATAGCTGCTGCCGTCGGTCCACGAATCGCGAGTGGTGGTCCAGTCAACCTTGTCACCCTTCTTGATCTTCCAGGCTTCCCAGTACACTTCCGCCGAAGGCGACATCCCACCGAAGATGCCACAGCCCATGGTGACTTCCGTCGGCGCCACCTTCTGCACGATGTAACCGTCGGTTGCCGCCGGCGCATCGAGGCTGAATACCCACTGCACATTGCGTTCGCCGCAAGTGCCCTGGTGAAAGTGGTATTGGGAAATCGACAGTCGCCGAACCGGGGTCGCCGAGGCACCGTCCTGCTGGAGGACGTGGGTCAGTTCGTGCGCCAGCAGGTGACGGCCGGAGGGGGTTCCTGGACGGTATTCACCACTGCCGAAGAAGACATCGCGGCCGACGGTGAAGGCACGCGCCGACAGTCTCGAAGAGAGATCGGCCGCGCCGCCATCGGTGTGCAGCACGACCTTGTCGAGCGCGGTACCGAAACGCGGTTCGAAAAAGGCGCGTTCGCTGGCCGGCAACTGCTGTCCACGGCCGCGTTGCGACTGAATGGCGGTGGCGGTCGTGGTGGCGAGCTGACCACCGGCCGGCTGATTGGCGCTCGCCTTGGTCTGCACTTCTTCCTCTTCGCTCTCCTCCTCGGCAGTCTTGCGCTGCACCGCTTCTTCCTCCTCGCACTCGCTGCACATGCGCTGTATGCCTTCGCCGACCGGGTGCAGCGAGCCGACTGCTGCGGGCATGCGCAGCACGCGTTCGGCGACGGCATCCGCCTCGCGTTCGTGCGCGTCGCCCGGTGCGCCGAGCGTCAGCTTGGTCTGCAGCGGGCTGCCGAGCGCCGTGGAGAGCCGTTCGGCAGCGGTGCGCGCGTGCTGCGGGTGGGGTGGCGCGACGCCGCGGGAAACGGTGGCGCGACTGCGCAAGCGGATCAGATGGGTGTGCATGCTTGACCTCCTCTCCTGCAATCTTCTGGTCCGGTTGGCGAGACGCAGAGCGGCTGCCGCCGCCCGATTCGCCCCTAGACGCGGTTGATGCTCACCAAATTGGCGGATGCGGCCATTGACGGGCCGACCACCGTGATCACCGCCGCTTCGTTGCCGGCGGCGGCGACGTTGCCGGTGATCGCCGTTCGATTGCCCAGCAGGCGGGCGATAGAACGGCTGCCGCTGCCGCCATCGATGAAGCGATTGCCCTGTACGGTGAGTACCGCCGCCACGACGGAATGTCCAAACTCGAAGAACTGGTTGCTCGACAGCGACAGCGAAGCATAGCCGGGTACCGTCTGCAGCAGCGTGTTGTTGCCGACCGAGCCGTTGGGCAGCCGTGCCCACAGGCGCTGGATGCGGTTGCCGGTGAGGCTGAGGTGGCCGGTGGCGCTGCCGACGCTGTTGGCAACGGTGCCGCTGCGCGCCGCGATGGTCACGTCCTGCGGGTCGAGGCCGCTGTTGAGTCCGTTCATCAACAGGAGCTCGCCGTCGAAATGGTTGTCGGTGAGGCTGCCCGAGAGCTGGTTGCTGGCCACCCCGAGCGCCACGCCATAGCCGAACTCGAAGAGAATCGCCACCAGTTCGTCCATTTCGGCCCGCACGGCAGCGGCATTGCCGGCAGCAGCGTTGATGCGGTCGATGCTGCCGACAAAACTGCTCTGAGTTTCGAAGCGGTCGCGCACCCCGAAGCTGGCGTTGGCGAGCAGCGGCTGGCTGTCGATCAGCAGGGCGTTGTTGATCAGCGCGGCACGGCCAAGCGGCTCGTCCAGGCCGGCAGCCCTTGCCGCCTCGCGCGGCGCGTTGTTCACCCGGTCGCGCCAGGCCAGCCGCTCGGCGCCGGTCATGCCATTGACGGCGTTGGTAAGCTGTATGGCAGCCTGTTCATAGAGCACGGCATCTTGGTAGATGCCGGGGTTGTTGCGGATATTGTTGGCGGCGGCGACCACCGCGGCGTTACCCACCAGGTCCGGATTGAACACGTCGAAGCCGCCACCCGCCTCGACCGGCCGTGACCAGGTGTCGCTCATCACGTTGTCGCGCCAGATCAGCTCGGCGCCATTGCTCAGTGCCTCGATACGGACCATCGGCGGCAGGCTGTCGCTGCTGCTGTTGCGGCTGAAAGTGCAGCGGTTGGCGACCATGCGGTTGGCGCGCAGCACGACGCGCGAAGCCGTGACGCAGATGGCGCCGATCCCTTCGAGGCCCAGTTCCTGGGCCTCCAGGCTGAGTACGCCGGTCACCACGCGCAGTGCGCTGGCGCCGGCAGCGGCAGCGCTGATGCGCAGGCTGCGTTTGCCGCTGATGGTCAGAGCGGCTTCGATGCGATGTTCTCCGGGTAGCAGGCACAGCCACAGGTCGCTGACGTTGCCGGCGGCGAAATCGCGCAGCAGGGTTTCGAGCTGGCCGACCGGCACGGTTACCGCGCAGCTTGTCAGCCGGGTCCGGCAGAGGAAGTCGAGCCCGCCCTGCAGTGTCGTTTCGCCGGAGTTGATCAGGTCCGGGCAGGTCAGCGTCGCCGGGTTGAGCGGTAGACGGTCACCGCTCAGGTTGCACAGCAGTTGCTGCAGGACCGCGTCGACCTGGCTCGGACCGGGCGTCAGATTGAGCAGGCTGCGCACGGTCGGGGCGGCAGGCGTGCCGCAGGTCGGTACGGTGTAGGGCAGGGCCGCGGCATTGGCGGTCAGCAGCAGAGCTTGCAGCATGTCCTGGACCGATGGCGTGCGCGGCTGTCCGTCGAGGTCGGGCCAGCCGGCGCCGAGTTGCGTCGCCAGCAGGCTGGCAACGGTGTTGGCCGGCAGCGGCGTCGGCAGGGTGACGCCGACGTTGGCGGCGCCGATCTGGCAGATGCGGGCCAGCGCCTCCTGAACATTGGGCGCTCCGGCGTAGAGACCGCTGCAGCCGGCCGGTTCGCTGAATGCGACATCGGCCGCAGTCAGGTTGGCGAGTGACGGAAAATGCAGGCGCCGGCGGTGTGCGTCGGCGGTGATTCCCGGTGGCGGCAGCAGTGCGCCGCCGATCCGCCGGCCGAGCTCCAGATAATGGTGCCTTGGGCCGCGCGGCGGCTGTGCGTCGAGCACCAGGTCGCCACTCGACTGGACCGCCTCGCGCACGGTGGCCAGCCAGTAGTCGCCAGGAACGAAACTGCGGCCGGCGTAGGCGAGGTCGATTTCGAGCAGCTCGAGGTTGGCCGAGAATGTCCCGCCGGCGATGTCCACCCGGCCGTGTGCGTCAGCGGCAAGCGCCGCCGAGAGGGTGGTGCCGCGGTCCAGTCCGCCGAGCAGCGTGTTGCTGCCGAGGTTGATCGTGGCAAAGCCGTCCCATTGGCGAACGAAGGCCTTGGGGTCGGTGGCACCCGCGGGAACCGTGAAGTTCTCGGCGAGAATTCCACGCCGCGCCTGGAAGCCGCTGGTGAGGTGGTTGCCGAGCTGCCTCTCGCTGGCCGCGTCGAAGAATTCCCATGCCCAGGACCCCTGTCCGAAGCCGGCCGGCGTCGCCCCGACGGCGTAGGCTTCGGCGCCGTTGTCGCGCGACCACTTGAGGGTGACCAGGGTGTCGGCGCCGGAGCGTTCGACCGCATGCACCTCGACGCGGAACAGGTAGTTGCCGATTCGCTCATCGACTTCGACTTCGGCCGCACAGGGGTCGCAGGGATCTCCGGCGGCGGCGATCGAGCGCAGCTGCAAGCTCAGTGGAGCGTTGCCGAGTGGCGGGTTGATCGTCGCATCGGAGGGGTTGAGCGCCGGGTCGCACCATTTCACCTGCAGCATGGTCTGGCTGCGCGCCGCGGTGTCCGCGCCATGCAGGCCGGGGTCCATCAGTTCGGAGTCTTCCAGGGCGGTCACCGAACGTTCCCACAGGTCGGCATAGAAGCGCAGATCGCCGGCGGCCGGCAGTGCGGGAGAATTCGGGTAGTCGGGCTGAGCGGTCAGCACGATGCCGCTGCTCGGACCGCTGATCGCCGCCGGAACGCCTTCGACGTAGATGCGGCCCGGGCGGATGCGCAGGTTAGCACCGGAGAGGAACAGCTCGAGGCCACCGACGCACGGCGCGCCCGAGGATACGGCGTCGGCCAGCGCGGTTTCGAGGCGGGCACGCACGATATCCGAGAGTTCGTTCCAGTCGGCGTCGACGATCATCCGGCCTTGCTGGAGCTGCACGCCGGAGTAGTTGCGAGCGGGCTGGAAGGTGTCGCGAGAGATCTGGGTTTTCATGGGCTATGTCCTATCTCGGTTGCGGTGGAGC
>NZ_JAEUOL010000023.1 GCF_016789985.1 Accumulibacter sp.
CCGCCATCAGCCACGTCATCGAAGGAGAAATCGTCGGCGTAGGTACCGGCTCGACTGCCAACTGTTTCATCGACGAACTGGCAGCGATCAGCCACCGGATCCGCGGTGCGGTGGCAAGTTCCGAAGCGACCAGAAGACGGCTGGAGCAACACGGCATCGCGGTCTTCGATCTCAACGAGGTCGAGCAACTGCCCATCTACGTTGACGGAGCCGATGAGATCAATCCGGCAATGCAGATGATCAAGGGGGGAGGCGGCGCACTGACGCGCGAAAAGATCGTCGCTGCCGTCGCCTGCAAGTTCGTCTGCATCGCCGATCAGTCCAAGCTGGTACCGGTCCTGGGCCGCTTCGCCCTGCCGATCGAAGTCATTCCGATGGCGCTCGCCCATGTACAGCGCGAGCTGACGCGTATCGGCGGTGAACCGCTGCTGCGCAAAGGTTTCGTTACCGACAACGGCAACCTGATCATCAACCTGGGGGGGCTTCACATCGTCGACCCACCCACCCTGGAAACGCGCATCAACCAGATCGTCGGCGTGGTCACCAACGGGCTGTTTGCCTGTCGCCCGGCCGATGTCTGCCTGCTTGGCACGAGCAACGGGGTACAGACGCTGACCGCCGATTGAGCCCGCTGGCTCGCCCGGCCTTGCCGGACCGCCGCCGACCGGGGCAGCCGCGAAAGGTGGCGTCAGGCGGCCGGCGGCACGTAGCCCTGTACCCGGTCGGCGCCGCCACCGAAGAAATGCCGCTCCATCTGTTCGGCCAGATACTTGCGGTGTGCGGCATCGGCCAGATTGAGACGGTTCTCGTTGATGATCATGGTCTGCATGCGGATCCACTGCTGCCAGGCCTCCTTGGAGACCGCCTCGAAAACCCGCTTGCCCAACTCGCCCGGGTAGGGCGGAAAGTCAAGACCTTCGGCCTCACGACCGAGCTTGATGCAATTGACCATTCTTGCCATGTAATCAGCTCCTTGCTTGTTCAGGTGAATTTGCCCCGCCGCCGCCATTTGACCACCAGCCGCGCGCTGCCGCTCAAAGTGCCTTCATCAACACGTTCGAGCGGCGTTGCAGGTTGTATACAAGCCGTTTCTCGGCCGGCAGATCCTCGACCTGGCGAACGGTGAAACCGCGCTCCTTGAACCATTGCGAAGTCACCGTCGTCAGCACGAAGAGGCGTTTGACGCCCGAGGCGCGGGCTTGTACCTCGATGCGCTTCATCAGCAGTGTGCCATAGCCCCAGCGGCGATAATGCGGATGAACGGCCAGGCAGGCCAGTTCGGCCTGCTCGTCGCCGTAGGGATAGAGCGCCGCGCAGCCAACGATCACACCATCATGTTCGACGATCGAAAAACGCGTGATTTCCCGCTCGAGCAACTCGCGCGAGCGGCGAACCAGGGTTCCGGCCTCTTCGAGCGGCTCGATCAGCGCCACCAGGCCGCCGATATCGTCGGGGCGCGCATCGCGCAACTGCTCAAGTGATTCACGGGTAATCACCGTGCCGACGCCGTCATGTGTAAACAGCTCGCGCAGCAGCGTACCGTCCTCGTCATAACCGATCAGGTGCACCCGACCGACCCCCGCACGACTGGCGCGCACCGCACAGGGCAGATAACGTCTGAGGTCAGCCGACAACCAGTCCCCGAGACTGACCAGCCGATCGGCCGCGTCTACGGTCAGTTCGTCGAGCAGAGCGCCATCGATGTCGGTGGCACCAGGACTATCGGTCAGAAAGATCAGTTTGTCGGCCAGCAGCGAGGTGGCAACCGCCTCCGCCACCTCCTCCATTGCCAGATTGAAGATCTCGCCGGTGGGACTTGATCCGACACAGGACAGGAGAACAATGTTGCCAAGACCGAGCTGAGCGCGAATCCCCTCGCCGTCGATCTTGCGCACCTGCCCCGAATACTGCAGATCGACGCCATCCACCACACCCACCGGCTTGGCGGTAATGAAGTTGCCGCCAACGACGCGGATCGTACTGTTGGCCATCGGCGTATCGGCGAGGCCCTGCGACAGCAGGGCCTCGATCTCGACGTAGATGCTGCCCACCGCGTCGATGACACAACCGATCGCCTGTGCGTCGGTTATCCGGTAGTTGCCATGATAGACCGACGGTAGCCCCCGCTGACGCAACAGCTTCTCGATCTGCGGTCGGGCGCCGTGCACCAGCACCAGGCGCACGCCAAGGGCAGCCAGCAGGTTGACATCATAGGCCAGCGTACGCGCCAGCTGTCCGGCGATCGCCTTGCCACCGAAGGCGATCAGAAAGGTCTTGCCGCGAAAAAGATTGACGTAGGGCGCAACCGATCGAAACCAGGCAACAAATTGGGCTGGACTCAAATCGCCGGACATCTCACTTGTGGTGGCCATCCTTCTCGCGCGCCTTCTCCGCCTTCGCCTCCCTTGCCGGCGCGGCTTTGGACGGTTTGGTGCGATCAGCCTTCGTCTTCGGAGTGTCCTTGTCGGTTAACCCCGGCGCCTCTGTGGCAGGCGCTTCGTCGGCAGGCGCTTCCTTGGCGGGGGTCGACTCCTCGGTTGCCGCAGCCTTGGACTCTCGTCTGATCACCATCCTCGGCTCCTTGGTCAGATCGATCTTGAGTTCCTTCTCCAGCCGTTCGCAGATCGTTCGCAGGACCTTGACCCGAGAAAAATACTTGTCATTGGACTCGACGATCGTCCACGGTGCCGTTCCGGAACTGGTGCGGTCAATCATGTCGCAGACCGCCTCGTGATATGCCCCGGCCTTCTCCCGGTTTCGCCAGTCTTCCTCGGTGATCTTGTAACGCTTGTGCTCGACCTTGGCGCGCTCCTCGAAGCGCCTCAGTTGCTCTTCGTCGCTGATCTGCAGCCAGAACTTGACAACGATGCCGCCTGCACGCCAGAGGTCGTGCTCGAAATCGTTGATCTCGGAGTAGGCGCGCAACCAGTCGGCCTGGCTGCAAAACCCTTCGACCCGCTCGACGAGCACGCGGCCGTACCACGTCCGGTCGAAAATGGTCACCCGTCCGAGGCGCGGCATGTGCCGCCAGAAACGCCACAGATAGGGCTGCGCACGCTCCTCTTCAGTCGGCGCAGCAATCGGGATGATCTGATACTGCCGGGCGTCCATCGCCGACATCACCCGCCGGATGGCACCGCCCTTGCCTGCCGCATCCGAACCTTCAAAAGCAAGAATCAACGCCCGCTTCTTGAACTCGGGGTGGCGCATCAACTGCGCCAGGCGTCCTTGCCAGGTCGCGAGTTCGGTCTCGTAGTCCTTCTTCGCCAGGCTTTGCGTCATGTCCAGCGCGTTCAGCACATCGAGACTATCGAACCGGGGCGCGAATGGCGGCGCCACCGGCGAAGTCTGTTCTCGCTTGTCGGCCAGCCTCTTCTGAAGTGACTCGAGGATCGTCCTGCCAACCGTCAGGTTCCGATAACGGTCGTCGGTGCCTTCGACAATGATCCAGGGCGCGCAGGGCGTATTGGTCGTGCGCAGCAGATGCCCGGCCACCTCCTGCATCTTGTCGTAGGTCTTCAGCCGGTCCCAACTCGCCTTGGTCACTCGCCAGCGGGTCAACGGATTCGCTTCAATCGATTTCAGGCGCTCACGCTGCGCCTCCTTCGACAAATGTATCCAGAACTTGAGCACCAAGGCGCCCTCGTTGACCAGCATCTCCTCGAAGCGGTTGAGTTCATCCATGCGCTGATCGAAATCGGATCGCGAAAGATCGCCGGCAATGCGTTCAGCGATCGGCCACGAATACCACGAACCTGCGGCAATCCCGATTCGCCCCTTTTTCGGCAACGCGCGCCAGAAACGCCACATCGACGGACGCTCCCGCTCCTCCTGCGTAGGTGCCGAAAAGGTGCGCGTCGACATGTAGCGCGGGTCCATCCACTCGTACAGCGTGTTGATGGTCTCGCCCTTGCCCGACCCGTCGACGCCGCTGATCAGGATGATCACCGGAAAGCTACCGTTTTCCCGCAACTGTTCCTGTGCGTCAAGCAGCGCTGCGCGCAGCTTGGGCTCCTCTTCCTTGAACGTCTCCTTGTCGATCTTGTGTCCCAGTTCTGCCGATTCAAACATCAGTCGTCTCCTCCTTGAAGTCACCCCACAAAACCTGAATTGCGGCCAGGGCCGCCAAGCCAGCCGTTTCGGTGCGCAGGATGCGCGGCCCGAGACGAACCGACAGAAAGCCGGATAAAGCCGCCAACTGGACCTCTTCTACTGCCAGCCCGCCCTCAGCACCGATCAGCAATTCAATGGATTGGTCAACCGGCGGCGCCGACAGGCTGGCCAGCGAGCGGGCCCCCGCGGGCGCCAGCATCAACCGCAGCATCCCATCCCTGGGCACGCGAGCCAGCCAGTCTGCAAGGCGCTCGGGCAGCGTCACTTCCGGCACCCGGTTGCGCCCACACTGCTCACAAGCGGCAACCACCACACTTCGCCAATGTTCCAGCCGGCGCAGGGCGCGCTGCTCATCGAGTTGCAACACACCGCGCTTCGACATCACTGGAACGATGCGCCGGACGCCGAGTTCGACAGCCTTCTGCACCGTCAAATCCATTTTCTCGCCAGCCTGCAGCGCCTGCACCAGGGTGATCGACAGCGGCGACTCACGCTCGACCGCACACCAGCCGAGCACTTCGACGCTTACCCGTGTCCGCTCGGCAGCAACGATCCGCGCAGCATACTCGCCACCGGTGCTGCCGAACAGAGTCATCACATCGCCGCGCCGCAAGCGCAGCACCCTGGTCGCATGATGCGCCACCCGCTCCGGAAGATCGGCACAGGCGCCCACCTCCAGCGGCATGGGGCAATGAAAGCGGGGATGGCTCACCGTGGTATTATAAGAGTTTCGCCGTTTGATGTTCGTTGTTTGGAGGCTCCTCCGGCATGGCGCTCAATACCCCGGTTTGTGACTTTGGCTGGCCAGCCGTCGACTTTGCGCTGGATGATACCACCGGCTCACGCCACAGCTTGTCCACGCTGCGCGGCTCGAATGGCCTGCTGCTGATGTTCATCTGCAACCACTGCCCCTACGTCAAGGCGATCATCGACCGCATCTGCCGCGATGCGCGCGAACTGCAGAAGCTGGGCATTGGCGTCGGCGCCATCATGAGCAACGATGCGGCCGAGTATCCTGAGGATTCCTTCGAAAACATGGCACGCATCGCGCAGCAGCTCGACTTCCCCTTCCCATACCTTCATGACCCGACGCAGGAAGTGGCGCGCAGTTATGGCGCCGTATGTACGCCGGACTTCTTCGGCTTCAACCGCGATCTGCAACTGCAGTATCGCGGGCGGCTCGATTCCAGCGGCCGCACGGCGGCACCGCCCGCAGCGCGTCGCGAGTTGCTCGCGGCGATGTGCATGGTCGCCACGACTGGCCGAGGCCCGCAGGAGCAGACCGCCAGCATCGGCTGCTCGATCAAGTGGCGTCACTGATTGAGCATGCACGAGGCAGACAGCGCACTCAAGCTGATGCTCGACGCCACCGTCGCTCTGGTGCGCGAGGTGGCACAGCGGGAGATCATTCCGCGCTTTCTGCGGGTCAGCCATGGCCAGCGCAAGAATGACGGATCGCTATGCTCGGAAGCCGACCTCGCGGCACAGCAGTTTCTCCTGGGGCGGCTGAGCGAAATCCACCGCTGCCCGATCATCGGCGAGGAAATGTCCCCGGCAGCACAGCGTGCCCGCTGGCAGGATAGCAACGATGACACAGCCGGCCTGTGGTGCATCGACCCGATCGACGGCACGACCAATTTCATCAACGGGCTACCCTGTTTTGCCGTCTCCGTTGCCTGGATCAGCGGGCGACGCGCACGTCTGGCGGTCACCTACAATCCGATCACCGACGAGATGTTCTATGCGCGCGAGGGTAATGGTGCCTACCTGAATGGTCGCCGACTGCCGCTGCGCCAAGTGACTGCCGACATTGGACGCGCGGTCGGCGGCGTCGACTTCAAGCGTATTCCGAAGCAACTGGCCGATCGGATCGCGGTCAGCCCGCCATTCTACTCGCAGCGCAATTTCGGCAGTTCGACCCTCGACTGGTGCAACCTTGCCGCCGGCCGGCTCGATCTCTACCTGCACGGCGGCCAGATGCTCTGGGACTATGCCGCCGGCAGCCTGATCCTGCGCGAGGCGGGCGGACAGATGTGCACTCTGACACACGACGACTACGACCAGGATGATGTCTGGCGCCGCCCGGTGATCGCCGCGTTGCATCCGGAGGTGTTCGCTGCCTGGCGTGACTGGGTTCGCCAGAACACTCCGCCGACCGGTGACTGAATCCGGGCAGCGACGCTCGAGAAAACCAGGCGCAGCCCTTTACCTGCCGTGCACTGCGCGCGGTTGCTCACACCAACACTGCGACCGTGCCTCCGGTACCGGCGCCCGAGACGAGCCACTCCGGCAGTGATGCCGTTCGAGTCGTATCTGCTGGAAGATCGATTCGGAGATGTTGTTGTTCGAGCGCCAATCGGTCACCCACTCGGCATAGGTGAACCGATCCATGTAGTGACCATCGGGTTCGTTGACCAGGCGCCGTGATTCGCTGTGCAGCACCATCGGGTCATCGACCAGATGGCAGCGCCCGCCCTGCAACTCGATTTCTGCGATCTTCTCGGCCGAGGTCGACGCCGGCATGACCACCACAAACGGCAGCCCGAGGAAACGGGCAAAGTACGCTTCGGAAATGGCCGTCGAACCGTTGATGCTTCGACCACCGTACGGCCTCCCCACAGCCAGCCGTTGCACAACGCAGAGAGGAGACAAGAGGTGCGCCAAACGAGGCTTGAGACTGCCGGCCGGATGACTGGACCCGTCCTTGAGACACAGGTCCACCGCCGGAAACGCGGGCAGGTGCAGGGGAATCAGGCGGGTGTCGCTGGAGCGCCGAAAACTCGCTTCGATGCGGCGAATGGCGGTCCGCAACCAGACTCTCTGGCTGCTGCCCGGAGTTTGACTAGTGATCGACAAAGCATAGCTTCACCGGACGCTGTGGGGCGATCAAAACGCCGTGTTTGCCAAAGGAGGTCACGCGGCAGATGTGCTCTGCCTTTTTTTGCGCTAAACTATACCAAATTACTCGGGTATCATGTACAGGAGCTGTGACCAATGGCCATTACAAACGAAGCCGTGCAGGCGGCACTCAAGGATCTGATCGACCACAATACTGGAAAGGATTTCCTTTCGACACGTTCGGCGAGAAACATCAAGGTCAACGGGGCGGACGTTTCGCTGGACATCGAGCTCGGTTATCCGGCGAAAAGCCAGCTCAACGAAATCCGTCACTCGGTGATCGGCAAACTGCGCAGCATTCCGGGCGTTGGCAACATCAGAGTCAATCTCACCGTCAGGATCGTTGCCCACACCGTGCAGCGCGGTCTGAAACCGCTGCCGGGAGTGAAGAACATCATCGCCATCGCGTCGGGCAAAGGCGGGGTCGGCAAGAGCACGACGGCGGTGAATCTGGCACTCGCGCTGGCCCAGGAAGGCGCCTCGGTCGGTCTCCTTGACGCCGACATCTACGGCCCGTCACAACCGCAGATGCTCGGACTGATCGGCCAGAAGCCGGAGTCCACCGACGGCGTGTCAATGGATCCCTTGCTGGCGCATGGATTGCAGGCCATGTCGATCGGATTCATGATCGACGTCGATTCGCCGATGGTCTGGCGTGGCCCGATGGTCACCCAGGCACTCGAGCAACTGCTCAAGCAGACCAACTGGCAGGACGTCGACTACCTGCTGGTCGACATGCCCCCGGGAACCGGAGACACCCAGCTCACCCTGTCACAGAAGGTACCGGTCACCGGTGCGGTGATCGTCACGACACCCCAGGACATCGCCCTGATCGACGCACGCAAGGGCCTCAAGATGTTCGAGAAGGTCGGCATCCCGATCCTCGGTCTGGTCGAGAACATGAGCATTCACATCTGTGCGCACTGCGGTCATGAAGAACACATCTTCGGCCACGGCGGCGGCAGGCAGATGTGCGCCGACTATGGCACCGAGTTTCTCGGAGCGCTGCCGCTGGAACTCTCGATCCGTGAACTGACCGACGCCGGCACACCGACGGTGGTCGGTGCACCGGATTCGCGGGCCGCCGAGATCTACCGGACGATCGCCCGCCGCCTGGCGGTCAAGGTCGCCGAGCGGGCGCGCGACATGAGTGCCAAGTTTCCGAGTATCGTCGTCCAGAATACCTGACCCGCCAGACCGCTCCTCATCACCCGGTGCCCGCGTACCGGATCGGTTTCATCCGTCGCCCGGACACCGTAGAATGACGGCCTTTAGCGTCTCGGCGGTGTTCGGGTAGCCAGCAATGTCAATCAAATCGGATAGGTGGATCCGCCGCATGGTGGAAGAGCACGGCATGATCGAACCCTTCGCAGCCAACCAGGTGCGCGAGGTCGATGGCCGCCGGATCGTCTCTTACGGCACCTCCAGCTATGGCTACGACATTCGCTGCTCGGACGAATTCAAGCTGTTCACCAACCTCAACTCGACGATCGTCGACCCGAAGAACTTCGACCCGAATTCCTTCGTCGAGGTCAAGAACGATTTCTGCATCATCCCGCCGAACTCCTTTGCCTTGGCGCGCACCGTCGAATATTTCCGTATTCCACGCAGTGTCCTGACCATTTGCCTCGGCAAGAGCACCTATGCGCGCTGCGGCATCATCGTCAATGTGACTCCCTTCGAGCCCGAGTGGGAAGGACATGTGACACTCGAATTCTCCAATACGACGCCACTACCGGCAAAGATCTACGCCAACGAGGGCATTGCGCAGGTACTTTTCTTCGAATCGGACGAGGAATGCGAAACATCATACAAGGATCGCGGCGGCAAGTATCAGGGCCAGCGGGGCGTCACTCTGCCCAAGATCTGATTCGCCCGCAAGACCCCTGACAAGAAGCAGAGGCAGCCATGCCGGTCGCCTGTGCGTTGCTGATCAACACGCACTCGTTCCCTCACTCCTGATTAGCCAGCTACTGGATTTCCCATGCACTTCAATTTCCCGGTCATCGTCATCGACAAGGACTACCGTTCGGAGAACACCGGCGGGCTTGGTATCCGCGCGCTGGCCAAGGCGATCGAGAAGAAGGGTTTCGAAGTCTTCGGCGTCACCAGCTATGGCGACCTGACGTCATTTGCCCAGCAGCAAAGCCGCGCCTCGGCTTTCATTCTGTCGATCGACGACGAGGACTTCAGACACGGCCGGTCGGACCAGACGGTGGCCAACCTGCGCGCCTTCGTCAAGGAGATCCGCTGCCGCAATGAGGACATCCCGATCTTCCTTTACGGCGAGACACGCACCTCGCGGCACATCCCGAACGACGTGCTGCGCGAGTTGCACGGCTTCATCCACATGTTCGAGGACACCGCCGAGTTCATCAGCCGCTACGTCATCCGTGAGGCCAAGGCCTATCTGGAGAGTCTGGCGCCCCCGTTCTTCCGGGCGCTGACGCATTATGCCGAGGACGGATCGTACTCCTGGCACTGCCCGGGGCACTCCGGTGGCGTGGCCTTCCTCAAGAGCCCGGTCGGCAGGATGTTCCATCAGTTCTTCGGTGAGAACATGCTGCGTGCCGACGTGTGCAACGCGGTCGAGGAACTTGGCCAATTGCTCGACCACACCGGACCAGTCGCCGCCTCGGAGCGCAACGCGGCCCGCATCTTCAATGCCGACCACCTGTTCTTCGTCACCAACGGCACCTCGACCTCGAACAAGATCGTCTGGCATTCGACTGTCGCACCCGGCGACATCGTCATCGTCGACCGCAACTGCCACAAGTCGGTGCTCCATTCGATCATCATGACCGGCGCCATCCCGGTATTCCTGATGCCAACACGCAACCACTACGGGATCATCGGGCCGATTCCGAAAGAAGAGTTCCGCTGGGAGAACATCCAGAAAAAGATCGCGGCGCACCCGTTCGCGCGCACCGTTCAGGCAAAGCCGCGCGTCCTGACGATCACCCAGAGCACCTACGACGGCATCCTCTACAACGTCGAGGAAATCAAGGAGATGCTCGACGGGGTGATCGATACGCTGCATTTCGACGAGGCCTGGCTGCCACACGCCGCCTTCCACGATTTCTATGGCGATTACCACGCCATCGGCGCCGACCGTCCGCGCTGCAAGGAGTCGATGATCTTCTCGACGCAATCGACCCACAAGCTGCTGGCCGGGCTCTCGCAGGCCTCGCAAATCCTGGTGCAGGAATCCGAAGGGCGAAAACTCGACCGCGACGTTTTCAATGAGGCCTACCTGATGCATACCTCGACCTCGCCGCAATACGCGATCATCGCCTCCTGTGACGTCGCGGCAGCGATGATGGAGGCGCCCGAAGGAACGGCCCTGGTCGACGAATCGATTGCCGAGGCACTCAACTTCCGCAGTACGATGCGCAAGGTCGACAAGGAATGGGGAACCGACTGGTGGTTCAAGGTCTGGGGGCCGGATGACCTGTCCGGCGAAGGCCTCGAAGGGCGTTCGGCATGGATCCTCAGGCCCGGTGAACGCTGGCACGGCTTCGGCATGCTGGCCGAAGGCTTCAACATGCTCGACCCGATCAAGGCGACGATCATCACCCCGGGACTGGACGTAGACGGAGCATTCGCCGACTGGGGCATCCCGGCGGCCATCGTCACCAAATACCTCGCCGAACACGGCATCATCGTTGAAAAGTGCGGCCTTTACTCCTTCTTCATCATGTTCACCATCGGCATCACCAAGGGTCGCTGGAACACGATGGTCACCGAACTGCAGCAGTTCAAGGATGGCTACGACCAGAACCTGCCGCTCTGGAAGGTGATGCCCGAGTTTCTAAGCAAAAACCCGCGTTATGAGAACTACGGGCTGAAGGACCTCTGCCGGCAGATTCACGGCATCTACGCTGCCAACGACGTGGCGCACCTGACGACCCGCATGTACCTTTCGGACATGGAGCCGGCGATGAAGCCGACCGACGCTTTTGCCAGCATGGCGCACCGCGAGATCGACCGGGTACCGATCGACGCTCTCGAGGGCAGGATCACCAGCATCCTGCTCACCCCCTACCCGCCGGGAATCCCGTTGCTGATTCCTGGCGAGCGTTTCAATGCGACGATCGTTCGCTACCTGCAGTTTGCGCGTGATTTCAACGAGCGTTTCCCCGGATTCGAAACCGACGTCCACGGCCTGGTCAAGGCCATCGTCGATGGCAAACCGGTGTACTCGGTGGACTGCGTGCGCTGAATGGATCTGGCAGGGTGTGACCCTCACCGGAAGACGTGCGGACCGAACCCTGTACTGCTCACTCAAGGCGCCGGTTTGGCGATGATCACCGGCGTCTCGGCTGCAACTGCGAAATCCACCGGCCTGCCGGCGTCGGCCGCTGGATCGTCTGAAACTCCTGCCTTGCCCACCCCGTCAACCAGGGGTTCGCTGGCCGTGTCCGCTACCGTTTCGCCGTCCGGGCCGGGGACGACATCCGCCGCCGACACACTGTCAACCAGGCGAACGACCCCGTCCTCACCCATCGCGGTGTCTTCGAACTTGAGCAGGGTGATCCGGTGGTTGTCCATTTCCAGTACCGTCAGTCGGCCACCCAGAACTTCGACCGAATCCCCGACTCGCGGCACACTGCCCAGCTTCTTGTAGAACAGGCCAGCCAGCGTGACGTAGTCGTCGTCCTTCGGGAAGGGGAAATCGAGCAGAAGCTCCAGATCGGAGACGCGCATCGACGCATCGATCTCGTACTGGCTGCCGACCAGCTTTTTCACCCGTCTGGCCTGACGGGTAAATTCATCCTCATAGTCGCCAACGATTTCTTCAAGGATGTCCTCCAGAGTGATGATCCCTTCGGTGCCGCCATACTCATCAATCACCACCGCCATCTGCTGCCGGGTACGCTTGAAGTCCTTGAGCAGATCGCTGAGCAGCTTGCTGTTCGGAACGATGTAGGGCGCCTGCGCGAATTCGCCGACCGGTCGCCGGCTCACCTCCTCAAGAGTACTCCCGCTGCTTTCGGCCATCACGGTCAACAGTTCCTTGATGGCAACGACACCGGTAATCCGGTCCAGGCTTTTGTCGTAAACCGGGAAGCGAGCATGCGGCACATCGCGGAAAACTCGCAGGGCGTCGGCCAGCGTTTCCTCATGCGCCAGCGCCCTGATCTGGGTGCGCGGGATCATCGCCTCGCGCACCGTGTGTTCATCGAGCTTGAATACCCCGCGGATCATCTCGGTTTCCTCGGGAGCCAGTGTCCCGTCCTTCTCGCTTGCCGAGAGGATCATGCGGATCTCCTCGACCGACATCGTGAAATGGCTTTCGCCGTGACCCTCCAGATTGCGTTGTCCGAACATCCAGAGCAGCGCGTTCGACGACATCTTCATGACGTAGATCAGGGGCCGGAAGGTGAGGTACAGCAGGTTGATCGTTCCGCCAACCGCCATGCTCAGTTGCTCGGCCTTGTGAAACGCCAGCACCTTGGGGGCGAGTTCGCCGGCAACCACGTGCAGGAAGGAGATCACGATGAAGGCGAAGACGTACGACACGGTATGCGCTGCCTTGATCAGCGCCGGGCTGTCACCGAACAAGGCGAAAACCGCGACGAAACCGGAGTCGGTGAGATTACTGACCGTCTCCATGCCGACCGCGCCAAGACCGAGCGAGACCAGGGTGATGCCGACCTGGGTGACCGAGTAGAAGCGCTCCGGCTCGTTGTGCAGCATCTCGACCCGGGCCGCCCGCTTGTCGCCATCCTCAGCCAGTTGCCGGATGCGGCTGCGACGAGCCGACGAGATGGCGATCTCGGAGCCGACGAAGAACGCGTTGCCGGCGATAAACACCAGGATCAATACCAGGTTCAAGTAAAGCGTCATGTGTTCCATCGGAATCCCCTCCATGTTCGGCCGAAGCTGAACGATTTCCCTGCCTTCTCTGCCTGTCCAGGCGCGTACCCCAGGGTCGGCAGTTCGGGCCGTTCGCTTCGCATGATTATGTCTGTTGCGTGCCTTTTTCCCCGGCCCGCCTCGTGGAGGCTGAATAATACGCTATTCATGCCCGAATCCTGTGTTCCTACGGCAACGCTGCACAGCCCGGCCGACTGCCGGTACGGCGCAGCGCTGCCGTACCGGCGCCGGTGATGGCCCGCTGCGGTAGAATGCGGGCTTTGTCGCGCTGGGGAAACAGGTGGACGGCATCACGATCGCCCTGTCGAAGGGCCGCATCTTCGAAGAAAC
>NZ_JAEUOL010000034.1 GCF_016789985.1 Accumulibacter sp.
AATCACCGGCATTCCTCCGCTGCATGTCCTCGACCGCGAAATCAGATCCGGCCGCGAGTTCTTCTACCTGATCTGGGCCGTCCTGCTGGTTCTCATTCTCGCGACGCGCAACCTGCTGGATTCGCGCGAGGGGCGGGCCATACGGGCTCTCAAGGGCGGGTCGGTGATGGCTGAAGCCATGGGGGTTCATACGCCACGTTCGAAGATCGTGGTGTTTACCGTGGCGGCGCTCTACGCAGGTGTCTCGGGCTGGTTGTATGCGCACCTGCAACGCTTCGTCAACCCGACGCCCTTTTCCCTGACCCAGGGCATCGAGTACCTGTTCATGGCGGTGGTGGGTGGTGTTTCGCATGTCTGGGGCGCGATCCTCGGTGCCGGCCTGATCACCGTTCTCAGGCAATGGCTGCAGGACTGGTTGCCGAGATTGCTCGGCGAAAGCGGAAACTTCGAGATGATCGTCTTCGGATTGCTGATGATCCTCGTTCTGCAGCGCGCGCGCGACGGGATCTGGCCGATGCTGCAGCGTTTTTTCCCGCAGCGGGTGGTACGCGCCCGTACCGAAGGCGTGGCAAGCCTGGCGAGACGGCCACGTCCGGAGCCGGGCTCGATTTTGCTCGAGGTGACCGACGCCAGCAAGCATTTTGGCGGTCTCGTGGCAAACGACCGGGTGAGTTTCAGGGTCCGCGCGAGCGAGATCATGGCCCTGATCGGCCCGAATGGTGCCGGCAAGAGCACCCTGTTCAACGGTGTTTCCGGGGTCGACCCCTTGACTTCAGGTAGCGTAAGCTTTCGTGGCGAACGCGTCGAGTCGCTGCCGGCGCGCCACATTGCACGGCTTGGCATGAGCCGGACCTTTCAACACGTGCGTCTCCTGCCGGCGATGAGCGTGATCGAAAACGTTGCCATCGGCGCTCACTTGCGTGGTCGCAAGAGCTTCATCGCGGCTGCCTGCCGGGCTGACCGCGAAGAGGACGCCCGTCTGCTGCACGAAGCCGCAATGCAGATCGAGCGCTGTGGTTTGCACGAGCAGATGTACGAGGCGGCCGGTAGCCTGCCACTCGGCAAGCAGCGGCTGGTCGAGATAGCCCGCGCGCTGGCTGCCGATCCCTGCCTGCTCTTGCTCGACGAGCCGGCCGCCGGTCTGCGCTACCTGGAAAAGCAGGCACTCGCCGACCTTTTGCGCCGCTTGCGTGGTGAAGGAATCGGCATCCTTCTGGTCGAGCATGACATGGATTTCGTGATGGGACTGGCCGACCGAGTGCTCGTCATGGAGTTCGGCCGCAAGCTGGCAGCCGGCCTGCCGGAGGAGATTCAGCGTAATCCCGCCGTGGTCGAGGCCTATCTCGGAGGAGTCGAATGAGCCGACGGGCGGACGCCGACGAGCGGTCCGTGGTGCTCGAAGTGAGCAACCTGTCGGTCAGCTATGGCAAGGTCGAAGCGTTGCACGGGGTGACTTTGCGCGTCCATCGGGGCGAGATCGTTACCGTCATCGGCCCGAACGGTGCCGGCAAGACCACCCTGCTGTCGGCCCTGATCGGACTCCTGCCGATACGCGGTGAGGTGGCCTACCTTGGCGAGCGGCAGCGCGCCGGTCGCAGCGTTGAGCAACTGGTACGCCAGGGAATGACCCTGGTACCCGAGAAACGCGAGCTGTTTGCCGAAATGAGCGTGGCGGACAATCTCCTGCTGGGCGCTTTCGACCGCTATCGCGCCGGCCATCGTGACGAACTGGAAACGATGGATCAGGTATTCGACATCTTCCCGCGCCTGATGGAACGACGCGAGCAGATGGCCGGTACGCTCTCCGGCGGCGAAAGGCAGATGTTGGCCATGGGTCGGGCACTGATGGCCAAGCCCCGGCTGCTGCTGCTCGACGAACCCAGCCTGGGACTGGCGCCGCTGATCATCAGGGAGATCTTCCGCACCGTGGCCCAGTTGAAAAAGACCGGTGTGGCGATCCTGCTGGTCGAGCAGAATGCACGCGCCGCCCTGCAGGTCGCCGACTATGCCTATGTTCTGGAGACTGGCGACCTCTCGCTGCAAGGGCCGAGTGACGAACTGTCCACCGACCGACGGGTGATCGACAGCTACCTCGGCCTGGGCGGACGAAGGTAGCTGCCGCGCAGGCGGCATCGCCGATCGATCAGCAAAGCCATTGCCGGTGACCCTCGCCCAGTGGCGACAGCCGCTGCGCCGGTCGCACTTCGGTGCGCGTCACCTGCTGCAGTTCGAGTCCCCACAGGCTCATTGCCTCGGCGATGACGATCGCCTCGCCGCCGTTCAGGCAGCCGTCGGCATTGACGATGTCGACGATGGCGCCGAGCGCCTGCTGCTGCAGTTCGGGTGAGCGGATATCCTCGAGCAGGTGATCGATCAGTTCACGATCGAGTTCGATCTGCCCGATGTTTGGCGCCTTCGCACACTGCAGCAGGTCGTTGCAGAATTCGTGGATGACCCGATCGAGAGTGGCGGGGGCAATGTGCAGCCGGTCACAGATGCCGTGCCTGGTCAGTGACTCGATTTCGCTGTTGTCAAGCGCACCATCGGCGAGCAGCGCCAGGGCGACGACGCGTGACATGGCTTCAGTACTGTCGGTGGTGTAATGTCGCATGTGTGTTTCTCCTTGTGTCGTTCGGTTCGGTCGTTTGCCGGCCACTCCTGGCTGACGACCGGGACTATGGGGGTGCTGCCGAATAAAGTCCAATGAGATATAATCAACTGACCCATTTGTTGAAGCTTATATATGCCGCGGCGCAGGATCACTTTTCGACAACTCGAAACCTTTGCTGCGGTTGTCCGCCATCGAAGCTTTTCCAAGGCAGCCGAAGCCCTGCATTTGACTCAGCCGGCGGTTTCGCTGCAGATCAGGCAGATAGTTGACTTGCTTGATCTGCCGCTCTTCGAGCAGCGAGGTCGCGAGCTGGCCTTGACCGAGGCGGGGGAGGAAATGCTGAAGACGTCGAGTGCCTTGGACGACGTCTGGACAAGCTTCGAGGCAGCCATCGCCGATCTGAAAGGTCTGAAGCGTGGCCGGCTGCGCGTCGCACTGGTGACAACTGCCAAGTACTTTCTGCCGCGCATGCTGGGGGATTTCTGTCGCCGCTATCCCGAGATCCTGGTTGAACTGGAGGTGGCCGATCGCGAGCATGTGCTTGCCCGCATGCGTACCAACACCGACGATCTCTACATCATGCTCTACCCGCCGGAAGACTTGGAGGTCACCACCCATCCCCTGCTTGACAACGAGTTGGTGGTGATCGCTCCGGAAGACCATTGGGCGGCTGGGCGCCAAATCGAGCTTGCTGCGCTGAGCAGCGAGCGCTTCATTCTGCGCGAACCAGGTTCCGGTTCGCGCCGGACGGTTGACCGCCACCTCGCGCGGGTGGGCGTCAAGCTCGACATCAAGCTGACGGTGAGCAGCAACGAAGCGATCCGCGAGTTGGTGGCCAGCGGGGTTGGCCTGGCGGTGTTGTCGCGCCAGGCCCTGCTGGCCGATCCGGCGCAGCAGGGCCTGTGCATTCTGGAGGTTGCCGGTTTCCCGTTGCGCCAACCGTGGCTGGTGGTACACCTGCGGTCGAAGCTGCTGTCTCTACCGGCGAAGGCGTTTCTCACCGAACTGCAACAATGGGTAGCGGCGCAGCCGCCTGACGACGTGGCCAAGGCGCCCCCTCGCGCAACGATCAAGCGGTGCGCACCCGACCGGCCGGAGGCCGGGCACGCCGCGCGTCAGGTCTAGCTCGCGGGTTTTTCGTCGACTCGCTGCGCGGCGGCGAGTGGTACCACTGCAATCCCGTATTTGCGCGCGACGCGCTGGTAGAGTTCGCGGGCCGAAATGATCCTGGGGTTGCGCAGGTCCTTGGCCTGCGCCAGTTGAAGGAAGCGCAGGCCTTGTCTGGCGAGGGCGGCGTCCCAACCCTTGAGTTCGAGCAGGGTGAAGATGGCTTTTGCCGCATTGACCAGAAACCGAAGGTTGGGGACCCTTTCCGCGGCTTCCATGAGCAATTTGACCGATCCCTCGACATCGCCTTTGCGTGCGGCGAGAACACCGCGATTGTTGAGGTCGACGATTTCCTTTCCGACTTCAGCCAGCAGCGCCTGGCCGTCCTCGATCTTGCCTGCCTTGGCGTAGAGGCTCTCGATCCGGGCGATCGTGTTGCGATCTTCGTGGTTCTCGGCGGCTACCTGGCGGAGAATTGCCCTGGCCGGTTCTTCCTTGCCGGTTGCCAGGCAAGCCTGCGCCAGATCGAGTGTCAACTGCTGAGAGATCCGCGAGCTTCGTCCGGACTCTGTCAGCGTCGCGCTCAGCGCCAGAGCCTTTTCCACGGCTTCCTGTGCCTTCGCCGGGTTGCCGTCCCTGTCGGAACATAGGCTCTCCATGACCAGCGCCGCCATTTCTCCCGGCTTGCTGCCCCGCCAGTCGCGCCGCAGTTCTTCGGCCACCTTGCGCGCCCCATCAATCTGGCCCTGTTCGAGCATGACGCGCGACAGGTTGGTGTAGTCGTCTATGCTGCTCAGTGTCGAGCCGCGTCGACGGTCGAGTACCCTCCCGTAAGCCCTCTCGGCGGTTCGCAGGTCGTTGTTGCGCACCGCCAGGTCACCCACCAGTCGTTGCCTTGCCGCGTTCTTGGGCGATTTCGCCGCGGCTCGCAGCAGGACTTCCTGCGCGTCATCGAGTTTGCCCATTTCTTCGCGGACCTCGGCAAGGAAGTCGTAAGCTGCAGTGAACTCGGGGAAATCCTCCACCAGAGATTGTCCCAGTGCTGCCGCTTCGCCGAGCTGCTGCTGACTGCGAAAGGCGATCGCCAGCCCCATGCGGGCCCAGGGTACGACGCGCTGGGCCAGGACCTGCTCATACACTGCCTGCGCTTCGCCGTGGCGTCCCAGGACGTTCAGAATCTCGCCCTTGTAGCGCAGGAGGTCGAACAGAAATCCGCTCTCCTGTGCCAGCAGGCGGTCGCAGGCAAGCAGAGCCAGCGCATAGGCACCATTGTCCAGTTGCTCGTAGATCGGAGCAAAAAATTGCTTCCTGTATACCGCCCGAACCAGCCTGTTCCGGAGCTCGTCGCTCGTGAACGGCTTGATGAGGTAGTCGTCCGGTGCCAGTTCGGCCACCGACACAACACTATGGTAAGTTCGTTCGCTGGTGACGATGATGAAAACGGTGGCCAGTGGTACCAGATGCTGTTGACGCAGCTCATCCAGCAACTGCTGACCATCCCTTCCGTCCTCGAGCTGGTAGTCGGAGAGAATGATGTCGAAGCTGTGCGCCTTGACCTGCCGCAGGACTTCCGCAGAGCTGCCGGCGTTGTGTACCGAGGTCACGCCGATCGATGAGAGCATCAGGCGCAGCGAGCTGCGGGCATTCGGATATCGATCAATCAGCAGGGCGCGTTTGCGCTTGAACTCGTCGCCGAGTTTGTACAGCAGATCAGTGGTCGTGTCGGGTGGTTTCACGCCATCCACCTTACCGGACGTTCCCGGCCCCAGCAAGCGTTCACCGGCCGCTCCCAGGGGACGCCGCCATAAATCACCCAGCCAGGGCACCAGCCGAGTTGGCGTGCCGGGGTCCGGCCGCCTGCTGTCAGCCAGTCGGGGAGCACCTCAGGAGACCGGGCTGCGAATCAGGTAATCGAAGGCACTGAGTGCCGCCTTTGATCCCTCGCCCATGGCGATGACGATCTGCTTGTAGGGCACGGTGGTCACGTCGCCTGCTGCGAATACACCGGGTAGCGAGGTTTCGGTGCGCGCGTCGACTTCGATCTCGCCGCGCGGCGAGAGGGCCAGCGTTCCCTTGAGCCAGTCACTGTTGGGCAGCAGCCCGATCTGCACGAATACCCCTTCGAGTTCGATACGGTGACTCTCGCCGCTGGCACGGTCGGTGTAGACGAGGCCGTTGACCTTCTTGCCGTCACCCGTCACTTCGGTGGTCAGCGCCGAGGTGATCACCACGACGTTGGGCAGGCTGTAGAGCTTCTTCTGCAGCACCGCGTCGGCACGCAGGACCTGTTCGAACTCGAACAGCGTGACATGGCCGACCACCCCGGCGAGGTCGATCGCCGCCTCGACTCCCGAGTTGCCGCCACCAATGACCGCCACCCGTTTGCCCTTGAACAGCGGCCCGTCGCAATGTGGGCAATAGGCCACACCATGGCCGCGATACGCTTTTTCGCCGGGGACGTTCATCTCGCGCCAGCGTGCCCCGGTAGCGATGATCACCGTCTTGCCGCGTAGCGTCGCGCCGCTGGCCAGTCGGACCTCGTTCAGCCCGTTTTCGCCGGCCGGCAGCAGTGCTTCGGCACGCTGCAGGTTCATGATGTCCACTTCGTACTCCCTGACGTGCTGTTCGAGTCCGGCAGCAAGTTTCGGGCCGTCGGTCTCCTTGACCGAAATGAAGTTCTCGATCGCCAGAGTATCAAGCACCTGTCCGCCGAAACGTTCGCTCACCACAGCGGTGCGAATGCCCTTGCGTGCGGCGTAGATGGCGGCGGCGGCGCCGGCCGGACCACCACCGACGATCAGCACGTCGAAGGGTTCGCGTGCCGCGATCTTGTCGGCTTCGCGCTGCGCGGCTCCGCCATCGATCCTGGCGATGATCTCCTCGAGCGTCATGCGGCCCTGCCCGAAATGCTCGCCATTCAAGAGAACCGTCGGTACCCCCATGATCTGGCGCTCCGTGACCTCGTCCTGGTAGAGAGCGCCGTCGACCATCTGGTGGCTGATGCCGGGATTGAGCACCGACATCAGGTTGAGCGCCTGGACGACGTCGGGGCAGTTGTGACAGGACAGCGAAATGAACGTCTCGAAGTGAAACTTTCCCGAGATGGCGCGGATTTCGTTCAGTACGCTGGCTTCCGTCTTGGGCGGATGGCCGCCGGTCTGCAGCAGCGCGAGGATCAGCGAGGTGAACTCGTGCCCCATCGGGATGCCGGCGAAGCTGATGCGCGCCGTTTCGCCAGGGCGTCCCACCGAAAACGAGGGCTTGCGGGCGGCGTCGCCACCCTGCCTGAGGCCGACCTTGTCGGACAGTGCGGCGATGTCCTGCAGCAGGGCGAGCATGTCCTGCGCTCGGTCGCTGTTGTCGAGCGATGCGACCAGTTCGATCGGCTGCTGGATCTTCTCGAGGTAGGTTTTCAGTTGAGTCTTGATGTTCGCGTCGAGCACGGCTCTTTCTCCATTGACGAGTTGCATTGAAAAAGGGCCGCCAAGCAGTGCTTTGCGGCCCCTTTGCACTGAGACCCGGGAGCGCGCTGCCGAAGAACCCGTGGGCAGCGCGCCCGGTTTCCCGCTAGATCTTGCCGACCAGATCGAGCGACGGGGCGAGGGTGGCGTCACCCGGCGTCCATTTGGCCGGGCAGACTTCGCCCGGGTGGCTGGCCACGTACTGGGCCGCCTGCACCTTGCGCAGCAGCTCCTTGGCGTCACGACCGATACCGAGGTCGTGGATTTCGCAGACCTTGATGACGCCCTCCGGGTTGATCACGAAGGTGCCGCGCAGCGCCAGGCCCTCTTCCTCGATCATCACGTCGAAGTTGCGCGTGATCGTGCCGGTGGGGTCGCCGATCATCGGATAGCGGATTTTCTTGATCGTGTCGGAAGCGTCGTGCCACGCTTTGTGGGTGAAATGCGTGTCGGTGGATACCGCGTAGACCTCGACGCCGATCTTCTGGAACGAATCGTATTCGTCGGCCAAGTCACCGAGTTCGGTCGGACAGACGAAGGTGAAGTCGGCTGGATAGAAGACGACGACGGACCATTTTCCCTTGAGGTCGGCGTCGGATACGGGACCAAACTTGCCATTGTGAAACGCAGTGGCCTTGAATGGCTTGATTTCGGTGTTGATCAGGGACATCGTGAGCTCTCCTTCGAGTTCGGTGAATGAAAAGAAGCGACGGGCGAATGGTAGTAGACCCGTCAGGATTGTTCCAATTGATTCTGATAATTCGTGTCATAGCCAACGACTATGAGGTTTCTGCCCCACCCAGCCGATCTGCGCTTCCGTTTTCGCTTGTCCATTCGTTGGCTTCTCGCTGGCAGTCCGCCTAGCGATCCACAATGAATTCTATCTCCAGTTGCGCCGCATGCGCGTGGCGAAACAGCCGGGCGACCGCCGGCAGGTGCCGGCGAAACATTCCTGCGGCCCGCCAGCACCTGCGGAAACCTGTTATGTTTCAGCGAACTGGCGTAGAATTCCGCGCTTTTGCCGCCTTCCTTCCGGTGCCGAGGTCCACACAGTCCATGCTTTTCCCCGACCGTTTTGAGGTCATCGTCGTCGGTGGCGGTCACGCCGGCACCGAGGCGGCGCTCGCCGCCGCGCGCATGGGCGCCAGGACGCTGCTGCTCACTCACAACCTGGAAACGCTGGGTGCAATGAGCTGCAATCCGTCGATCGGCGGCATTGGCAAGGGACACCTGGTCAAGGAGGTCGATGCCCTGGGTGGGGCGATGGCCGAGGCGACCGACGAAGCCGGTATCCAGTTCCGCATCCTCAACTCCAGCAAGGGTCCCGCGGTGCGCGCAACGCGCGCGCAGGCCGACCGCGTGCTCTATCGACAGGCGATTCGCCGCCGGCTCGAGAATCAGCCGGGTCTGACGATCTTTGCTCAGGCCTGTGACGACCTGATCGTCGAGGGCGATCGGGTGGCCGGCGTGGTTACCCAGCTCGGCATCCGTTTTGCCGCCCGCGCCGTGGTATTGACCACCGGTACCTTCCTCAACGGTCTGATCCACGTCGGTCTGGCGAATTACACCGGCGGTCGCATGGGTGACCCGCCCTCCGCCTCTTTGGCAGCGCGTCTGCGTGAACTGCAGCTACCGGTCGGCCGTCTGAAAACCGGCACCCCGCCGCGGCTGGATGGCCGGACGATCGACTTCTCGGTGATGGCCGAGCAGCATTCCGACGATCCCTTGCCGGTCTTCTCGTTTCTTGGCGCGGCGAGTCGGCATCCGGCGCAGCTACCGTGCTGGATCACCAGCACCAATACGCGGACGCACGCCATCATTCGCGACAACCTCGATCGCTCGCCGATGTACACCGGGGTCATCGAGGGTGTCGGACCGCGCTACTGTCCGTCCATCGAAGACAAGATCCATCGTTTCGCGAGCAAGGACAGTCACAACATCTTTCTCGAACCGGAAGGTCTGGAGACGCACGAGATCTACCCGAACGGGATCTCGACCAGCCTGCCTTTCGACGTGCAACTGGCCATCGTTCGTTCGATCCGCGGGCTAGAGCACTGCCATATCCTGCGCCCCGGGTACGCCATCGAATACGATTACTTCGATCCGCGACGCCTGCACGCCTCGCTGGAGACCGGTGCCATCCGCGGGCTCTTCTTGGCTGGCCAGATCAATGGCACCACGGGGTACGAGGAGGCCGCAGCGCAGGGTCTGCTGGCGGGTGCCAACGCCGCACTGCAGGTCCAGGAGAAAGCGGCGTGGACGCCACGCCGCGACGAGGCCTATCTCGGAGTGCTGGCCGACGACCTGATCACTCGCGGCGTGTCGGAGCCTTACCGCATGTTCACCAGCCGCGCCGAGTACCGCCTGTCATTGCGCGAGGACAACGCGGACCTTCGCCTGACCGAGACGGGGCGCCGTCTCGGACTGGTGGACGACCATCGCTGGGCGGCCTTCTGTGCCAAGCGAGAGGCAATCGCCCGCGAACAGGAGCGCTTGAAGTCCACCTGGGTTCATCCGCTGCAGCTGGCCGATGATGAGGCTCTGCGTGTCCTCGGCCAGCCGCTGGAGCGCGACTCCACCCTGCACGATCTGTTGCGACGGCCGGCTGTCAGCTATTCTGCCTTGTTGAGCTTGCCCCTCGGCGAGGCTTCGAGCGAGGCCGGCGTGAGTGATCCGCGGGTCATCGAGCAGGTCGAGATTCAGGCCAAGTATCAGGGTTACATCGAACGGCAACAGGACGAGGTGACCAGGAACCTGGCCAGCGAAGAGTTGCGCTTTCCGGAGGATTTCGATTTCTGCCAGGTTGGCGGTTTGTCTCGCGAGGTGCGCGACAAACTCACCCTGCACCGGCCACAGACCATTGGCCAGGCATCGCGCATCCAGGGAGTGACACCGGCGGCCATCTCGATCCTGCTGGTCAGTCTGAAACGCGGGCAGCGTGACACGCAGAACCAGCGCGCTGCAGGCTGTGACGGATGAGCCCCGGCGAGCAGCTGGTGCGGGGTGCCGCCATCCTCGGCCTCGACCTGTCGCTGGCGGTGCAGCAGAAGCTGCTGGCCTACGCTGCCCTGCTCGACAAGTGGAACCGCACCTATCGACTGACCGCGGTGAGCGAACGCGCGCGGGCGGTCAGTCACCACCTGCTCGATTCGCTGACCGTCCTGCCGTTCGTCGAGGGGACGACGCTGCTCGACGTGGGGAGCGGCGGTGGCATGCCGGGAATCCCCCTGGCGATTGCCCGGCCGGAGCTGCAGGTCGTGCTCCTCGACAGCAACTCGAAGAAGGCAGCATTCCTGCGACAGGTGGCAATTGAGCTGGGTCTGTCCAATATTGCCGTACACTGTGGGCGCGTCGAAGCCTACAGGCCGCCAGCCGGGTTCGCCGTGATCACCGCGCGGGCCTTCTCCGACCTTGCCCTGCTGGTCGAACTGTCGCGCCACCTGCTGCAGGACAATGGCCGTTGGCTGGCGATGAAAGGGCTGCGGCCGGACGACGAGATCGCCGGTCTGCCGGCTGATGTGTGGCTGGCCGGGGTGCACCGTCTGGCGGTGCCGGGTATCACCGGCGAGCGGCACCTGGTGGTGATGAGTCGCGATGCGGTATCTGGGGGAGGGTCGTCTTGGCAAGCATACTCGCGGTAACCAATCAGAAGGGGGGCGTCGGCAAGACGACGACCGCCGTCAATCTCGCAGCCTGCCTGGCCGAGATGGGTCAGCGCGTGCTGCTGGTCGATCTTGATCCGCAGGGCAACGCGACCACCGGTTGCGGGATCGTCAAGCGCGAGGCGATGCCGACCGTTTACCAGGTCCTGATCGGTCGTTCAACGCTGGCGGACACGCGGCTGACCACTGATTTCGGTTTTGATCTGCTGCCGGCCAATCGTGAACTGGCGGGCGCCGAGATCGATCTGATCGATCTCGGACAGCGCGAGTACCGCTTGCGCGAGGCGTTGAGCGATATCCGCGGGGCTTACCATTTCATCCTGATGGATTGCCCGCCGGCGCTCAACATGCTGACCGTGAATGGTCTGGTCGCCGCCGACCGGGTGATGATCCCCATGCAATGCGAGTACTACGCACTGGAAGGTCTGACCGACCTCGTGGCGACCCTGAAGAAAGTGCGCGCCCATCTCAACCCCGTGCTCGAGATCGAGGGATTGCTGCGCACCATGTTCGACCCACGTTCGACCTTGACGCAACAGGTGTCGCGGGATCTTGAGGGCCACTTCGGTGCCAAGGTTTACCGGACGATCATCCCGCGCAATGTCCGTCTGGCCGAAGCTCCGTCGTACGGCAAGCCGGTCATCGCTTTCGACCGTAGCTCCAAGGGTGCACAGGCCTATCTGGCGCTGGCGCACGAAACGCTGGAACGACGCCAGGGCAAGCAAGGCGCCGGCAGGGACGGCACCATCGCCGGAGCGCGGGCATGAAACTGAAGGGACTGGGACGCGGCCTCGATGCGCTGCTGGCCGGCAATGACGCGCAAGGCCGGGAGCAGCAGCGCACCCTGCCGGTCGGCAGCATCCAGCCGGGCAAGTACCAGCCGCGGACGCGCATGGACCCGGCGTCGCTTGAAGAGCTGGCCGCGTCGATCAGGGTGCAGGGCCTGATGCAACCCATCCTGGTCCGCCCTATCGGCGACGAGCGCTTCGAGATCATTGCCGGCGAACGGCGCTGGCGCGCCGCGCAGATGGCCGGCCTAGGCGAGGTGTCCACCCTGATCCGGGAGATTCCGGATGAGGCGGCACTGGCCATGGCGCTGATCGAGAACATTCAGCGCGAAAACCTCAACCCGCTCGAGGAGGCGCTCGGTCTGCAGCGACTGATCGACGAGTTTGCGATGACCCATCAGCAGGCTGCCGATGCCGTTGGACGATCGCGGCCGGCGGCGTCGAATCTGTTGCGTCTGCTGCAACTGGCGACACCGGCGCAGGAATTGTTGATGCGTGGTGACATCGACATGGGGCATGCACGGGCCCTGTTGCCGCTGGCTGGGGCCTTGCAGGTACAACTGGCGCAGCGGGTGGTGTCGAAAGGGCTTTCGGTGCGCGAGACGGAGCGCCTGGTGCAGTATGCCCTCAGACCGCCCAAGGAGGCCACGCCGGCACGACCGGATCGTGACCTGCTGCGATTGCAGGAGGAACTTGCCGATCTGCTCGGTGCGCAGGTGGCGATTCGCACCAACAAGCGTGGTGCTGGCAAGGTACTGATCGACTTCGGAGACCTTGACCAGCTCGACGGCATCCTGCAGCGTCTGCGCAATTGATGCGGCGCATCATAGTGGTCGGCCGGGAGCCCGCCAGGCAGGTCTGCAAGGCACGTTTTGCAAGGGAATCCAAACTTTTTTGCACTTGCGGTTTGATTCCTCTATGCGAGTCTGGTATCCTGCCAACGTTTTGGAGGAGCTAGCCATGCATCCTCAGGTTCGCTGGCTTTTCCGCTGTCAGTTGGTGGTGACTCTGGCGGCGGGTTTGCTGTCCGGGCTTGTAGGCGGGTTTCACGCGGCAGTTTCTGCTGTGATCGGTGGTGGTATTGCCATGGCAAGCGCATCGGCCTATGCGATGCGGGCCTTGCGGCCAAACGGGGCGGCGACTGCCGACGCGAAGAGGGCATTCAATGCCCAGGTGGCTGGTGAAGGGTACAAGTTTGCAGTAACCCTTCTGCTGTTTGCCTTGGTGTTCAAGACCTACGCACAGCTTGCCGCCTTGCCGCTCTTCCTGGCCTATGCTGCAACGATTGTTGTTTATTGGATGGCGCTGCTCCGGCAGCAATAGTCGAACAGGGGGAATATATGGCTTCGGGCGAACCGCTAACGGCGAGTGGTTACATTGTCCATCACCTGACCAACCTGACGGTGGGTCACGGCTTCTGGACCCTTCACCTCGACTCCCTGATCATCTCCGGTCTGCTCGGTCTGTTCGCCTTTCTTGGCATGGCCAAGCTCGCCAGCAAGGCCACTTCGGGTGTGCCGGGCAAGATGCAGGCCTTCGTCGAAATGCTCATATCCTTCATCGATCAGCAGGTCAAGGATACTTACCATGGCAAGAGTCCCTTGGTGACGCCGCTGGCCATAACGATTTTCGTCTGGGTCCTGCTGATGAACACCATGGACCTGATCCCGGTCGATTTCGTGCCGATGCTCCTCGGTGCGGCGGGTGTCCATTACTTCAAGGTGGTCCCGACGACCGATCCGAACCTGACCTTCGGCATGTCGCTGACCGTATTCACCATCATGATCGTCATGGGCTTCAAGGTGAAGGGATTCGGGGGCTTCATGCATGAAGTGTTCACTGTTCCCTTTGGTGCGAAAATGGCGCCGGTCAACCTGCTTTTCCGTCTGATCGAGGACATCGCCAAGCCGATTTCTCTTTCCCTGCGTCTGTTCGGCAACATGTATGCCGGCGAGATGGTGTTCATCCTCATCGCGCTGCTCGGCCTGTGGCAGTTGCCGCTGGCTCTGCCCTGGGCGTTGTTCCACATCCTGATCATCACCCTGCAGGCCTTCGTCTTCATGATGCTGACCATTGTGTACCTGTCGATGGCCAGCGAGTCGCACGGCTAGACGTCCCTGCCCCTATCTGGTCGCGAGTTTGATTCACGTTGTCCTTGTTTAACCCATTTAGCATGTCTTACTAGGAGAAACTCAATGGAAGCCGCTCTGTCAATGTTGCTTGGTAACACCGCCATCGCCGTCGCCATCCTGATCGGTGCGGGTGCTCTCGGGACCGCCATCGGATTTGGTTTGCTCGGTGGCCGCTTCCTTGAAGGTGCTGCTCGTCAGCCGGAAATGATCCCGACCCTCCAGGTCAAGATGTTCATCGTTGCTGGTCTGCTCGACGCGGTCACCATGATCGGTGTCGGTATCGCACTGTTCATGCTGTTTGCGAACCCCTTCATCGCCGTCGTCAAGGGCTGATCGCTTCTCCTTGCGGACTAACTCTTGACAGGAGGTTAGCGTGAACATCAACGCAACGCTGATTGGCGAAGCGATCTGGTTCGGCGTCTTCATCTGGATCACCATGAAGTACGTCTGGCCGCCGCTGGCCAAAGCCATGGCAGATCGCCAAAAACTGATTGCCGACGGGCTTGCCGCCGGCGAGCGCGGCAAGCACGAGCTGGAATTGGCCGGCAAGCGTTCCGCCGATGCCCTGCGCGATGCCAAGGCGAAGGCTGCCGAGATTCTGGCTGCAGCAGAGAAACGCGGCGTACAGATGGTCGAAGAGGCGAAAGTCGCAGCCAAGGTGGAGGCCGACAAGGTGGTTGCCGCGGCAAAGGCCGAGATCGCACAGCAGGTGGAGCAGGCGAGAGCCGAGCTGCGTGGTCGGGTCGCCGAGCTGGCGGTTGCTGGCGCCGAACAAATCCTCAAGCGCGAGGTCGACGCCAAGGCCCATGCCGAGATGCTGGTCGCGCTCAAGCAGGAACTCTAGAACCATGGCCGAACTCGTTACCATCGCGCGCCCATACGCCGAGGCGGTCTTCCGCATTGCGCTGGAAGACAAGGCGCTGGCGGCTTGGTCCGAGCGGTTGTCGCTGCTTTCTGCAATTGCCACGGATGAGCAGATGCGTGCCTGCATCGGCAATCCCGAACTGTCAGCCACACAGAAGAGTGGACTCTTCAAGTCGCTGGTTGGCAAGGCACTGGAAGCCAGCGAGGCCAATCTGATCGAGGTCCTCGCCAGCAATGAGCGGCTTGCCGCCTTGCCAGAAATCGCTGGTCTCTTCGAAAGCCTGCGTGCTGCCCAGGAAGGTGTCAAGGAAGCCACGATCTACAGCGCCTTTCCTCTCGACGAGCAGCAGCGCAAGGCGCTGATCGAAGATCTGGAAGCGCGCTTCAAGACCCGGCTGACTGCCGAAGTGGTCGTCGATCAATCGCTGATCGGCGGCGTCAAGATTGTGGTTGGCGACCAGGTTCTCGATACCTCCGTGAGCGGAAAACTCGAGAGCCTGCGGTTGGCGCTCAAGAACTAGGAGAATTTCCATGCAGTTGAATCCTTCCGAAATCAGCGAACTGATCAAGAGCAAGATCGAGAATCTTGCGATCAGCGCCGATCTGCGCACCCAGGGCACCGTCGTTTCGGTGACCGATGGCATCTGCCGTGTCTACGGCCTGACCGACGTCATGCAGGGAGAGATGCTCGA